>NZ_JBFOAH010000021.1:0-157759 GCF_040812055.1 Paraburkholderia suaedae | reverse complement strand
CGCGTCGTTCACCAGCAGCCGGATCGGTCGCAGCGGATGATCGGCCGGTACAAAGTCTTCCAGCTTGACTGTCGTGAACAGCGGTTCTTGCATCTCGTCCATTCCACGCATCGCACTCATCGCCCAAGGTCATGAACACAATATCCATAACGCTCGGGCCTCGAAGCCCGTTTACACCGTTCCCAATTTCAACAGCCTGTTAGGGCCTGCTGGCGAGAGACAGCCTGTCGTGATCGACTGCCACGTGACGCGAGCTTAAGCGAGAACTTCATTCCATTCTTGAAGCACCCATTTTGAAACGACTCCGTTGAGGACGAATGGGTCGCCGTGGATGAATTCCTCTGCTGCGCTACGAATGGAGAACACACCCATCGCGCCTTCACCTGGATTGGCGAATGGGCCTGCCATAAGCAGAACGCCTCGCTTGTGGAAATCATCCAGGCGGGCTCGGTGGGCTGCGAAGTGCTCGCGGGCTTTCGCCAGACCTTCCGGCGCTACTTCGTAGAACATGACGACCTTCATAAGGCTCTCTGTTTTGTCAAAAAATGATTGGTAAGCGAGGCTCGTTGAGCGAGTACCCTGGACAGTCAGGAATGCCTCCAGGTGGCCGGTAGGCGGCAATCGCGTTCGGTGCCAAAGGTGGACTCAACAGGCTAACGGGTGGCGTCAAATATTATCATTGCCCCCATGAGCGACGACGTTTCACTGACCGTCAACCGTTCGACCGTTGCGGGATGGACAAGCGTTCGCATTACGCGCGGCATGGAGCGCATTCCGTCCGACTTCGATATCTCCATGACCGAGCGCTTTCCAGACACGACAACGGTCGCGCTGGTGCGATTGTGACGCGGGCGGAACCACGCCCGGCAATGCCAAGTGCCCGCGCAGCCGCATAGGAGAGGTCAACGATGCGATTGCGCACGAATGGACCTCGATCATTGATCCGCACGATGACTGAGCGGGAACTGGAGGTCACGGTGACGCGTGCGTAGGACCCCAAAGGCAGCGTGCGATGGGCGGCCGTCATCGCGTTCGGATCGAACCGTTCTCCGCTCGCGGTCCGATATCCCTGAAACTCCCGTCCGTACCAGCTTGCGATACCGTCTTGCACAGACGGGCCTGATCCCGGCGAACTCACAGTCCTGCAACTATCCCCGCTGGAAGCGCCCGACGCATCGGTACCTGGAGCAACAGCCCCGGACGTCGGCGCCGCCCGTGCCGCCACAGCAACCAATGGATCAAGCAGGAGCAGTTTCGTACACGCGACCAGGAGCAGGAACCGTGAAACCGCAATCACTCAGCACTCGCCGTGCTTCGCGTGGCCAGGCGGACAGTGCCGCGACATCCCGCGACCATGGTCACGATCGTCATGGCGCTGATGTTCCTCCCATTCGCGGCGCTGCCAGTATCGATGACCATCCCAATATCGCTCGCCATGCCAGCCGGGCATCTCTCCGTGCGGCGGTGGAGCGACGACGACTGGCGCAGGTGAGCCAATGTTCAGGTTGATGCTGCTTGCCATTGCAGATGTGGAAATGATTGCACCCGCCGCTGACAGGGCAAGAAGGATGGCAGTGGATTTCATGGTTTCCTCAGGCAGTGTTACGAATTGCATATTGATCAGGCCATGGCGATACAGCTGTGCCTGTTCCGGTAAACGGCAGCTCGCAAGGACCGTTGACCTCATCGGCCCGAACCTGACACTGCTTGACAATTCAATCGGTCAGGGATGCAAAGCATCACGGCCTCGTGACTAGAAATAGACTCGACTATGGCCGACGACGTATCACTCGCCGTCAACGGTGCGACGATATCGGGCTGGAAAAGCGTGCGCATCACGCGCGGCATGGAGCGTATCCCGGCCGACTTCGATATCTCGATGACTGAGCGCTTTCCCAACACGACGACCGTTATCGTCCTGGAGGGCGACCCGTGCATTGTGAAGATTGGCGCGGACGTGGTGATTACCGGCTACGTGGACCGGGTAGCGGAATCGGTCAGCGCAACGACACACACGCTATCCATTTCCGGCCGCGGCAAATGTGAGGACCTGGTGGATTGCGCCGCGCAGTTCGATTCATTCCAGTTCGTCAATATGACAACTGCCGACATTGCCGCCCAGCTCGCGCAGCCGTTCGGAATTAACGTCAAGGCACTCTCGCCGGGCATGTTGCACCCGCAGGTCTGTCTCAATGCGGGCGAGTCGCCCTATGCCGTGATTGACCAACTCTGCAAGCTCGCGCAGGTGCTGTGTTATGAGGACGCGGACGGCGATCTGGTGATTGGCCCGCTTTCGGCTGATGAGGCGGCGGGCGGCTTCGCGCTCGGCGTCAATGTCGAACAGGCCAGCTATACACGCGACTTCTCACAGCGCTTCAGTGCTTAAGGAAAGCAGGTAACCAAAATGGACCGTTACGGGCAGGCCAACGTTGCTACTGATCCACCGGTCACGCCGTCAGAAAACCCTGGCGGCTTTCCGGCCAACGGCACCCCGGCGGTGGGCATACCGGGCACCGTGCCCGGCGAGTGGTGGTATCAAGCGATCACAGAAGAACTGCGCAATGCCATCGTGGCGCTCGGCGCCTCGCCTGATTTTGCGCAGACCAACCAGCTCGCGCAATCGCTGTTGTCGGCGCTCGCGCATCTGGCCATATCGGTCAACTATGAAGACCTGATCGGCAAGCCGGCACTCGCAGCGGTCGCAACGAGCGGCGCCTATGACGACCTGAGCGGAACACCGCCGCCGTTCGAATTGCTGCCTGCCACAACGGCAACGCTGGGCGGCGTCATTGCGGGACCCGGAACGACGCTCGCGGCTGACGGCACCCTCAGCGCACTCGGCAAGGTGCTCACCGTCAGCCATCAAGGGCCGGACACGCAGGGCAACTGCACCGTCCAGGCGGTCAACACAGCGTCGCCCGGTCAGGGTCAGGTTTCGCTGATTAACCAGGGCGGTGCAACTTCAGGGTCGATCGTGCTGAAGCTCCTGCAGTCCGGTAGAGGGTTGGCGCTGGCCGATAACCTGGGCAACATCGAGATCGATGCGACGCCAGCAACCGCCGCCGCCATCGGCGCGGTCAAGCCGGGCACAGGGCTCGCGGTCGCTCCGGACGGCACGTTGTCAGCAACGCCCCAGGCCAATGCGGACTGGAACGCGACATCCGGCCCAGCCGAGATATTGAACAGGCCGTCGCAACTGACCGTGCTGCCGGTGCTTACGTTTGAGTTCGGCAATAGCGGACAGGCGAACGGCGGACTCGGTATCGACAAGGGCAACTGGTATCAGCAGGATTTCCACATCGGCGTCACCACGGCTAACGGATTCCAGTACACCGTCAACAGTGACGGGACCGCACTGTTTCCCCAGGGCGTATACCTTGTTAGCGGCACCATGAAAATACTGCCTGTCGCCAGCGATAATTTCCAGGAACCCGCGCAGATCACAGCTGCAACTGGCCAGACCTATGCTTTTCCAGGTGTCTACGAGTATGCGGTTCAGTTTTTCCCGCAGCCACAAACGTCAATCAACACGCTCTCGGGACCGATTGGGTCAGTGTTCTTCTCGGGAGCGATGGCGAACTGGTCAGCTTCCGTGCCGATCTGGCTCGGGTTCTCGAAGGTGCAAGGGACGGTACACGGAAATCCTCTTCAACTTCAGGGCTTCCTCTCATACGTCAAGGTCGGCTGAAGCCGACGAATAACCCGTCTGGAGCATCATCATGCGCGGCCTGTTTTCTCTTTCGTGGGTCGTGCTCTGCGCAACCGTGTTCACGGTTGCCGGCTGCACGCTGATTCACATTGAGGGCAACTCGAACAGCGTCACCGAGACGGGTGGGCATACCGGCACGCTAAAAGTGCCCACGCTTTCATCAGAAGTCACGCCCACCCAATAGCGCACCAAACTTTTCGCAATCTGTTTATAAGCAAAAGGCCGTCAAGACAGCGACGGTCAGGTTTGACAGCCTGTAAAACGATGGACCCAGCGCCTGCGCCCGCAGGCGACTGGCTGCTTATGCACGTCCTTCTTCTCTATGGGCGGCCCTTAGTGGGGGAGCCGCAAGGCTCGCCGGTTCACGTTCATCGTTTCCGGTCTGTCAACCCCGCTACTGTGCCCGCCCACCCCATCTCGCATGCAGGTGTCCGGGCAATTTCTGAACACAAACCGGAACCTCGCGCATGAGCAAATCCCCAAGCATTCGCCTTCCACCCCGCGCGCCTCTGTTGACGCCCTTCAGTATGAACAGCTTGCATTGGCCGCTGTCCATTCATGCGAAACGCAGAGACGCCAACTGGAAAAACTTGTCACACTTGCGGCCTCAATATGCAGGACTCCTGCGCTGACAAGTGACGAAAGGTATCGTCAGAGAGCACTGCTGGAACTGCTGGTCGATACTGGAGAGGAGTACCAGCGGACCAACGAATGTGGATTGGAACTGTTTCAGGTTCTCGCGCTTGACGCGAAGAACGCACATCAAGGCCGCCTGACCTCTGACGAGGCTATCGAACTTCTGACGGAAGCGCGCACACAGGCCGCTTCGACTTCTCACTGACACCAGACGGCAACCTGCCACGTCAAGCGGAAAGGCGCGAATTATCGCGCGCCTTTCTATCGCGTCGGCACAGAGATATGCGTCATGAGTTGATTGCTTTAGGCGTCTGTGAATGTTTGTTAATTCTTGTCTATCCCATATTAATGCCGTTGACCTAACGGGTTTTGAATGTTCAGTTAACAGGTTTGGCAGCTAACGCTGCATTACTGGCCTTTTCAAAGGAGCGGGGAGTGGCAGAGTTCGATCCACTACGGCAGGACGTCACGGGACGCCAGGCATATTTTCTCGACGTACCCGGCACGGCAAGTGCGGCGGCGCTGTCGGTCATATCGTTCGAGGCAACCGAAAAGATGGGCGCACCGACCGAAGTGCGGATCGAGTTGACCCACCCGCAGCAGCTTGCGCGCGCCGACTACCTGAACCTGGACGCTTGCTTTTCCGCGGTGGCCGACGATGGCGCCGTCAAGAAGTTTTCCGGATACATCGAACGCTTCTCGACGGTGCAGACCACGAAGGACTATGTCAGGTACGAGATCATTCTGAAGTCGCATTTCGGACGGCTCCAGGCCGTCACGAACACGGCGGTCTATCAGCATCTCACGATACCGCAGATCATCCGGAACATTCTGCGCCGGCACGGCATCCAGGATCACCAGGTATCGTTCCGGCTGCGCGGCCAGTATCCGGTTCTTCTGTGGCGCTTCCAGCACCAGATGACGGACTTTGATTACGTCCACATGCTGCTGGAGAAGGCCGGAATCTACTCCTTTATCGTGGAGACGGAGTACGGCGACCAGATCGTTTTCGCCGATGACGTCGATCACTACCTCTACGACGATCCGCAACGGATCGTGCCGTACCGCGAAGCGGCCGGGCTCGAAGCGCGCGGCGTCGAGGCGGTGACGGCGATCAAAACCCATACCGAGACGGTGCCGCAGTCGTTCACGGTCGCGGACTATAACCCTGAGTCAGCATGGGAGAGATATCGGGATTCCGCCAACGTCGCGCCTGGCGATGCCACAACCTACGGTCAGCCCTACATTTACGGCACGCATCACCTGGACCAGGCGGGCGCGCGATGGGAGGCGCAGCTTCGGCACGAGGCGGCCATCGCACGACAGGTCATCTACGAGGGCGAGAGCAACGTGCTGGCGTTGCAGTGCGCGCGCGTGCTGGAGACCGATATTGTCCTGCCCGATGCGCCGAAAGGCATGGCCATCATCGAGGTCACGCACAGCGGCGCGCGTGAGAGGCCCTATTCGAACAGCTTCAAGGCGATTCCTGCGGACCGGCGTTTCCGGCTCCAGCTCGAACCGGAAAAATGGACGCGCATTGCCGGCACGCTGTCTGGCCGCATTTGCAGCCCGGACAAATACACCTATGGCTACCTGAATGCGGCCGGCTATTACGTGGTGCGTCTGGATGCGGATTTCGGCAACTGGCCCAATGGTGGCGAAAGCGTGCCGCTGCGTCTGGCAAAACCGTTTGCGGGCAAGCTGCAGACCGGCATGCACTTCGTGGCGCTGGATAATGACGAAGCCGTGATTTCCTTCCGGGACGGCGACCCGGACAAGCCCGAAATCGTCGCGTTTCACCATCACAGCCAGGCGCGCGATCTGGTGACAAATAATCGCCGCTGGCTCTCGCGTAACGTGATCCGTACGCAGAAGAACAATAAGCTGCGCTTCGAGGACTGGGCGGGCCAGGAAGGTGCCAAGCTCAGCACGGATCATTCGGGCAAGTCGCAACTGAATCTCGGCTACCTGGTGAATCAGAAGCTGGAATACAGGGGCGAAGGCTCGGAGCTTCGCACATCGGGTTACGGCGTGAACCGCGCGGGCAAGGGCATGATGGTCACGGCCTACGACCGTCCAGGCGCGACCGGCCAGCAACTGGACATGCAGGAAACCATCGCGCAGGTTGAAAGCGCGCTGGCGACCGCGAAGGCGCTCGCCGCATCCGCCAGCAGCGCGAAGGCCGAGCCTGCCGACACCGACGCGCAGCAGCAGATGGAGGAGGATTTCGACGGCTTACAGAAGCCGGGCTTGCTGATGAGCACCCCGGCGTCAGCCGCTGTTGTCGCGGGCGGCGGCATACAGTTCGCAGCGCAGGGCGATATGTCGGCAGTCGCCGGGAAGAACGCAGACTGGAGCGTGCTGAAGCGCTTCACTGTGGCGGCGGGTGAAGTCATTTCGTTGTTCGCGCAGAAGCTTGGCATCAAGATTTTCGCGGCGAAAGGTCCGGTTGAAGTGCAGGCACAGAGTGATGCCATATCGCTGCTGGCCGCCCTGGACCTGACGATGGCGAGCGTCAACGGCACGGTGCGTATCAGCGCGAAGAAGGAACTCACCCTCGAATCGGGCGGCGCGTTCATCCGGATGAAGGACGGCAGCATTACGTTAGGCGGCCCGCTCGACCTCTTCCTGAAGTTCATTACGATCCAGAAGAAAGGCGCGCAGAGACTGTCAACCGCAGTTCCGCCATTGCCGGAATCTACGGGGGCGTTTTGATGAGGCTTTCGTTGCGCATTGGGCCGGGTCCGACGTTCCCGTTGCCAATACGCGTTATCAGATGTTCTCTGAGGGCAAGCTGATTGCCGAAGGTACAACCAATGAGCATGGCGAAACGTCGCTGTCGCAGAGTCATGTCCCTCAAGGTGTTTCGATCAAGTTGAAGGGCAACTAAAAATGGCAGATGAAGACAAGGATGTGGGTTACGCGGAGTCGTACATGACGCTGAAGTCATACACGAAGCGCGCCCGCGTGGAGCGTACTGCCTGTGACGATCAAGTGCCACCTGCTGCGGATTCGATAATCGGACATTGCGAGTACTACTACAGGCCGTTGCAGTGCGAATACACAGAAACAGTCGAGAAGGTCACGTCGGGCAGCGCCTGGGCCACGGTGAAAGCCTTCGCCACGTCCTGGGACCCGTGGACCGATAAGGAAGTTTCCGCCCGTCTGCTGCACCAGCGGCAGACGCTAATCCAGCCCGATTGCACCGCCTCTGACTGGTCCCGGCATAGCAACTTCATGATGCGGCACATCGGCTGCGGGCATAAACCGCCCAGCTATTACGTCAGCTACGGCTATTTCTACTGTTCGAACTATGGCGCAAAACTGTTTCCGACGCTTAGCCCCGCAGGGCAGGCGTGGCTTGTTCTTGCGAGGCGATACCTTCAACTGGATATAGAAGACGGGCTTGCGCAGAATATGCGAAAAAACATTATTCAAATGAGCAGCGCCAAGCCGGGAAACGGCAGCTTCAAGATGACGGTTCCTCAGTACAAGCTTGAACTGGACAGCGACACGTTCAAGAGCTTTGCGTTCAAGACGCACCCGCTCGCCTATCTTGATGGCGGACTGGCCGGATTGCAGCTTCCGGACATGATGAAGATCATGGGCGGTCCGGCGCTTGAAGAATGGGGCGACTGGCGAACCTACGAGCAGGTATGGGACAGCGGCAAGGTGGTTGCGGGCAACACCATCGGCGATGCGTGGGATGCCACCAAGGGCGATGTTGCCGACCCTGTAAGCACGGCGCTCGGCCGCCTGATGGACGCAAAGTGACATGCGGATGTCTAGGCGCAGGACATTCATTTTCGGCAGCCTTCTTCTGGCCGCCATCGCAATTTACGGATATCACAGCATGACAACTCCAGGCTGGCAGACAATCTCGACAACGTTCATGAAGAATGACAAGCCGTATGGGGGCGGCAATTGCCGGATCAACGGCAATGACGTCATTTCGTTAAAGGTGGCAGGTCCTGAACTACGATTCCGCGCTGTAGATTTGGACAAAGGTTATAACGCGGCTCAAGCAGTCCCGGAGGAGCCGTGGATGAATAGCTCCAGTGAGCGGCTTAATCGCTCAACAGTTAGTTTCTTCCGCGGCACAATCGACGGAGGCTTGACACGCTATTTCCAGCAACCGGGACAGGAAGGGGCCTGGTGGTATTCGAAGGACTGGGGTACGCAGTACGTCAGCACAGACTGGATGGACTTCAAGGTTCCTGAGCCAAAGAATGGCCTGTCACCGCACATCACGAAGCTCTGGCGTTCACGCGACGGCGGAAAGAACTGGACGCAGCTTGACTGGCCGGAAAGCCGGAATATCGGCCAGCTACTTTTTCTCGATTCAGAGCGCGGATACGCGGTTGGCTGGGGACCGCGCGTCTGGCGCACGGCCGATGGCGGGCACACATGGAAAAAGATTGATGTCCCGCTCCACGTAACCGACGATGACGCGCCGCGAAAGACCTTCGATGCCGTGGACCTTGGTCCGGACGGCACGCTGCGTGTTGCCTACTACGTGCCGGAAGAAATGGAGGATGTGCAACCTGAAAGTATCGTGGACCGGCTGAGATGGGATAGCGATGCGTTCGAGCCCGACGTGAAGCTTCCTGACCAGGTCGTCGTTTCTCTCCAGTCCGAGCAGGTGCCGCCCGATTACGCCTATTCGCTTTATGCGCTATCCCGGCTTGGGCCGCCGCGCAACTGGAAGGACTTGAGTGACAACGGGCGACGAACCGGTGCGCTATCGACATGGGGAAATCGCAACAATCGGACGGTCGAGCAACCCCATACCTTCGATGCGCGTCTGACACTGGATGGACTCAGCGTGGGTAAGCGTGGCGTACTACTCGTGTATGCGACGGATACCACCGGGCAAGGTGCGCCACGCGACATTACGCTGGCCAGCAAGAACTACGGCAAATCGTGGACCGAGACCGATGACGGTATCACACAAGGTGTTTATTTCGACTCCGCCACAAATACACAATACGGCCTGTATGGCTATGCGCTGAAAAAGCGAACCTGGTAGGCGTTCGCGCGGTTTTGTCCTTGGTGGTTGTGGCCCCGCTTCGGCGGGGCGTTTCATGAGTTGCCGAGTGACTACGGTTACGACATAACGTGCGCCGCCCACGCTTCCATCATCGGGCAGCGCTGTTCCATCAAAACGGTTCTGTGACGAACCCTTTCAACCTTGCCTGCAATTGGGCGTGCGAAGCCCCATCGGCAAAGTTTCGGACGTACCCCCATGATCTTTGATGGCCCCCTTCGGCGCCCGGACGGCGGTTACGCAGAAGTCGGGGCTAGATTGAATCCCTTTCGGCACCTGATCACAACTTGCTTGGCAGCCTCGGCGGCCGCGCGCATTGGATGGTGCCGGGATAACTGCGTTGGAGTTTTGATGGGGGTCCGGTTCGTCGCCGGTAGCCGACGGAGTTCAGCCATAATGATAAAAACGTCGCCGGAGCACTCTCTCATGAAGGCCCTTTGCTTTGCAGCGGTTGTCGTCGTTCTGACTGCCGGGTGCACTTCGACATCCTCGTCGGCGAATCCGCAGACCGTATACGATATGAAAGCCTACAGCCTGCACGCTCCCGACGGCGCACCGACCGCCGGCGCCGCGTCAAAACCACCGAGACTCACTGTCGGCACCAGCTACTCCGACACGCAACTTATCCTGCCTTGGTTCCTCAATGACCTGATCGACTTCGTGAACTATCGCTAGTCTGGGCGCGGGGGCGAACACGAAACGGTCCCTCGGGGTGACGGATCACCTTCCGGGTTTCTTCGCTTATCAAAAAAGGCTTCCGAGGTCAAAAACGGCTGTTGTTTATAAGTAACCTTTGAGCTTCCTCAACGACATCATCAACTTTGTCAACTATCACTAGTTAGCAGCGACGTGCTGCCATGTAACCGGCAGGCGGCTCAAAAACGATGTTGTTTGAGAAAAGCAATACGCCGGCCGTTTGCTTTTGCCGGTGCCGCGCTCGGCTGTGGAAATTGGCTTTGCGTGCAGTTTGCCCGCTTTGCCGCTAACAGTCGACCCTTCTCGCCATTCTGCCGCTGCGACCCGGCATTCAGTCAATGAGCGGAGTCGTCGCGGATCAGATTCAGAGAGCGGGCGAGCGTCACGACGCGTCCCCATTCAAGTACCACTGACCAGAACGGTTGCTCTTCCAAGCCCCGTTCCTGGGCAAATTGCAGCATGGCATCCAGCTGATCGCCGGAGCATTTAAAGCTTTCCCGCAACGGGAGGGGAGCGTTTTGCGTAGGCATGGGAATCCTTTCTTGTGACGTCACTCTCAAGCGGCCGAGTTGCGTTTTTTCTAAAGTGGATTATTGCTGCGTGCCCACGCATTAAGCCACGGGACTCAAGAAGGAACTGCGCGAGAGCGAACATATCAAGCAGACATCAGGCCACGCGAAGCCCTTGAAGCATCACGCCGCGGAAGCTGCCCGCCACGCGGTGTGGCGAGCAAAGCGCTCTTGGCAAAGAAAACCCCTGGCTTCGGATTGACGACGACGGCGATCCTGGCTCTTGCCACCAGCGGTTTCACTCGTCCTTGCCGGCCCGCGCGTGGGGCCATAAACCACATGCAACCCGAACCATGCCGATTGCCCGCTGGCCTCCCGGCACCAGCCCGACCAGTTCCAGGCGGATGACAGTGCCGACCAGCAAGACCGATAGAATTGCCTCGCCGATCACGCGCGCGAGCGCGATTCCAATGGCGCCGAACAGCGGCGCGAGAATGAGCGCCGCAACCAGATTGATCAGGCCCGAGGCGATACCCACGACGGCAAGCACCCGATCCTTTCTGCGTGGCAAGAAGATATAGCCCGCCACGAACTCGTTGAACGCGGCGAAGGGGAACATCCACGCGAAAATTTGCAGCACATGCGCGCTCGGTCCAAACGACGCGCCCAGGATCAACGGAAGCACAAAAGGCGACAGCGCCAGCGCGCCGCAGAAAATCAGCATTCCATATCCCATCAGCAGGGTCGCGCCCCGTCGGGTCGTTTCGTGCGCGCCTTGTAAGTCGTTCTGCGCGAGCTGCCGCGTTATCGTAGGAATGAACACCTGCGCCGCAGGTCCCATCAGCGCGAGCGCAATGGTCGCGAAGCGTTCCGCCGCGCCGAAGTAGCCCACCTGATCGGGCGTTGACAGTAGCGTCAACAGATAGGTCGACGAAGCTGTGAAGACGACCGATCCTGACGAGTAGAGGAACAGCATCGTCGAAGTTCGCACGAGCGGAACGATGCCTGCGAGCCTGAGACGCGGCCAGCCAAACTGATAGATGGTCAGCCCGTAGGAAATGATCGACGACGCCACGCCGGCAATCAGCAGACTCGCGAGCACCCATACCGCATCGTCGGGTCCTCTCACGAGGATGAGGACCAGCACGAGGCTTAGCATGAAGCCGAACACCTCGATCACGATGGGGGTGCGAAACTGGTGACGCCCCTGAAACATCCAGCCGAGGTTCATGCCCGATACGATCCCGAGCAGTGTGGCAAGCACACCGATTAAAGGCGTTTGGGCCAGGACGGGTGAACACATCGTGGCGATAAGGCCGATGGCTGCGCCGACCACGCCATGCACGATGCGCGCGCTCAGATGCAGCGAGAAGATCTCGTTGCACTCCGCGTCCGATTGCGCCTTTGACACGTCGCGCATGCCGACCGGACTAAAGCCGTAGTTCACGAGCATCCATATCACGTTCATGAGCGACATCGACGCCAATACCCGGCCGTATCCCGCTACGCCCAGCATCCTGCCGTAAAACGGCACCACGATGATGAGGTACACGTACCTCATCAAGTAGCCGCCATAGACGAAGGCGATTATCCGAGCGCTTTTTCGTCGATCCATTCAGTCCTCCGCGCCGGCGTTGCGGACTTCAGCACGCAGCCACGCGACAGCGGGCAAGCGGGTGGGTGGACCGGCGAAAAGGTATTCAGTGCACTTCACTACGCGACTCCACGAAGAACGATATACGCGAGGTGCTTGGGCGACTTTCCGTTTGCACCGTTCACGCGCTCCGGTACCTTGAAGCGAACATGCAGCGACCCTTCGCTCGACGCAAGGGCAACGTCGTCGCGAGCGCTTGCAGTCCCGGTCAACGCGTCGATGACCGTGACGCGCGCATTGCGCAAAGCTGGCGGTTGCAGTTCCCCTATGCTGACGTTCTGCCAGCCCGGATCCGCTCGAACCTGCATCACGACGTCGCGGCCGGAAAGCAGTGCACTTGCGGAAACGCCCTGATCGAAGCGCAATGGTTTTGAAAAGCTTGCCAGCGCGCCGTTCACGGTCCTGTTCAGCACGACGAGGCTGCGGCCCGATACGTTGTAAGTCCGTATTGGCGGACCCCGATGCGTCAGACGGAAAGGTTCGTAGCCGTCCCAGTGGTAAATCATGGATACGTATTTATTCGGGTCATCCCAGTTTCGGTCGAGTGCCCATACGGCAAAGTCGAAAAAATAGCGCGGCAGATAATGCGGATCCTTCATATATTCGTCGCCCATCTCGGTTTGCCAGACGCCGCGCGCGGGACCGTTCTTCACGTACTGGTCATACAGGGAATCCAAAGCGGCGACGGGCAAATAGTGTGTATCGATGTAATCGACCCAATCCAGCATCCGCTCCTTCAGTACCGGGCTCTTGTACTCGAGCCACGTCTTGAAGTTGTCCAGACCGCCCTGGTCCGGCCATCCTCCATAGACGACGTACGCGCCGTACTTGCGGATGATTCGCGCTGCGGGAATATGGATGCGTTCAACGTAGTCCTGCATGGCGCGCGCATACGGTTTCGAGGTCTTTACGTTGCCGTCGGCGTCGGGCCCGTGCCAGAAAGTCGCCTGCGCCAGGCCACCCGACAGCCTGCCCGCTGCCTCGTTCCAGATCTGGAAATAGCGCAGGTTGTATGGCGGCGCTCGATATTTGCGTACTGCTGCGTCGACGTAACGCTCCCACGCTTTGACGTCGACAGGAGCCGACTTGGAATCGCCCTGCACGGTTGCATTCCAGTCCGGCGTGTAACCGAGCAGCAGCAGCGAGGCGATTCCATTGCGGTTATTCGCAAGCAATGCCGGCGTCAGGTCATTGTCGAACGCGGCGCCGGTCTTGTCGATACGCATCGCGTCATCGGGGCCGGCCGACTGCCCGGGGCCTACCGAGTCGCGTCCCCAGCTGATGCCCATGGCGCGCCACATTTCAACGTCGCTTGGGGCGCCGGCCCAGCCATTGGCGCCGATCAGCTCGCTGATTCGGCGACCGTGAATTCGCTGCGACTGCGGCTCGCGCGTGGATGACAGCACGGTCTGGCCGCGCGCAAGCGGCATCGCACTTCCCGCGGCTGCCGCCAGTATCTGCAATGCCCGCCGTCTGCCAATAACACTCATGGACCCGTCCATTCGTCTGAGCAAGAACTTGGCCTCGCCCGCGCATGACGCCCGGTCGGCCAATCGATTTCCGGCTGGGCGATCTTGTATCCGGACCACCTTCCGTTACGTGCAAAGCGCATCGCCTTCTCCGTTCGACGGCGCCGCGTAATCTCCAACTGCAAGGGTTGGCGGCCGAGACTAACAATGCATTGCTCGGGGAGTGCCGGAATCGCTGACAAAGCGGCGTCTAGTACGAGAACGCGCGAACCTGTTTCGACTCGCAGGATCGCACGATTCGCCGCAACAGAGGCTTTCCAGAGAAAGCTGTCGGCCCGATAATCGTGAGAAGATGAACGCGCGCATGCGTCTGACCGCATGCCACCGCTGCCAATTTGGCCGCACTGCCAGCGAACTCATATGGGCCGCATTTCGCGGAACGAGTGATCTGGTCATGCTCCCTCGCATCGCAATACCGTGCCGCCCGCGTTGGGCGAACACAGCAGCAACTGGTTCAACGCGGTGCGAACAGATTCTGATGCGACGACTTGCCCACGCCAATTCCGCGACCCACCTTCTGCCGAGCATAGCCCGCGGGAGCTGGCGTCAAAAGAACAGGGCATAAATTCGGGTGTTATTGGCCGATTAAGTGGAGCACATTACGAATACCGCGCGTGCAACTGCAGTCCAAGCGGTGAGGAGAGCGGAAAAAGTTTCTGCAGGACAGCACGCCGGCTCCTTCTTCGGAGCATATCAAGGTAAGAATTTCGCGGACGGACAGATTGCGCCAAAACCTCCGGAATACCGGCCAAACCGGTTCCACAGACGTCAATGCGCTACCCTCCTATGCGCCACCGCCGTTTCTCGGCCATGGACGGCTGTCGGAACCGCAGGAGCCGGTTCGCTTCTCAGAAGATAAGGCCGCTCGTCTGCGCGAGCGAACTCGAGCGGCCAATCGTTGGACGATCCGTATTGCCGGAAGGCGTGGAAGTCTTCTGCTGCCGACTCGGCAAAACTGTGCGCTGGAGAAGACCGGAATGCTAACTTCGAAACTGGTTCAAGGCGGGATGAGGTCTATCCTGTATCGATACGTCGCCGAACGTCCTCAAGAAGCAATATTGTTCGATACGCTCCGTCCAAAGTACGTTTCGTTGAACGTCCAAGGTGAATACCAGCCCTGCAATCCAACTCTGAGTTTCGACGGAAGTGGCTACGCTCTCGTTGTCAGGTCCGTTAACTACGAATTGAGAGAAAGTGGTGACGTCAGATTGAACGGAGCAGACTACGACACCATTAACTACATTGGCCGTTTGTCCACCGATCTCAACGTGCTTGGCATGAACAGGCTCGAAGACGTTGCTTTCCGGCGGGCGTCCAACAAGTCTGCCGATGGATTCGAAGATCTGCGAACCTTTTTCTGGAAAGACGACCTGTGGTCCCTTGCCAGTGCGCGCAGCAACGCCGATGACACAAATACGATGGCACTGCTGAAAATAGCCGGGAACCGTGTTGCCGAAAGCTATCTTCTCGAATCGCCGCTTGGTTCGAGCCGCGAGAAGAACTGGATGCCTTTCGTTTCAGATAGGAGGCTTCATGCGATTCACACAGTGAATCCATTGACCATTGTCGAGATCAACGAGCGCGGCGCAACAGTGTCCCTAAGCAAGCCATTGAAAATACCGAAAGACCTGCTCGGATCATCGCAGTTAGTGCGGTGGAAGGATGGTTGGCTATGCGTGGTGCACGAGCGCAGACGCGGGAAAAAGCATCTTTATAAGCACAGGTTCCTGCATTTCGATTCTCACTGGGAGCCGACGCTCTCCGAACCGTTCTACTGGAAAGAGTATGGCGTGGAGTTCTGCTGCGGCCTTGCGGTTCATGACGGAATCGTTGCCGTCGGATTCGGAGTCAACGACTCACAGGCCATCATCGCTCAGTTCAACCAAATTGATATCGATCAGCTGCTGGGACAGGGCTGAGGCGAAAATCTTCTGGATCGCACGTCGACGGGCATCGAGGTTCGTTGCGATCTGGCCTCCTTGGCGAACCAGATGGAGACCAGATCTGCCGCAGTCCAATGCTCGCCGGCTTACTTGTCCGGGTTGCTACCGGTGAAGCTCGTAAATGCGGTGTATGATGGATTGATGGGCGAACCGTTCATCATAATGCCGAAGGTGTTGTTGCCGCTGTCGAGCACGTAGTACATCACCGACTGAATGTTGTGAGTCTTTCTCGCCTGATAGTATTGGCCGAGTTTTGTCGTGATGTAATTCGCCCGATATGCCTCGCTTTGCTCCGGGCCCGTGTTCCACTCGGTGATGATGAAAGGCACGCCATATCTGGCCTTGCAATACGCCGGCAGATCGAAGCCGGGACCCGCGCCGTCGGTGCCGATGTTAAAGATATCGCCGTAGACCTCGTAGTTGTGCCAGGTCGTAATGTCCCAACGCACCTTTGGATGGCCACTGCTGCCGTCGGGTTGAGTACCTTCCCACAGCGCGTCGGACGCGCCCACATCGTTCACGCAGAAGTTCACGCCGCACTTGGCGGACGATTGCACCGACTTCACGCCGTCGATCATGCCTCGGAACACACCTCGCAACACGGGCCAGTTGGCATTGTTGAAGTCGAGTGCCTTCGTGCCTGCGTTGGTCGAATCGAGGATGATGGCGCCGTCGCGTGTCAGTTCATTGCCACATTCATACAGGGCGACGCCATACGGACTCAGCGCACGCGCGATGGTCGCGCCTGCCGAGTACGCAGCACTGTATGCGTTCGACTCGCCGGCAAAGAGCTTGCCAGTGCTGTCGTACAGCCCTTGGCTGATCAATACCAGCAACTGGATGCCAGCCGGCTGGAAAGTCTGCGCAAGCTTGGCCACTGCATTGATTTGCGCGGGGTCGGTCGAACAGCCTACGCGGTAGCTCGTGCAGCCCATCGCCTTGAGGATCGTGACCAGTTGCGCCGGCGTGTACGTGTAGTCGTAGTGCCCGTTGATACCATAGAAGCTACCTGCGCTCGGCGCGGTGGCAATGCGAGGATCCGAACACGGCAGCCACTGCGATGCCACTTCCGCGCTCGCGTAGAACTGGCCCCCCGTATTGCAATGATAGACCTTGCCACCGTACCAAAGTACGAGCGCCACGTTGTAATTGATGCCCACAACAACGCCGTTCTTGTAAATAACTCCGCCCACAAGCGTCCATTTCGCGCCCGACTTGTCGATGATGTACGGCGCGGAAGGTAGCGTGGTACCGTCCGCCGAAGTCGTGCCCAGACGCGGGTCGGAGCAGCCTACCCAGGTCGAGCCGTTCCACTGATAGAAGTACCCGCTGGTATTTTCGACGTAAATGCTGCCGTTGTAGCAGAGCGCGAGCGATACGTTGTAGTTGTTCCCCGCGACCGCCCCGTTTTTATAGGCCACCCCGCCCGAAAGCGTCCACACGGCACCTGCGCTGTCCGTAAGCGAACTTGCCGGCGGCATCGCCGTGCCGTTCGCAGATGCCGCATGTGCCGTTGCTTTGGCGGTCGCCCCGCCAGTCGTACCGCCAGTCGTACCGCTGCTACTGTCTTCGCCGCCTCCACCGCAGGCAGTCAAGAGATAACTTCCACCGAGGGCCGCAAGCCCACCAATAAATTGACGTCTTTTTACCATGGCTAGTTATTTTCCACTGTCGATAAAAAATATCGGAAAGGTTGCGAATAGCGACCTGTGAAGAGATATGACTAAGGAGTACTTAGGGTTAACTGCACGTACTACTTCGTTATGCTAATGATGCGAATCGGTGCTTATTTGAATCTTGCGGTTCAGCTAAAACGCGGACCAATGCCAGCGACGGCAGCTTCTATTGCGCGGCAATCGCGCAGACGAGCGAAGTCGATCGCTGCCACCAGCGATGTGATCGACTATTGAGTTAAAAAACGTTCGGAGGTGTCGTGCGGCCCTGCGCACTCGCGCAAACGTTTGACTTGGCGAATTCAGTCTTCCGAGCAGCAGTTTTTTCCGAAACCCTTGCGAACGGGGTAGATCGTACCCGAAGAACTTTCCGAATCCTCAAAGAAATAGTAATTTTCGGACAAATAGTAATATTTTTCCTAATACTTTTCCCCTTGGTCAAGATCCGTGCTTTCTCATGACGATCAGAGGATTGGTCCGCAACGATTATTCGGACTTCGACCCCTAAAAAATGGCGGTTCGCGGATCTTCGTGGATTTTTGACCACACGCGAAGCGGCATACCCATGGCGGGCTCGGAGAAACCGGAGCGGGTTTACCCGCCTGTTCGCGGCAAGCGTCGGGAACCGTGGGACAGTCGGCGAAGTCAGCGGTGCCGGATCAGTCGCGGGGGATCGGGGTGGCTTTCGCCCCCTTTTTGGCCCGACCGTTTCCTGCCTGGACAAGTGATTCACTCGTCTTTCGCTTTGGCGGCCCTGTTCGGACATGACGGCCGAACGCGCGACGTTGAACGTTTGCGCCCGTCGCGCTGCGGCCGAAATCCGACGCCTTTGACTCTCACTTCCTTGAATCGACCCGTATCAGGGGCCCAACCCGTCACGAACAATATTCGTAATGAGGAGCGGACGCGTTAATGTACGAGCGCCGCGCCAGCGGGTATTTGATCTTGCGTACTCGTGTGCGATGCGTGCAAAGCATGTTTGTACCCATCGATTCAATCTCTCATGGATTTTTTATGCTCATTAAGAACGTTGCAGTCAGCCTGCCTTCAAAAGTCGTTTCCAACGAAGAAGTCATCGATATGATTCGTTTTCATTCCAGCGAATACGAAGGCGATATCGACCGCGGCATGCGTACCATCAAGACGTTGCTCGACCGCAGCGGGCTGGTCAACCGGCGCTGGTGCGAAAGCCATGAGGCGCCCATCGATCACGTTGCAATGGCGACGCGCAAGGCGCTATCGGAATCGTATCTGCGGCCCGAACACATCGAGCTGCTGATTTTTGTCGGTATCGGCAGGGGGTTTCTCGAGCCGGGCAACAGCCACATGATGGCGAGCGCACTCGGCTTCGTGAATGCCGAATGTTTCGACGTGGTCGATGCCTGCATGAGCTGGACGCGAGCAATGTCGATTATTGACAGTCTCTTCAAGTCCGGTCAGTACAGAAACGCTATGATTGTGAACGCGGAGTTCAATATGCTGGCCGGCGGCCCACTGTTTCCGTCCAACTTCGCGTTGAAGAACTCGGCCCAAATCGAATATACGTTGCCTTCGTTTACGATCGGCGAGGCGGCCACCGCCACGCTGCTCGTCGCCAAAGAGCCGGATAACTTCAGCTTTGCATTCCGCGCGCGTCCGGAGATATCGGACCTGTGCACTATTCCGATGCCGGGCTACGAAGGCTTTTGCCACCCGTCGGATCGCATTGGAAAGAATGGCGACATGCGTTTCACATCATTCGGTCATGAGCTTCACAAGAATTCGGACGAGTTGTCGGCGGTGCTGGATAGGCTGCCGGTGTCGAAGAAAGAGATTGACATCGTCTTTACCCACGCATCGTCGAAGGCGGCGTGGCACGGCTTTGGAGCAAAGGCCGGAATCGAGGACAAGATGTATCACATCTACCCGGAGACCGGTAATCTGGTGTCGGCCTCGATCCCGGCTGCCATTTCCATGGCCAAGGAAAGTGGCCAATTGAAGAGAGGCGATAGGGTGTTATGCTGGGTCGGCAGCGCCGGCATGTCGTTCAACATTAGCAGCTTCAAATTCTGACGCAGAGCAGGCAAACACAAAGCGAAAATGAGAGCCATTTCAGGGGGCATCCGCTATCTCAACCGGGTGGTTTTCGACGCCGCCAAGGTATCGGACTACAGCGTGTTGGCAGTTGGCGTGATCGGTACGATTGGACATCCAGTGTACTGGCTGTGGTGGACCTTCGTTGATCCTCAACCCAACGAAAGCCTGTTGATGCGAGCGATCGGCACAGTTGCCTGTGCGCTATTGCTTTTGCGCCGTTACTGGCGGGCTTCGGTGGCGCGCTTCCTGCCGTGGTATTACTTTGCGACGGTAGCCTATACGCTACCGTTCTTTTTCACTTACTACCTGTTGGCCGGTCACTATTCGATGCTCTGGTCGATGGCCGAGCTCGGGATGATCTTTTTCCTGATCGCCATCTTCCCGTCGTTTAGCGCGTTACTGCTGAATCTCCTGTTGGGAATCGGCTTGGCGATCCTATGCGCGAAGTTCGTTATTCCGCAGTCCGTCCACGTCGATGCGCATCTGTTTCTCTACACCTATTTGCCGGTGTTCACCTTCGGCATCTTTGCCGGCCTCACGTTCAGCTATAGCAACCTGAAGGGAATCGTCGCCCAGACCAGAATCGGCGCGCTGCGCGCGCTCGCCGGCTCGATCGCGCATGAAATGCGCAATCCGCTCAGCCAGCTGCGGCTCGTTCTGGACCGCGTGGAAGAGGCGCTGCCCGCCACGGCGGATGCCCGCACGGCGCCGGCTCTTCCGCACGACAGAACCGCGTCGCTTTACCGGCATCTCGCGCACGGCCAGTTGTCGATCGAGCGGGGCTTGCGCATCATCGCGATGACGCTGGACGAAGTGAGCGCGAAACCCATTCCGTCGGACCGCCTCGTCTATCTGAGCGCGGCGGCCGCGACGCGCAAGGCGCTGGACGAATACGGCTTTGCCGACCGCCAGGAGCGCGCCAAGGTCCGCTTCGTGGTGCTGGAGGATTTCACGTTCAAGGTCGACGAAACCGTTTATCTGTTCACGCTGTTCAATCTGGTCAAAAACGCACTGCATCACATTGCCGCGCATCCTTCGGCGACACTGACGCTCACGGTGGACCGGCAAACGGTGCTGGTCCACGACACGGGTCCAGGCATCGCGCCCGACGTCCTACCGCATCTTTTCGAGCCTTTCCGCACTACCGGCAATTCGGCCGGCACGGGGCTTGGCCTCGCCTACTGCCAGCGCGCGATGCATGCGTTTGGTGGCACGATTGGCTGCGATTCGGAAGTCGGCGAATTCACGCGTTTCACGCTGCGATTTCCGGTCGTCAACGAGCGCGACGTGGCCGACCATGAACAGCGAATCATCGAGCGCGCCACGCCCTTTTTCAGCGGCAAACGCATTCTGATCGTAGACGACGATGCCACAGAGCGCGGCAGAACCCGCCGCGCTTTGCTGAAAATCGGCGCCGACGTGAGCGAAGCCGAGAACGGCCAAGCGGCATTGAGCATGCTTGCGCAGTCGGCGCGCTTCGATCTCGTGCTGATGGACATCAACATGCCGGTTCTTGACGGGTACAGCGCCGCTGAGAGAATTCGCGCGGATCGTCAGTCGCCGAACTGGAACGTACTGATCGCAGCCTATACGGCGGAGCCGGGCAACGTGACTCGCGTGCTCGCCCGGCGCGCCGGCATGGACGACGTGATCGGCAAATCGTGCAGTCTCGTGGAACTGGTCACGACGCTCGAGACGCTGTTCGAAAACGGCAATCGCAACCTTCACAGCGAGCGCTTCGAAGGGTTCGCGGGCAGGACGATCCTCGTCGCGGACGACGACACTTACAGCCGGCTGGTTGCCAAAGGTTATCTGGAGCGATGCGGTGCGAGCGTCATCGAGGCCGAGCACGGGCCGGCCGTGCTGGCAAAGCTGGAGGAGGGCCACGTCATCGATGCGATCGTGATGGACATGAACATGCCAGGGATGGGCGGCGTGGAAACCACCGCCCTGATTCGCGCACGTGCGGACTCGTATGCCGAAGTCCCCATCGTCGCGTTGACCAGCCACGCCGATATGGATGCCGTGCAGGCATGCCTTGCCGCGGGCATGAACGAGGTCATGCTCAAGCCGGTTCAGATCGGCTCGTTTTACGCCGGGCTCGCCAGACAGTTTGCACGCCAGCGTGCGTCGCGTTCGCCGGCGCGCGACGAGGCGGCAGCAACCTCCGCCGCGCAACCCGTCAGGTCGGAGCTGGTCAACGGAGCACCGTTGCTCGACGAGAACCACCTGGAAGAACTGGTCGCGCTCGACTTGCTGGACCAGACGTTCCTGAACGGTATCGAGCAGATTCGCTCGACTGTTGCACGGCTCGCGGCCAGCGTCGCGCTTAGCGATTTCGATGCGACGCATGCTGCTTTGCATGTCTTGCTGGGCGTCAGTGGCAATATCGGCGCAAAGGCGCTGCATCAGTTCTTACGGCAGATCTATCCGCGAGTGGTGGAAGGCGAATGGCCTGCACAGGCCGACTGGCTGGCCAGGATCTGCTCATTGTGCGACCAGTCGGCGCCCGCTTTGCGGACCTACTTCGATTCGGCGAATGCGCGCGGGGATCGTTGCGACACGATCAAGCACTGACGGCCGAATAGCTTTGGGGGTTAACGGGGTTCGGCTATTAAGAGCTCTACTCGACGAGCCACGCGACGCTTGATCGCGACCAAGCGCTGCAGAAAGAGTTGTCGACGTGGCCGAGGCGATTGCCGTCCGCATCACTCAGTTTCTCAATGAGTGCAATCCGCTGGACGAGTGCCTCGCGCCCGTACCGGCGAAATGATTTTGCCGGGGTCCTGTCACCGTTCCTGCTGCTCGAACAGTTCGTCCGGGACGTCCGCTTCTACCGCACAGTCGCCGTTCAGCACAGGCGGATTCTGTCTGTCGGTGAAGCGCGCGCGCACCCACTCGGCGAGGCGCGCCTGAAACGCCTTCCGGCGCGCGGTATCCAGCGCCGCATAGCGTTCGAACTGTCCGTGCGTGAACGCGAGCGTGACGACGCAGCGTGCGTCGAGCGAACTGTCCCCGCGCGATGCCACGACCCATGAAACCTGAATGAAAAGACGGGTGCCTTCGTCATAACTGCTGAGGGCCGGCGCTTTCGGCGAGTCAAAAAGTGGGGCAAGCGCCAGTTCTAATTCTTCTACGCGTTGTTCCAGTTCCGGTTCGTTTATCGGATTCTCCAGCAAAGAGGTGCTCTCACATCCGCTCCAAGCAACATATGTTCCCCGTCGGTCGACTGATGCCTTGGCAGGCTCGCCGGGAGACCAGGCACAACCGATGCTTGCCTCTAATCCCAACGCAGCCGCGGGAAAACGGAGATACATCATGGATCAGGTTGTGAAGCATGCATTCGTAGCGTGTTCGATGATTGCGTTGATGGCCGCTGTGTCCGGTTGCAAGCGCGCGGACAACACTGGCAATGACGCCATGAGCGCGGGAAGCAGCGGTGTCATGAGCAATTCGGCGGGTGCCAACGGCACGCCCGGCAGCAGCGATGCGGCCAAGCGCGCGAGCAATGCCGCTAGCGGCACCCCTGCGGCGGGCAGTGAGGCGATCGCAGCCAGTGCGCCGGCAAGTGCGGCGAGTCAATAGAGGGTGGCGGCCTCGTCGATGCGTTGAGTCCATTGCCTGGTGTTTCGTCGGCGCCGCACCGTCCTATGCGGCAAAGGCGACCTGCATTGAACTGCGTCGACTGACCTACGCCTGCTGTGGGTTGCCCAGGAAGCCTGGCAGACCGATTGCGGCGATGCTCCGAGCCATTTCGATCGCGTCGTGCAGTGTGCGGGCAAACGCTTCGTCGTCGGACGGCAGGGGCAGGGTGCTGCGAAACAAGTCGGCCCAGCGGAATTCTTCCAGCGGCACGGATGTTTTTTCGAATGCGCCGGCGTTGCGGGCGAAAGCCGCGAGACTTCGATATTCGTCGTTAGGCAGGTCCCAGACATGGCGAGGCAGGTCAGTAAAGCTGACGCGCTGGCCTTGTGCGTCGTAGGGATACGCCCAGCGCCGGTTTTCCATGGTGAGCCAGAACTGCTGCACTGTGAGCGACGAAAGATCTTCCAGCAGCACGACCGGCACAGCGGCAACTCCGAGCGCATGCAGCGCGGCGACGATATGGTGATGGTCGGTTACGTACGGTGCGCCTTGGGGGCCGAGCACCACGGGCACAGGCTTTTCGGCGATTGCCATTTGCAGGTCGTGCTCCGACAGGCTGCGATATTGCTCGATCTTCTGCGCAACCTCGCGCATGCCATGCGTCATCTGCGTCGGTCGCAACTGCTCAAGGTCGATTTGCTTCATCACGCTCTCTCCCCGATGAACTTCGACTGTGAGCCGGGCGACATTCGTTTCGGCGGTTGAGGCTTTGGCCGCAGTCGTTTGCTGCTGGTGAGCAAACCTTATTCCTGGCGGTCGCGGTACGACGGACTGCATCGTCAGCGCCCGCTGGTAGGAATACGAGCACCACTGACGATGGGCGCGCAAGTGTTCGTCACCGCGTCGGGCGACGGCGTCGAGTTTGTGCGACGACTCGGGGCCGATCAGGTGATCGACCATTCGACGCAAAGATTCGAGGACGCGGCGCCGGATATGGATCTGGTGTTCGACTTGTCGGGGGCCAAACGCAGGAGCGGTCATGGGCCGTGCTCAAAGCCGGCGGCGCATTGATCTCCACACTCACCGAGCCCTCGCAGAGCGAGGCGAAAAGGCGCGGCGCACGCGGCGCGCGCTATACCGCGCGGCCTGACGGAGCGCAGCTGGCGGAAATCGCGCGTCTGATCGACCGGGGCCAGGTCGACGTGAAAGTGACGGCCACGTTTCCATTCGACGCCACACGCGAAGCATTGGCGAGGCTCGGGCAAGGCCATCTGCGCGGCAAGATCGTGATCGCCGTGGCGGACGTTTAGCGCGCTTCGTGTGCGCACATGTGCCGTCCATCCGCGCGCTTGGCACGCGTCATGCTGCGAATTCATGCGGCAGTCGCGCCGTCGCGTGATTGCTTCTTTGATAAGGAGAGCATCATGCCGCTGAAGAAAGGAACCTCGAAGGACACCGTCTCTCACAACATCAAGACCGAGAAAAAACACGGTAAACCGCAGAAGCAGGCCGTGGCCATCGGATTGAATCAGGCGCGCAAGTCGGGCGCGAAGATTCCGAAGAAAGGCGAGAAGTAGCGCGCCGGACGAGGAGAGCTGGATGGGAGCCGTTAACGACCACATCGAAGAAACCGGCGGATGTGCGTGCGGAGCGCTGCGCTTTCGCATTACCGCGCGGCCCAGACGCGTGTCCATGTGCCATTGCATGACGTGCCGCCGGATACACGGCAACGTGTTCGGCAGCTATGCGATGTTCGCGCGCGACGCGGTGCAGTTTTCGGGCCGCACACAAGCGTGGCAAAGCTCGCCCGGCGCGCGAAGGCATTTTTGCCCAACCTGCGGCTCCGTCGCGTTTATGGAATACATGGACAGCGACGAGGTGGACTTGCCGCTGGGTGCGTTCGACCGGGTGGGGATGTATGAGCCGACCGACGAATTATGGTGCTGCCACAAGGAGCCGTGGCTGCCCGCAGGCGTACGCACCGAATACGACACGGACAGGCGCACCTAGCACGTGCGGAACGCGGTTTGCTCTGAAGTAATGGCAACCGGCGTAACCGGCGAAAAGGAGTGGATATGACTGACACCAAGCAATCGAACACGCAGGCTGGCAATCCGAAGAATGCAGGTAAGCAGCAAGGCCAGCAACAACAGAATCAGCAGAAGGTGCCGCAGCATCAGGGCGGTCAGCGCCAGCCCTGACAGAGCTTTTGCGCATACCGCTGACGCTTGGGCCGAGGCATCGTCGCCAAGGCGGGCGTCGACGGTTGCGCCTTGACGGAGTAGCGCTTCTTATTGAGTTCATTTCAATGAGGACATCATGGCAGTACATACAACGAGGCATGCAGGCGAACGAGCCGGCGACGCAAGCCGCGAACGCGATCAGTCCAGTGGCAAGCGTCCCAGTGCATCTACCGGGCACCGCCGCACCACCTCGAACCCGACCACTCGCTCATATACCGTGCAAAGCGCACGTGATACCGCCGAGAAGGCCAAACACCCTCCGTCGGAAAACGCGCTCGAATCGTCGCAGGACAAGAATCCTGTTCCGCCCGATTCCACTCGCCGCTCATAGCGTCGCGGGTCGTGGACCGCGAGCGGAGCAGGGATGTCAACCATGGCCGATGACAAAGCCGACAAACGTCCGCGTTCGCACAGCGGCAAGGCCGCCAGCTCAGATATCGACCGGGACCAGCAACCGGCCAAACTCGCGGACTGCCGCCGTTGCTCGCTATGGAGGGACGCGACGCAAGCGGTCGGCGGCGAAGGGCCAACTAACGCGTCGATCATGCTGGTCGGCGAACAGCCAGGCGATTCAGAAGATCTGCAAGGCCGGCCTTTCGTTGGACCCGCCGGCGCACTGCTCGACAAAGCGCTCGAAGAAGCCGGGTTGGAGCGTGCCGACGTCTATGTCACCAACGCAGTCAAGCATTTCAAATGGACACCGCGCGGCAAGCGCCGCATGCACAAAACACCGGCGCAAAGAGAGATTGCGGCGTGTGAATACTGGCTCCAGCGCGAATTTCAGCAGACACGAGCGCGCGTGATTGTCGCCCTGGGCGCTACCGCGCTAAAAGCCGTGCTGGAAGATGCGCACTCGCGGTTGCAGGATGCGCTCGGCAAAACCATCGAGCACGGCGAACACCTGGTTGTCGCAACCTATCATCCTTCGTTCGCGTTGCGCGCGCCGGACCCGGAAACTCGCCAGCGCGTCTACGAGACGATCGTCGAGTCACTGCGCACAGCGCACCAGATCAGCCGCCGACATAAACCATCAAGCTGATCTGAGGCGTATGGGGGGCAAGCACGCGTCACTTATGGATCTCCGACCTCAGCCGATGCACGTCCCGGTCCGACACAGGAGCCGCATGATTTCCCCATGTATTCCTGATGAAGCTCACCACTTGCGCGATTTCCGTGGTGGTGAGCTGATCATTGAACGCCGGCATCTTCTGCGGTTTCGGCTGTTCGCTGGTAGTCGGGCTCTGGCTGCCTTCGATCACGATGCGCATGATCGAAGTCGTGTCGGCTGCCATCACGAGGGAATTACCTGCGAGCGCCGGGGCTTTGTTTGACTTGCCGGCGCCATCGGCGCCATGACAGCTTGCGCAGAAAGACAGGTAGATCCCGGCGCCGGGCCGCTCGACCTCGCCTGTCTGTATTGCCCGTGCGGTCAAGGTGCGCGCGTGTTCGTTGTTGTCGAACGTGCCGCTTCTGCTGCGTACCGGAAGCGACTTGAGGTAGACCGCGATCGCGCGCAGATCGGCGTCGCTCAGGTACTGCGTGCTTTCTTCGACAACCGGCGCCATCGCGCCGAACGCGGTGGCGCGTGGTGTGTGGCCGGCGCGCAGGAACGATGCAATCTCCTCTTGCGACCAGCGCCCCAGGCCGCTCGCCGGATCGCCGGTCAGATTCGGCGCAAACCAGTGATCGACGACGCCGCCGGTCAGATAGTGCTCGCTGTGTTCCTCGTAGCCCAATTCGTTATAGGCGGGACCGCGTGGTGTGTGGCACGCGCCGCAATGTCCGGCGCCTTGCACGAGATAGGCGCCGCGGTTCCATTGGGCGTCGTGGTGCGAGTCGGCGACGTAGCGCTTGCGATTGCCGAACAGGTGGCTCCAGAAGTACATCCCCCACCGCTGATTGAATGGAAAAGGCAGTTGGGTGGCGGGCGGCCGGTTCGTCGACGCTTTGACGCCGTGCATGAAATACGCGTATAGCGCCGTCACGTCGTCATCGCTCAGCTTGGCGAAAGACGGATACGGCATCGCCGGGTACAGCCACTTACTCTGCGGCGTCTTGCCGATGCGAAGCGTGTCTGCGAATTGCTGCAACGTGTAGCGGCCAATCCCGAAGGTCGGATCGGGCGTGATGTTCGCGGCATAGATCGGCCCCAACGGCGAATTGACCGGCAAGCCGCCCGCGTACGGAGTCTTGTCCGCCGCGTCGTGACAGGCGGCACAATCGCCGGCTTTGGCGAGATATTCGCCGCGCGCGATCTGCGCTGCGTCCATTGCGACCGGCGAGTTCGAGGTGATGCCGGCGAACCGGTCGGGGGCGCGCTCGCGTTCACAACCGCCCAGCACGCCGATTGCACAGCCGACGAGGAGCACGCGTCCTGCGAATAAGCGCACGCGCTTGGCTTTCATGGCGTCAATACCCTGCGTGACAAGGATCGACGAGTACCGGCGCAAGCCAGATGAAGATCGCGCCGATCAGGAATCCCGTGCCGACCAGCACACTGCATAGCGCGATGAAGCGCACTCTGGTCGTGTCGTCCGTGCGAAGCTGTTCGGGCGTGCGCAGCTTTTCATGGCGATGCGGGTGCGGGTCTGCGGCGTGGCCGTTGCGTCGCGCCAGCACAAAGCCATACCACGCGAGGCCTGCGCAGGGAACGGCGATCACCACCGCGACCGTCGAAATGACGAAGATCCACGTATTGAAACCGCTCCACAACGGTTCGGGGCGCGGCGCGCTGACGCCATAGCAGGCGATCGCGGACAGTGTTTCGGACACCAGTACCTGCAGCAGCCAGATGCCCGGCGTGCCGAACAGACCCGCGAGCGCGCAGGCCGCCAATAGCTTGCGACGCGCTGCGAACGGTTGCGAAGACGCGAGGCCTGGCTCAGGCATGGCTAGTGCCCCCTAAGGACGAAGGGCGAAAGGTACAGCGTGGTGAAGATGAACAGCCAGACCACATCCACGAAGTGCCAGTACAGACCGCCTATCTTGATCGGTGCCGTGCGTCTTTTGTCGAGATAGCCGAGCCCTATCCATAGCGTCATCGCGACGAGCGCGACCAGGCCGACGACGACGTGCGCCATGTGAAAGCCGGTGATCGTGAAATACAGCGAGCTGTAAAGGTGCGCGGTCAATCCATAGGGATGGTCTCTCCATTCCTTCATCTGGACCAGCAGAAAGACGATGCCGAGCGCGATCGCAATGAGCATCGAGCCTATCGACGCGAGCTTGTGGCTCTTCCTGAGAAGCCGCTCGGCGAGCCAGACGAACACACTGCTGAGCAGCAGGAACCCTGTATTGAGCGCACCAATGCCGACTTTGGGCATCCCTTCGGGCGGCCACAATAGATGGGTCTGTGCCTCCAGATAGAGATAGGTGAAGATCAGATAACCGAACAGGCAGGCTTCGGTTGCAACCAGCGTCAGTACGCCCCACCACCCGCCCGAGTGTTCGCCCGCACTACCCACCGGCAGCGTGGCGTCGGCATTTTGCGTGGCGAGACTGGGCCGCGCGCTCGGCGGCGGCGGTTCGCGCTGTGCGAGCGAACGGCGCGGCCACAGCCATACGATGATCGACGCCGCGCAAGCCGCTGTCATCGCCAGCACGAATGCGGGGCTGTGCGCGAGCAGGCCGACGAATAGCAGCGCGCCGAACAAGCCGAGCAAGAATGGCGTGTAGCTGTCCTCGGGCATCTTCAGAATCACATCGGCGCTGCCGCTGAGCGGCGACACGCCTAGCGTCTCGCGCCCGCGATGCAGCAGATAACCGGTCTTCAGTTTCGAACGCTGGCTGCCATCGAGGCGGTCTTCCCACAGCGGATGGCGCGACGCGATCACCGGTAGCACTGCGAAGTTATACGGCGGCGGCGGGGACGGCATCGACCATTCGAGGCCTGGGGCGTCCCATGGGTTGGCACTGGCGCGCGCGCCACGCCTGGCGCAAATCAGCGCGTTGGCGACGAACATCAGCACCCCGATGCCGAACACGAACGAGCCGATGGTGGTCACCAGGTTGCTCAGATCCCAGCCCATCCCTTCCGGATAGGTGTAGACGCGCCGCGGCATGCCGAGCAGTCCCGAGATGTGCATCGGGAAGAAGCCGACGTTAAAGCCGATCAGGACCACCCAGAAAGTCAGCTTGCCGAAGCGCTCGTTCATCAGGCGCCCGGTGAATTTCGGAAACCAGTAGGTGATGCCGCCCAGCACGGGGAACACGTTGATGCCGAGCAGCACGTAATGCAGGTGCGCGACCACGAAATAGGTTTCGTTGAGTTGCCAGTCGAGCGGAACGGCCGCCGTCATCACGCCAGAAACGCCGCCGATCACGAACATCAGCACAAAGCCCGCGAAGTACAGAAATGGCGTTTTGAAAACGGGCCGCCCGAGCCAGATCGTGGCGATCCATGCGAACACGGCCACCGCGCTCGGCACCGAAATCAGCATGCTGGCCGCGCCGAAGATGGCGAGCGCGAGCGCCGGCAGGCCGGTCGCGAACATGTGATGGATCCACACCTCGAAGCCGATCAGCATGGTCGCGACCGTGGCCACGGCGACTGCCGCGTACGCGACGAGCGGGCGCCGGCAGAAGGTGGGCAGCGCGTCCGACACGATGCCCATCGCGGGCAGCACGATCACGTAGACCCACGGGTGCGCGAACATCCAGAACAGGTGCTGCCAGAGCATGGGCCGTCCGTCGCTCGAGACGTCGAAGAAATGGGTGCCCACGTTGCGGTCCATCCATAACAGGAAGAACGCGAGGCTCACCGAGGGCACTGCGAACAGATTGGCGAACGAGGCCGTCAGCGTGCCCCACACGATGATCGGCAGACGGTTGATCGACATCCCGTCGGCACGCATCCTGAATAGCGTTACCACGAAGTTCGCCGCGCCCACCGTGGTCGAGATGCCAAGCAGCACCATGCCGAGCGCGTACACGTCGATGTTGGGTCCGCGGTTGTATTCCAGCGACGCGAACGGAACGTAGTTGAACCAGCCGGCGTTGGGTGCTTCCCCGAGCGGAAAACTGGCGTACAGAAAGAGGCCCGCGAACAGGAACACCCAATAGGAAAGCGCGTTAAGACGCGGGAACGCCATATCGCGCGAGCCCAGCATCAACGGCCACAGGTAGTTTGAAAAGCCGCTGAGCACGGGCAGTGCATACAGAAAAATCATCGTCACGCCGTGCATCGTGAAGAGCTGGTTGTATTGATCCGGCGTCAGCAGCGATTCATTAGGGCCGGCCAGTTGCAGCCGCATGATCAACGCTTCGACGCCGCCCAGCAGCAGAAAGCAGAACGCGGTGACGATGTAGCGCAAACCGATCTGCTTGTGATCGACGGTCGAGAGCCAACCGCGCCAGCCTGGCTCGCTTTCCCACAGGTCCCGTAGCCGGCGCTCGGCGGCGGAGCCTTCGGGCGCTTCGCCGACTTCCGGTTCGCGGCGGAAGGTGATTGCCGGAAGTGTCGCCAGATCCTCGTTTCCAGTAGCGGCCATCGTGGGGTCCCGTCAGTTGAGCGTCGCGAGATACGCCGCGAGCGCGCGGCTGTCGTTCGGGCTAAGCTTGATGTCCGGCATCAGCGAGCGCGGTTTGATCTCCTGAGCGTGCGCGATCCATTCCATCACGTTTTGAGGTGAATTGGTCATCGTGCCGGCGGCGATCAGGCGACGGCTGCGCAGATGCGTGAGGTCGGGCGCTTGCACGCCGCCCGCCTCGGTGCCGCGCACGGCATGGCAACCCGCGCACCGCTGCATGAATACGTGCTGCCCGCGGGTGGCGTCGACGGTCGCAGGCGGCGCTGCCGGCCGTGCTTGCGCGTCATACCAGTTCGCATAGTCTTGCGGGCTTTGCGCGACCACCTCGAATGCCATGTGCGCATGCTGGGCGCCGCAGTACTGCGTGCACTGTCCGCGATACACGCCTGGCTTGTCGGCCTGGATCCACTGCTGGTTCACCTGGCCTGGAATGGTCTGCGTTTTGCCGGCCAGCACCGGCACCCAGAACGCGTGAATGACATCGGCGCTTTTCAGCTTGACCAGTACCGGCTCGCCGACTGGGACGTGAATTTCATTCGCGGCGGAAAAGCCCTGCGGACTGCCTTCTCCGTAGTCCGCTTTCCACCACCAGTCATACGCGGTCACAGTGATGGTCAAAGCAGGCTCACGCGATGGCGCGGCGACCACTGCGAGAACCCACAGCATGTAAATCAGCGCCCCGAGCAGAAGTAGTGTGGAAACGACGGTTCCGGCAAACACGGCACGCCCGCCGCCGTGCTCGGTCATGCCATGCCCGCTCGTGCCGCGCCTGTGAAACACCGCGATCATCAGCAGAACGCCCACGACCACGCAAACGCCGACGCACAGTGCAGCGAGGCTCCAACCGAGCATGAGCACCGGCCACGAGGCAGGGCCGGCGCTATGCAGAAAATAGGAAAGCGGGTAGCTTTCCGGCACCGGGGCGCCGCTATTCATGGCTTTCGCGCGCGTACGGTTAGCGTCGCGTCGCGGCGTGCGAAGAGAAAGGGCAACATCGGAGGTCTGAGCCACATCGATGCAGCGGACCCCTGCCAATGAAAAAGCATGCGCTCACTCCTGAGCGGGGCAGTTGGAAACTGGCGAGGCGAATCTTGTATATCACGACGTGCTATAAACGGATTGCCCGCTTTCCGGTCGAACAGCAAAGCATCAGCACGCGCTGTGCCAGAGAGCCGACTTGTTGTGCGAGCACGGAGCAACGCGAACACGCGTTCACCTGGCTACAGTTCGCCGCGAGCGGCGAGCGCCGCGATACGATTGGCGGTTCGGCACGCAACTGCCTGAACGGTCAGCGACGGATTCACTCCGCCCACTGTCGGAAAGACCGAGCCATCGCAAATCCACAGATTGCGGATATCCCAGCTGCGGCAGTCGGCATTGACGACGCTCGTCGCCGGGTCGTCGCCCATGCGGGCCGTGCCGTTCAGGTGACAGGTGTTGTTGGTTTCCCGCCAGATGTCCTTGCCGCCTGCCGCGGCGAGCGCCCGTTCCATGAAGTCCAGGGAATGCGCAATCAGGCGTTTGTCGTTATCGCCCCAGCACGAGCGCCGCCGCGTTCAACTCATGCGCGCGATACGGATAGCGCGGCCGCCGCGGTCCCCACGGATAATCGACAGGCCCCGCGATTTTCAGCGCATCTTCGACTTGCGCGTAGTAGCGCCACATCTCGCGCCAGTCGAGCGGCCAGTCCGCGCCGTAGCCGAGCAGGCTGCGCGACTTGAACCATTCGGGACGAAAGCGCAGCGACACCATCGCGAAGTGAACGGTACTGCCGCCCACCGATTTGCCGCTGTTGTTGTTGCCACGCTTGAGCGGATTCTCGCCGTCGCAAATGCGGTCGTCGGTCCAGAAGAGTTTTTCCTGGTGAGTTTCGTCCGACGCGAATTTATCGAGCGGCCGCCACCACGCACCTGCGTCGAACGCGACGACCTTGAGGCCGTGCTCGGCCAGACGGCAAGCGAGCGCGCCACCGCCCGCGCCCGTGCCCACCATCGCAAAGTCCACCTCTTCGCGGTTCGGATACTCGCGCATCGGCACCCAGCCGCCACGCACGAAAACATCCGGCGCGCGGCCACCCGTGCCGCGCAGATGGTGCTGCGCATCATCGAACACGGCGATTCTCCCGTGCTGCTTTGTCTTCTTCGCCGGGGCGTGCTTCGACCGCTTCCCATGGATCGCGGCGGTCGTAATACATGCGCACGTAACCGCGCGGATTGGCGGGGCCTTGCCGCCGTGCAGCCCGGCCCCCAGCGAAAGGCTTGCGACGACGAGCGGTGCCCACATCGCGGGGTTGTTGAACGAGCCGCGGTAGTGTTCCATCGCGCTATCGGTCAGCACCGATAACGCGAGCAGCGCCGAACTCTGGTTGAACGAGCGGGCGGCCTGGATATGCGCGAGGTTGCCAGGCGCGTGCTTGTCGTGCAACGCGTCCAACAGGCGCGGCTGCGGCTTCAAACCGCTCGCCACCAGTTTCGCCTTCACGTCCCAGAGCGCGCAATCGATCGCCGAGATCGCGGTGGCGGCCAAACCGGCGCGCCCGAGATTGCGCACCTGACGCTGCATGCGCTGCCAGTGCGCGCGAACGTCCCACACATCGTGTTTCAGCACGTAGGCGGCCAGTGTGTGCTGAATCAGGGCGACGATGCTCGCATCGCTATAGGTGTAGCCGATGCCGGTCTCGCCGGCCGCGTCCACCTCGACCGTCACCAGTGTCGTCGCATCCCACGCGAACGTGCTGTCGGCTTCTGGCGCGTCGGTGGGAATGCGGTAAGCCGCTGCCCGAAGTGCGTCGACCGGCGCTTGCGAAGCGCCGCGCGTAGCCATGTCGTCTTTCATCTGCGCCCGCCCGCTTTACTCGTCGTGATGACCCGGCAATACCGCGCCGAGCACCTGCTTCGCCGTTTCGACGATCACGTTGCCTTCGTCGGGGTCGCCCTTCATCAGCGTCGTCGCAAACGCCTTGGCCTGAGCGAGCGTGACATGCGGCGGCAGCGGCGCGATGTTCGGATCGGACTTCACCTCGATGACGACAGGACGTTTGGCCGCGAGCGCCTCGTCCCAGGCCGCGCCCATCTGTTCGGCGTCGTCGACGTAGATGCCCTTGAGCCCGATCAGTTCGGCGAACTTGTGATACGGCACGGAAGGAATGTCCTGCGACGCCTCGAACTTCGGATCGCCTTCCATCACGCGCTGCTCCCACGTCACCTGATTCAGGTCCTGGTTGTTGAGCACCATGCAGATCCAGCGCGGATCGGACCAGCGCTCCCAGTACTTGGACACGGTGATCAGTTCGGCCATGTTGTTCATCTGCATCGCGCCGTCGCCCACCAGCGCGATGACGGGCCGCTGCGGATACGCGAACTTCGCGGCGATCGCATAGGGTACGGCCGCGCCCATCGACGCGAGTCCGCCCGACAGCGAGCACATCATGCCGCGCTGCACTTGCAGATCGCGCGCATACCAGTTCGCGACCGAGCCGGAATCGCTCGTCACGATCGCATTGGACGGGATGCGCCTGGACAACTCCCAGACCGTGCGTTGAGGATTGAGCGCGTTCTTGCCGGGTTCGAGGGCGCGCTTTTCGAGTGTCTTCCACCAGTCCTGGGTCCAGCCCTCGATCCGCTCGCGCCAGGAGCGGTCCTGCTTCTCCTCGAGAAGCGGCAGCAGCGCACGCAAGGTTTCGGCGCTATCGCCCACCAGATTCACTTCCATCGGATAACGCAGGCTCAGCATGTCGGCCTTGATGTCGATCTGCACGCCACGCGCGTCGCCTTCCTTCGGCAAAAACTCCGCGTACGGAAAGCCGGAGCCGATCATCAGCAGCGTGTCGCAGTGCGTCATCAGGTCGTAGCTCGGCTTGGTGCCGAGCAGCCCGATCGAGCCAGTGACCCATGGCAGGTCGTCCGGCAGCACGGCTTTGCCGAGGAGCGCCTTGGCCACGCCCGCGCCCAGTTTGTCCGCAACTGCGATCACTTCGTCGGTAGCGTGCAGCGCACCCGCGCCGACCAGGATCGCGACCTTCTTGCCGGCGTTGAGCACTTCGGCGGCTTGCTCGAGTTGATCGCCATAAGGCACGAGGCGCGGCGCGCGATAGCCCACGCCCGAATGCAGCGTGCCGTGCTTGCGACCTGGCGCTTCGTACGGAAGATCTTGCAAATCGTTCGGCAGCACGATGGCCGTGACCTTGTGCTCGGCCAGCGCGGTGCGTACCGCGCGGTCCACCAGATGGCGCACTTGCGCGGGAACCGTCGCCTGTTCGACGAATGCGCCGGCCACGTCCTTGAACATCGACACGAGGTCGAGTTCCTGCTGATAGTGGCCGCCAATCGCCGCGCGCGCCTGTTGACCGGTGATCGCGAGGACCGGCATGTGGTCCATCCTCGCGTCGTACAGACCGGTGATCAGATGCGATGCACCGGGGCCCGAGGTCGCGATGCACACACCCAGTTCACCCGTGAACTTCGCATGCGCCGACGCCATGAACGCGGCCATTTCCTCGTGACGGACCTGGATGAACTCGATCGCGCCGTCGGACTTGTTGTTCCCTTTTCCCGCAGCGGACTGCGCGCGGTTGAGTGCGCCGAACACGCCGTTGATGCCGTCGCCGGGAAAGCCGTAAATGCGGCGCACGCCCCAGGCATGCAGTCGCTCGACGATGAAGTCGCCAACAGTTTGAGCCATTGAAGTCTCCCTAATGTGGCATGACGTATGAATGAAGCGTGTGTGCAACGGCGCAAACAGTGTTCCGCGAGATTGCAATCTGTAATGTGGCGAGACGGGGATTTGCCTGGCTGAGAATCGCCGTTCGGCGCTTGAACTCATCCGTGCGTAAGCGTGATTGCGGGGGCGCGGCAGCGATGCGCGCGGCAGTGCAGACGCGGTAGTGCAGACATTTGCAATCGGTTGAAAAAATTGCGGCCTGGCGGGGCGCGCGCTCAGGGTCGTTCGCGGGCCCGGCGGTTGCTCAGCTCGATAACGATGCATCGTGAAATTCATCGCACGCGGCCTGCACTCGCGCGTGCCCGTTTGCCCTCTGGAGGTTTTGACATGAGCGACACCGAACGTCCCGCGCCACCCTTTTCCGGGCAGCAGCAGGACCAGACGCCGGGCCGGACGGCGGACATGCAGCCCCAGCCGGATCATGGCGAGAAATCGTATAAAGGCTCGGGGCGCCTCGCCGGCAAAGCGGCGATCATCACCGGCGGCGACAGCGGTATCGGACGCGCGGTTGCCATTGCGTTTGCACGCGAAGGCGCGGATGTGCTGATTGCCTATCTCGACGAGGACGACGACGCGCGCGAAACTGCACGGTGGGTCGAAGAGGCGGGCCGCAAGGCGGTGCTGGCGCCAGGCGACATCGCGCAGCCCGCGCAGTGCGCGGCGATCGTCGACAAGGCCGTCGAGGCGTTCGGCCGGCTCGACATACTCGTGAACAACGCGGCGTACCAGATGAGCTACCCATCGCTCGACGCGATCAGCGACGAGGAATGGGACAAGACCTTCGATATCAACATCGGCGCGATGTTCAGAATCACGCGGGCGGCGATCAAGCACATGAAGCCGGGCGCCACCATCGTCAACACCACGTCGATCAACGCTGACCATCCGAATCCCGGACTGATCGCCTATGCAACGACCAAGGGGGCGATTCAGAACTTCACCGGTGGCCTTGCGCAGTTGCTCGCCGAAAAAGGCATTCGTGCCAACTGCGTGGCGCCGGGGCCGATCTGGACGCCGCTGATTCCGTCGACGATGCCGCCGGAGAAGGTCGAGAAATTCGGCCAGCAGGTGCCGATGAAGCGGCCCGGCCAGCCGGCCGAGGTGGCGCCGGTCTATGTGATGCTGGCATCGGACGAAGCGAGCTATATCTCGGGTGCGACTATCGCGGTCACGGGTGGTGCGCCGATCATCTGAGATCGCGAACCGGCCACGCGGACTCGGAGCCGCGCACCAGTGCGCGCGATGCGCCGGCCGGCTGCTTCTTTGCGCGCGATCTCCACGCGCGCAAAGCCTTGAGCCGCGGTGAGTGCGCAAGGCGCTATCGCGCCTTGGCACGCGGCTTGCGCCCCGTTCCCAATCGATTCCCTCTAGCCCTATCTATCGTGCGCAGCGAGGAGGACACCTATGGATACCCCAGCCGCAGGGCGGGCGTTGGACGTGCCGTCCGACGAAGCAGAACGCGTGCCGGTCACCTTTGAAGTCAACGGAGAGACCCGGCGCTTCGAAGTGCAGCGTGGACCTCGCTGCTCGATCTATTGCGCGAGCAGTGCCATTTGACCGGAACGAAGAAGGGCTGCGATCACGGCCAATGCGGAGCGTGTACCGCGATCGTCGACGGTCAGCGAATCAACACCTGTCTCGCGCTCGCGGTGGTGCGCGATGGCGCGTCGATCACCACCATCGAAGGGCTGCCCGAAGGCGAGAGGCTGCATCGGGTCCAACAGGCTTTCATCGACCACGACGCGTTTCAGTGCGGCTACTGCACGCCGGGGCAAATCTGTTCCGCGGTCGCGATGCTCGCGGAGGGCCACGTCGAGTGCGCCGACGATATTCGCGAGCAGATGAGCGGCAACCTGTGCCGGTGCGGCGCCTACACCAACATCGTGGCAGCGATCCTGGACGCGGCCGACCTCGCGGACGGGCAGCCGGACGCGAATGGAGCGCGCTCATGAACCGCTTTTCCTATACGCGTGCCGATGCGGTGGCCGACGCAATCGCGCGGCATCGTGACAATGCCGCCGCGGCGTTTATCGCGGGCGGCACCAATCTGGTGGATCTGCTGCGCGAGGATGTAGCGCGCCCGCAAGTGCTGGTCGACATCAACCGCTTGCCGCTCAAGCAGATCGAAGCGACGCCGAGCGGTGGCTTGAAAATCGGCGCGCTGGTGACCAACACTGCGCTCGCTTACGACGAGACCGTCGCCGCGCGCTACCCGCTGCTAGCCGAGGCAATTCTGGCCGGCGCGTCCGCGCAGATCCGCAATGTGGCGACCGTCGGCGGCAATCTGCTGCAACGCACGCGCTGCTATTACTTCTACGACGTGGGCACGCCATGCAATAAGCGCGAGCCCGGGTCCGGCTGTCCCGCGATGAACGGCGTCAATCGTATTCACGCGATTCTCGGCGCGAGCGATCAGTGCATCGCCGTGCATCCGTCGGATATGTGCGTGGCGCTCGCGGCGCTCGATGCCACCGTGCATCTGGACGGCAAGGACGGCGCGCGCACGCTCGCGTTCGCGGATCTGCACCGATTGCCCGGCGATACGCCGAACCTCGACACGAATCTGCGCGATGACGAATTGATCACGGCGATCGAATTGCCCATGCAAGGTTTTGCGCCGCATCACGCGTATGTCAAAGTGCGCGACCGTGCGTCGTTTGCGTTCGCGCTGGTGTCCGCCGCGCTGGGCGTCGAACTCGACGGCGAGACCATCGTGACGGCGCATTGTGCGCTCGGCGGCGTCGCGCATAAGCCGTGGCGCTCGGCCGACGCCGAAGCGCAGTTGCGCGGCAAACCACTCAACGCGGCCACGGTGCGCGAGTTTGCCGCTGCGCTGTTGCGCGGCGCGCAGGGCCGTGCCGGTAATGCGTTCAAGATCGACCTCGCGCGGCGTGTGATTGCGCGGGCGTTCGAACTCGCTACGCAACGTTCGTTCGAGGAGGCCGCATCATGAACCGCGCCGAAACGTTGCCGGCCTCGCGCGCCACCGGCGCGCCGCATCAGCGTGTCGACGGCAAGCTGAAGGTGACCGGCGCCGCGCGTTTTGCCGCCGAATTTACCGCCCCCGCGCTGACCTATGGCTTCGTCGTATCGAGCACGATCGCGACTGGCCGCATCGTGTCGATCGACGCGTCGGCCGCCGTTGCATTGCGCGGCGTGCTGCGCGTGCTGACCCACCAGGACCGCCCGCCGCTGCCGCTCGACCCGCAGCTATACAAGGACAAGGTCGCGCCAGGCGGCACACCGTTCCGGCCGCTGTGGGACGAGCGTGTGTGGTACAGCGGCCAGCCGGTTGCACTGGTGGTGGCCGAGTCGCTGGAACTGGCGCGCTACGCAGCCTCGCTCGTCGACGTGCGTTATGAAAGCACGCCGCACAATACGGACATCGACGAGGCGGTCATGCGCGCGGTGGCGCCTGCCACGGACAAGGGCAGCTTCGATCCGCCGCCGCCTGCGCGCGGCGATGCGCAGGCCGCGCTGGCGAGCGCCGCCGCGCGGGTCGATGCGTTCTACAGCACGCCGGCGGAGTATCACAATCCGATGGAAATGCACGGCTGCACCGTGGTGCCGGACGAGCAGGGGCGCCTCTGCGTGTACGAGAAGACGCAGGGCGTCGTCAATACGAAGGCGTATCTGACCCGGGTATTCGGCTTGAAAGACGATGAAGTGCAAGTCATTTCGCCCTTCGTCGGCGGCGCGTTCGGCTCCGGCTTGCGGCCGTACTATCACCTCGCGCTCGCGGTGATGGCCGTGCGCGAACTGAAACGGCCCGTGCGGCTCACGCTGACGCGCCAGCAGATGTTCACCTTCGCGCATCGTCCGCAGACCATCCAGCGCGTCGCGCTCGGCGCCGACGCGCGCGGCAGATTGCAGGCCGCGATTCACCAGACGGTGGCAGAAACTTCGCAGTACGAAGACTATTGCAACGTGGTGGTGAACTGGGTCGGCCAGCTCTATCGGTGCGACAACGTGAGCCTGGGCTACAAGCTGGTCCGGCTCGATGTGCCGACGCCCGGGGACGCGCGCGCGCCCGGCGCGACCGAGGGTATGTTCCCGCTCGAAATGGCGATGGACGAACTGGCCGAAGCATTGCGGATGGACCCGCTCGAACTGCGGCTCATCAACTATGCCGAACGTGACGGCAACAAGAATCTGCCGTTTTCGAGCAAGGCGTTGCGCGAGTGTTATCGCGAAGGGGCGGCGCGCTTCGGCTGGAGCGGGCGACCGCTCGCGCCGCGCGCACGGCGCGAGGGCCGCGAGTTGATCGGCTGGGGGATGGCGACCGGCGTGTGGGATGCAATGCAGAATGAAGCGACTGCGCGTGCGGTGATGACGCGCGACGGCCACGTCAGCGTAGCGAGTTCGACCGCCGATATCGGCACCGGCACGTACACGGCGATGACCCAGATCGCGGCGGACGCACTCGGCGTCGCGTTGAGCGACGTAAGCTTCGAACTGGGCGACACGCGTTTGCCGAAGGCGCCGATCGAGGGCGGGTCCTGGACGGTGGCGTCGGTGGGCAGCGCGGTCGACGTCGTATGCAAGAGGTTGCACAACCGGCTCGTCGAACTCGCGCGCGTGCATGGCGGCGGCCGCTTCGCTATGGTGCCGCGCGAAGAGGTGCGGCGTTCTGGCAGCCGGCTGGTCTGTGGCGCTGGCCCCGATGACGCCATTGCGCTCGATACGCTGCTCGAACGCGCTGGCCTCGAAGAAGTGCGGGAGCAGGCGAGCGTGAAGCCGCATGAAAAGCAGCATGCCTATTCGATGGGCACGCATTCGGCCGTGTTCGTCGAGGTGCGCGTGGACGAAGCGCTCGGCACGGTGCGCGTGACGCGGGTCGTCAGCGCCGTTGCCGCGGGCCGCATCATCAATCCGAAGACGGCGGCCAATCAGATAGCCGGCGGCGTGGTGTGGGGCATCAGCATGGCGCTGCACGAGCACGGTCAATTCGACCACGCGCTCGGGCGGCAGATGAATCACAACCTCGCCGAATATCACGTGCCGGTGAACGCCGACATTCAGGACATCGACGTGTTGTTTATTGAAGAGCACGACGACATCGTCAATCCGCTCGGGGTCAAGGGCGTGGGCGAGATCGGTATGGTGGGCGTGGCCGCGGCGGTGAGCAATGCAATCTGGCATGCCACCGGCAAACGGATCAGGGACTTGCCGATTACGCTCGACAAGCTGATTGCGTAGCGATGAGCGGCCGGTGGCATGTTGAGCGGGGCGGCCACCACCCGGCCGCTCGATCGCTGTGTGCAATGCGATTGCGCCAGCAGTATGTCGTTCAACGGGAGTGGCGGCGAGCCGCCTTTTCAAACGCTTTCCGACGCCACCGGCAGTCCTTCGCTCTTCCAGCGCAACATTCCGCCCGCGAGGTTGGCGACCTTGCCGAAGCCCGCCTTGGTCAGCAGCACGCTCGCCTGCGCCGAGCGCACGCCCGAGCGGCACACCGCCACGACCGGCCGTTCGGGGTCGAGTTCATCGAGCCGCTCCATCAACTGCGAAAGCGGCACTAATCGCGCGCCCGGCAGATGGCCCAGGCGATCGATGAACTCCGGCGCTTCGCGCACATCGACGATCTGCAATCCCGCCGCATGCTCCAGCAGGGACATTGGTTCGATTTCCCAGACACCGCTAAAGCGCAGCGTCAGCGGCGCCCAGTCGGGCGTGTCTTGCGGCGACGCTTCTGCGTCCGGCTGGCCGCAGCGCAGGTTCGCCGGCACCGCCACGGCCATCAGTTTCGGATGCGGCAGATTCAGGTTGGTCATGTGACCGGTGAAGTCGCCGACATCCACATCGCCGCCCAGGCGCGGATTGAAGCGCCGTTCTTCGGCGACGGTCGTCACCGTGATGCCGCGATAGTCGTGTGCCGGGTAGAGCAGGCAGTCCGATGGCAGCGTCAGGATCTGCTCACGCACCGACGCGAACAACTGCTGCGGGCTGCCTTGCTGGAAATCGGTGCGGCCGCAGCCGCGAATCAGCAGGCTGTCGCCGGTGAAGGCCATGCTCTGGTCGTCCAGCACATAGGTCAGGCAGCCGTTGGTATGGCCGGGGGTCGCGCGCACGCTCAGGTAGCGGCGGCCGAAGTCGATACGATCGCCGTGGCGCAGCGGCTGGTTCACGCCGCTCGCGCCGGCGGCCTCGGCGAGGCCGATGCGGCTGCCGCAGCGCTGACTCAGGCGCCAGGCGCCGGTGACATGATCGGCATGCACGTGGGTGTCGAGGGTCGCCTGCAAGCGGAGCCCCAACTCCTGCAGCAGCGCGAGGTCGCGCGGCACCTGCTCGTAGACGGGGTCGATCAGGAGCGCGTCGCCGCTGTTCGGGTCGCCCAGCAGGTAGGTATACGTGGACGAGGGGGGGTCGAACAGCTGGCGGAAGATCAACATGACGCGCTCTAAAAAGGGAGGCGCGGCGAGCCTTTGAAAGCCCGCCGTGCCCCGGGTTCAGCCAGGCTGCTTGGCGACGCGCAAATACGGCTTGATGGTCTTGAAGCCGGGGAAGAGCTGCTCGGCTTCCTCGTTGCTGACGGCGCCCGTGATGATCACGTCCTCACCCTGCTTCCAGTTCACCGGCGTGGCCACCCTGTGCTTGGCCGTGAGCTGCATCGAATCGAGCACGCGCAGAATCTCGTCGAAGTTGCGGCCGGTGGTCATCGGGTAGGTCAGCATCAGCTTGATGCGCTTGTCCGGTCCGATGATGAACACCGAGCGGACTGTCGCGTTGGTGGCGGGGGTGCGTCCTTCGGAGGTGCCGGTCTCCTCGGCCGGCAGCATGTTGTAGAGCTTGGCGACCGCGAGATCGGTGTCGGCGATCATCGGGTATTTAACCGCGGCACCCTGGGTTTCCTCGATGTCGGTAACCCATTTTTCATGACTTTCGACCGGGTCGACCGACAGGCCGATCAGCTTGGCATTGCGCCGCGTGAACTCCGGCTCGATCTTCGCCATGTAACCCAGTTCGGTGGTGCACACGGGGGTGAAATCCTTGGGGTGCGAGAACAGAATGGCCCATTGGTCGCCGATCCACTCGTGAAAATCGATCTCTCCCTGAGTGGTGCGAGCGGTGAAGTTGGGCGCAATGTCGTTGATGCGGAGTGACATGTTGATCCCCTGCAAAGTAGTTTGTGATAACAGACAGCCGAACCTGGCCTGCCCACCAGTATTCAACACGGGACTACCAGACACACATGAATCGCATTCGCTTCGACGCGCGGAGCCCTTGGCTGCGGCCCTTCCAGAGCGGGCTGGCGAGTTCCGTTGTACCTGCCAGGCTGATCGGCAATGCTCTGATGCGTCGCTTCTGTCGCATTCCATCCGGAAAACAGCAAGGGCTGTCGTGACGGGATTCATCAACTCAGCCAGGCGCTCAGACAATTGATTAAACACCTCCTTTCGACATAGCTCAAGCTCGGAGAACGACTGCTTGCAACTTAATCCGGTCTTGTTTCGCTTGCGGTTCAAAAGGATTCGTCTACACAATGCGTGAACGGTGGGTTCCACAGAAGCGACCTGAAGGGGCTGGCAATCGGTGGGCAGAAGCTCACACGCTGCAGGTCTGCAAGACGAACTACCGGGTCGTCTCCACCGATGCGCAGCAACGTCGCGCGAACGAGTTCGACCAACCGCGAAGGCGTCGACGTGGTGAAGATATGAGCGTCTGTATCTACGTAGTGAGGCGCCGGGCAGCCACCATGGCTAACGCTCGAGCCCGATGCAAGCTCGTCTTTTGAGCGGTTTGAATTCTCAGCCATTAATGAGCAATGAGTAATCCTGTTTCTTTATTGCGGTATTTATATTCCAAGTGGGTCGAAAGAAAAATACATAGCGTTATCGAAGCGTCGCGAGACGAATCCGCATGGCGGACGAAAATGTAAGAGCTCGTAACGAACGTTGACTTTGAAAGACCGAGTCGCTGGGTTCGACCATTTCTTCATGTTTGCGCCGATCCTGTTTTCACCGGGTAATAACTTTGAAAGCTAAACGACGCATCCATTACCCGCCTTGCTTCAAAATAAAGGGAAGGCCGGGCCTACGGTTTTGGGGTCGAAGTGCGAATAATTCCGGGCAGGTGTCCTCTGATCATCAGGAGAAAGTTAAATTCTTGACCTGACAACAAATAATTAGCAAAATTTATGCTTTTTGGCGCGAAAGCACTATCTCCTTCTGTGCGGAACCGCGTTTTCCGCGTACTATTTACCCCGTTGATCACGTTTGCGGGAATAATTTGCCGAGAAGGCGGCACTCGCGTGCCCCTTTGGCAAACGTTTGCGCAACGGTCGACCGCAGTGTTTCGCGAAGCAGCAATCGTAGTCCGGTTGTGTCCTCTGATTGTCAAGCGCGGTTGATGTCCGCCCCGCTCGCCATCGGCGATCGATAGCGCTCGTCGATTGCATCGCCGCACCGAGGCAAGTTCACGTTCGGCATTCAATCAGAGCCTGGTGCTGCACTCGAAATGCGCTGAAGAGTATTCATTTTTAAGTACTCCTGAACGGGAATGAATATTCGCCCGCGCATTAAATAATTCGAACTTCCAAAAACTAATATTTGGACTTTTTTTCGAGAGCATTTCTCGATTGTGGGAATAATTCGACATGGTAAAGCGACGTGAATTTCTTGGTTGCCTGACGGCACTTGGTGGCAGTGTTCTTTTGAGCGCATGCGGCGGCGGAGGCTCGGAAGATGGCAGCGGCAGCCCGTCTTCTACGGCTAACGCCAAAGCAACCGCAACGGCGCGTGCGAGCACCGGCTCCACGAGCGGCACGCTGATGCCCCCGGCATCGTCCATCACGGACAACGCAGGCGGAGTATGGACACTTTCCAACGGTGTCGTCTCCAGGAATGGCGCTGCCGTGGGGAACAACTACGGCGTGTCGCTGGCACTTTGGTACGGTGGGAGGATGTATATCTGCAACACCAGTGGTCACTTTTACGTGAATGCAGAGGTGGCCAATGGCTGGCTGCCCTGCACTGACCCCCGCATTGCGGTTTCGCAGACCGCGGGTGGCTTCTTCGGGATTAACGGGCACTTCGACTACACCTACACGCCAGCCCAACTGGTCACGATGCTCAAGGCGCTCGGCTGCACGAGCTACCGCGTCGGCTGCTCGACCGACCCGAAGCAGATCAATGCAGTGGCCAAGCTTGCTCAGACATTGCAGCCGGCCGGCATCCAGTTGCTGGTATTGATCAACCAGGGGCTGTACGACAGCAACGGCAAACTTTTTGCCAGCGAGTCGAGCGGTTACAGCGCTGCATACTCAGCGGGCGCGACCGTTGCGCGTGCACTGAGTCCGTATGGCGTGACAATGTACGAATGTGGCAACGAGTTGACACGCGACGGTGCCATCATCCTGGATTCGACCAACGCAGGCACGAAGGCACTCGACTTCAACAATGCCAACTGGCCTGTCATGCGCGGTGTGATGCGCGGCATGATCGACGGAGTCAAGTCGGTTCAGTCTTCCGCGAAGTGCGGTATGAACTTCTGCGTGAACGACGTGGGTGCGTCCGACGCGTTGTGGGAAGGTACGCAACCGGACGGTAGCGGTGGCTATCCGACAGTGCGCTGGGATATCACCACATGGCACAACTATGAGGTGTACGGCGACATCTTCAACATCGGTACCGACGGCGGCGGTCCCGGAATCGATCTGCCCGCGTACTGCAAGGCCCGTTACGGCGTGCCATTCATGATTACGGAATGGAACACGGGTCCGGAGAAAACCCAGGATTACCGGGCGAACTACATCACCGAGCAACTGAACGAGTTCTATCAGGCGAGAAAGACCCACAACATTCAGTCGGTTATGTACTACGTGCTCGATAGCGGTAACGATACGTTCGGCATTATGATAAACGGTACGCCAGTCAATCCGTCGTATAGCGCATTTGCGAACTTCACCGCGAACAACCCGGACAACTAAGTCTCCCAGCACTGTTAGCGGCCAATAGATCTGGCCTCCCTCCGCTTCGGCAACGGGAGGCCAATTTATTTTTGTACCTGAGCGATTCGATGCGCGGCGTGTTCGAGCAAGCGACGCGATCCGATAACGCGGGGGGTGTCGCGTCTCCCACTCTACTCAGAGCCGTTCACGCTCGGTTGGCGCTCACTTCAGACGAGCAACTTCCCCCACTCGTAGTCGATGCTATCGGGCGTGAACGGCAAGACGCCCGCGCCCGGTGTGAATGTCAACTCGCCGAAGTACACCAGGTTATCCGGCGCGTACAGATCGACACGAACATAGTCGAAGTCTTCGCACAGCTTGACTGCCGTGTCCAGCACCGAGTCCAGATTCGTTGGCCGAGGGCCGGGCGCAGCGCTTCTCTTATAAGAACCGATCGCGATGTCGAGATGATTCCAGTCGACGTCGTACACGTCGCCCCGTGTCGAATTTCCAAATCGATCCGATATCACGAGAATGTAGATGATCGGCCGGCCCGGCTTTCCGTTGAAGCAGTGCAGCTTGAAATCCGCCGGTATCTGGCCGCGCCGGTCCAGAAGCAACTGCTCGAAGAAGATGCGCGGCTTGATCGCGCGATAGTGACGCTCGCGCGCAATGTCGTAAAAGTGAGTGGACAACCACTGCGCTGCCCGCAGCTCCAGTTTTTCAAAAGTCGTTTCAGACTTGTTTCGCACCACTTCGACGAAGCTGCTGCCGTGATTCGCCTTCATCACAAAGGCATTCGGCAGCGCGTCGAAGACCTCGCGAGTGAACGCGTCCGGTGCCGCGATCAACGGTATCAGATGCTTTTCGCCGATCTTGCCGGCAATGTACTGACGAACCAGAAGCTTGTCGGTCAACTCGATAAAACGAGGATCGGGCCTGAGGCTGCGTTGCAGAATCTTTTCGTTGAAAGTCGCCGGACGAAGCAGGTTCGGATAACGGCCAATGCGCTTGTGATGCAACAGGCACAGGAACAGTGCATCGGGCAGAACGGACTTCGCCGCTTCCTTCATCGTTCTGACGAGCGAGACGGAGTGCGGCGGCAGCCGATGAGGATCGGGCGGGGGTGGTCCCACTTTTGCGGCCGGATTGTCTTCGGGTGCAGCTTGCTGGCACCGGGACGGGGGTGCGGGGGCTTCGCCATCGAATTGCGCGGACTTGGTTGTCGTCATGTGTCATCCATAACTGGTGGCGTTCCAAAGCTGGTTCGACGCTCAAGGAGCTTCGCGCACTATCTCAGCCGCGGCGCTCCAACTCTCCTCGTGCGTCAGGCACCGTTCTTCAGACTCGACATGTTGCCGCGCGCGAAATTGCGTGGGCGACATGCCGTAGCGTTCCTTGAAAAGCCGGCCTAACCGGTTGCCGTCGCCCATTCCACATCGCCGCGCAATCTTGTCGACTGGTAAGTCGGTATTGCGCAGCATCGACGACACGACCTCGAAGCGCGTGCGAAGAAGGTATTCGAGAGGTGTCATGCCAAATTCGCACTTGAAGCGGCGCTGGAAATTGCGCTTGCTCATGGCCGCGCATTCGGCCGCCTGGGCGATCGAAATTGCCTTACTGTAGTTCTCCTTGATCCAGCGAGCAGACTCGCGGATTTTCTCGGTTGTCGTGGTGATGTTTGCATCGTGAAGAGCCGGTTTGACCTTCTCGCTATAGTTCGTTTGCAGGATGCGGGCAATCTTGCGGGCAATCGCGGAACTCAGGTCGCGCTCGATCTGCGCAACCGCCAGGTCGGTCGGCGTCACGCTGGCGCCGTCGTCCATCATGCCACTTCTGTCGTCGAACAGAAAAATGGGCACGGTCGATTGCAACGGATTGCGGCATACGACCGCCAGATTCGCGCCTTGCTGAATGCGGAAGGAGGCGATCGATCCTTGCAGCGAAATCCACTCAAGAAAGCGATCGTTGGATTCCGCCGTTTCAGCCGCGTCACGGCAAGCGACAAAGAAAGCATGGAAGTCCGACAAGCTGTAGCGTTGGAGACTTTGTGTCCAGATCGAGATGCTGGACGAACTGGTCACTATGCCGCCTTCGTCGGACAGCACGGAAAACCTGTACGGAGGTGGCTGGCCTGCATCCCTCTCGAACTCGTTGGCCAGACGGAAAGCATCACCGATCGCTCCGATCGTTGTCATCGAACAGTTCTGAAAGACCAAGAGGCCAATGTGTTTCATAGCTTTCATCCCACTCCGGTGCTCATTGCCGCGTAACGCAAAAAGATCTGCAGAAGTGTCCCGAGGCTGTTCTCCCAACAAGCCAATCAGTCCACTTGCCAGATTAACGCATGGAAATTTCGCGGACGAGCTTGGCCGTTACTCACGGGTGTTTTGGCGTAATAGTGATAAAGAGGGAAATTTTTACCTCGCGAGCGGATGAAAAGCGTTCTAATATGTATTCCGACGGGAAACTTTTTCCGTGGCTAATACGCCGGTCCGCTCGCCCCACAGAGCATCGATCCAGGCGCTATGCCCAGCGTGGCAAGGGTTTCTGCCCTAAATAGCGTTCCAAGCACTTGTTCTATTTTTGTGAACTGCGATTAAGGTTCTGTTAACGCATTACCACTTGTCCGTAGAACTCCGTTACATCCCTTGCAGTTGGCAACAATGCTTTCTGCGGCCGCCGCATTTGTAAAACGCTCTGCTTAATCGGCCATTAACACCCGACTTTATGCCGACCGCGATTGAATGCTCTTTTTGCGGCCTATGCTTCGCTGCACCATCTACTGAAAAGTGAGTGGCCATCGACTGATCTTTGCCCCGCTAAATGAGAGTGCCGTTTGATACTCCGTTGCGGTGATGTGGCGAAGGGACGGTTCCAGTCACTTCTTTGGGCCGGCTGGACGCGCGTCGGGCGTCCATGCAAGACGAGCAAGCAGACGGATTCCTGTGGCACGGTGTCCACATCCTTGTGCCCATCTGCGGTTCGCTGCATGTCGCAGGACGTTGGTAACCGAGGCCGGTGCTGCGCTGACCTTACGAAGATGGACGTTGTGCCGAGGCGCGAGCGCTCGCGAACTGCCGTCACGCGTGCGCGTCGCGATTGGCGCAAAACAATTTTCTTTCGGCGTGTCCTCGGGCCTGGAGGGCGCTATCGTCGATATTACGTCGACTCATCTCACTTCTACTTTTTCGAAGTAGGGGTAGACGTTTTCCCGCAACCAGCGCTGAGCGCTGGCTGCAAGCAATGGACCAAGCAGGTCGTTTGCTAATACGAATGAGTTGAGGTTCTGACCTTGAGATCGCTGCTGGAGGAATGAGGATCTTTGATGGAGTTGGCCGTGTCGGTCGTAGCAACGATCGAGGCGAGCATCAAGCGCTACTGTCCTCCGTCGTCCACGCGGTACCGGACACGACTCTCCGAGCTAACCCAACCCAGCACTTCATGCCGAGATGCTGCCGGTCAGTGTCATACCGACATCGGCCGGCGGTGGTTCCAGATTGCGAACTGGTGGTGCAGCGCCGCGGTATCGAATCGTCACGCTGCCCATCGAAACATGGAAGGATCAAGCGGTGGATTACTACCCTCTGAATTCGCTACCTCCGGCAGAGACCCCTGAACGTGGTCAACTCAGCGTGCGCGGCATGCTCACGCTGATGCGGGATCACATCTGGGAAATCGTCGTCACGACGGTCATTGTGCTGACTTTGGCGGTGGCGTATCTGCTCATTGCAACGCCAATCTATTCCGCGGACGTGCTCATTCGAGTCGACCCGCCGGAGCCAAATGCGCTCGGTCTGGCCTTACAGAACGAGATGCTGCCACCGCCGTCGCCGTCTCCTGTGACAGAGATGGCCGTCATGAAGAGCCGCTCGGTGCTCGATCCGGTAATCGACAAGTTCCGCTTCGACGTCTCTGTGACGCCGCACAAGTTGCCAATCCTCGGCGACATTGCCGAAAAATTTGCCACCCCCGGAGAGCCGTCGGCGCCCTGGCTGGGGTTGAAGTCTTTCGCGTGGGGCGGCGAGCGCGTCAAGATCGGTTCGCTGGATGTGCCGCGTGAGCTCGAGGAAGAGAAGCTCAGCTTGGTCGCTCTCGAGAACGGCGCTTATGAATTGCGCGGACCCTCGGATGAGCTCCTTATGAAGGGCACAGTAGGCAAGACCGTGATGGACAACGGCGTCACCATGCTGGTGAAGGAACTGGACGCGCGGCCGGGCACGAAATTCCAGGTCATTCGCTGGAACGAACTGGATGCCATCAAGCGGTTCGACGACGTGGTCAAGGTTACGGACAAAGTGAAGGACTCGGGTCTTCTGCAGATCGAGTACACGGATAAGAGTCCGGACAAGGCCACCGAGGTGGCCAACGACCTCGCTCAGCAGTATCTGACGTTCGCGGTCAAGACCCGGCAGCTCAACGACACGACTACGCTCGCGTTCATTGAGGGCGAACTACCTCGTTTGCTCGCCGATCTGAGGCGAGCCGAGGACGCGCTGAAGCACTTCCGTTCCAACTCGCAGTCCATGCAGCCGACGAGCGAAGCACAAGCCTATCTGCAGGGAGGTCTGGACCTCGACAAGCAGATTGCGGGGCTGCAACTGCAACGCACACAACTGCTCGAACGCTACAGGCCGGATAGCCGCTGGGTGCAGAACATCGACACGCAACTGGCGCAATTGAAGGACGCGAAGTCGAAGTTCGATGGCCATTTCAGCGGCATGCCTTCCTCGGAACGCGAGAGCGTCGATCTCCTTCGCGCGCAGAAGGTCGCGGAAACGATCTATCTGGGCATGGTGCAGAAGGCCGAGCAGCTGCAGGTCCGGCGCGCCAGCACGACAGGCGGCGCGCATGTCGTCGACCAGGCGATCCGACCGCATCGTCCGGTGAAGCCGCAGCCATTACTCGTTCTTTCCGGTGGCCTGCTGCTGGGTGTCGTGTCCGGCGTCGTGCTGGTCTTCATGCGCCGTCACGTGCTGACGGGCGTGACGGACCCGCGATACGTCGAACGTCAAATGAGCGTGCCTGTTTTCGGCGAGATTCTGTTCAGTCAGCAACAGCTATTGCTGGATCGCCTCTCTGCTGGCGGGGGCCGCAAATTACTGGCCGGTCTCGGAGGGAAAAGCAGCCTGCCATTCCACAAGGCTCAGGGTGAAATGGAGTTTCGCCGCACCACGCCAGGTGTTGGCGCGGCGACAACTTCCGCGGAGCTCGGCAATACCAGAATCCTCGCGGCACGCTTTCCGCACGACACTTCAGTCGAAGCACTTCGCGCGGTACGCACCGCAGTCACACGCGATCTGGCACATGCGCGCAACAACGTGGTGATGGTCATCGGACCGACGCCTTCCGCGGGAAAGAGCTTTGTCGCGGCCAATCTGGCAATCCTGCACGCGGAAATCGGCTCGCGGGTCGTGCTGATCGATGCCGACATGCGGCGAGGGCATCTTGCGTCGCTGTTCGAAAGCACCAATCGCGGCGGCCTGTCGGAAGTGCTCGCGGAGCGCATGCCTTTGCGCAATGCATTGCGGCCGACGGGTATCGACGGCTTGACCTTCCTGTCATGCGGCGTGCGCCCGGAGAACCCCGCTGCACTGCTGATGAAGCCCCGCTTCAAGGATATCTTGCAACGGCTCGCGGGCCAGTACGATCTGGTGATCATCGACACGCCGCCGTTTCTCGCGGTCACGGACGCTTCCATCATTGCGAATGAAGCGGGCGCGTCCTTGCTGGTGCTGCGCTCCGGGATGCAGAGCGAGGAGGAAATCGCGGACACGGTCAAGAAGATGGAACGCGCCGAAGGGCGGATTGCAGGCGCCGTCTTCAACGGCATTCCGTTGCGGCGAAGTACCCGGAATTACGGCTATGCAACGAATTACGCCAGCGATCTCGAATCGGCCAACTGATTTCGCCCGCTCGTGACCCGTTGCCGCCCGTAGCTTCGTGACGCCGACAAAACGGAGAACCCGATGGCCTTTGCAATCAACGGAAAGTTCACTTCGCAGCCTGTCACTGGGGTCCAGCGGGTAGCGTACGAGCTTACGAGAGCAATGCAGATGGACGCGAAGTTCGGCGACGAACTGGAAGTCTTCGTGCCGCACAACGCCATGCAACCGGGCATGCTGCTCAAGCACTTGCGCCGCCTTCCGTGGCTGCGCGGCACACTTTGGGAGCAGATTACGCTGCCCATTGCAGCCCGAGGCAGGACGCTCGTCAATCTCTGCAATACCAGTCCGCTGTTCAAACGCGGACAGGTCGTGATGGTGCACGACATGGCGATCTACGATGTTCCACAGGGCTTCTCCCGCAAGTTCCGGCTGTGGTACCGCCTATGCTTCGCGATGCTGCGGCGCACACGCCCGATGATCCTGACTGTGTCGGCCTTTTCGAAGTCGCGTATTTGTCATCACCTAGGGATCGCCGAGTCGCGCGTCGCGGTCGTTCATCCCGCCGCGGATCACCTCGACCGTATCGCTGCGGACTCTGCGGTTCTGCCGCGGCTCGGGCTTACGAAAGATGGCTACTGCCTGATCGTCGGTAGCCTCGATCCGCGCAAGAACCTGCAGCGTGTCCTGGAAGCGGTCGGCAAGCTCGAGGATTTGCCGGAACTCAAGTTCGTTGTGGTGGGTGGCAGAAATGCGCGTATCTTCCATACCGACGATGCTGGACGCACCGGCGATGCGGCGCACGCGAGCCAGGTCGTATGGGCAGGCTTCGTGTCGGATGGCGAATTAAAGGCGTTGTACGAGAACGCCGGTTGCCTGATTTTTCCGTCACTGTATGAAGGCTTCGGACTGCCGCCGCTCGAAGCCATGTACTGCGGCTGCCCCGTGATTGCATCGGCTTGTACGTCGATACCGGAAGCCTGCGGCGAAGCGGCGATGTATTGCGACGCGGCTTCGGCGGACGACATTGCCGCGAAGATTTCGCGGTTGATGAACGATGCGCAACTGCGCCAGCGGCACCGTGCCATGGGCTTGCTGCATGCCCGGCAATTTCGTTGGGAATACTCGGCGCAGAAGGCGCTGGAGATCCTCTACGGCACGACGGGCGAGCGCCTGTCCGATTTGACGCCGAGCGCGTCGGCGAGCTAGCGCAGGTGGTCATGGGAACGCGAATGAGTCACGCAGCGAACTGCGCCAACCCAACGGCCCGCGCGATCCGATGCACGCGAGATGTCGCGATTGCTTCGATCCAGCACCGCAGGTCCAGGGAGCTTGCAACCGTGCGCAAAAGAAGTTCGCCAATTTCGTTGTCCGCCGCACGACAGAGCCGGTCCAATGGAACGGTTCCGGCCCGGTTCGAATAAGCAGTCCGAAACTGCGCGCTGTTGCGTCTCTTTTACGGTTGTCGCATTCCGACTCTGCCGAATTTTCCCGATAGCCCCGAGGTATCATGAACCAGATCACCGTTGTGATTTGCAACTACAACTACGAAAACTACCTCGCCGCGTCGATCGACTCGGCGCTGGCGCAGGACTATCCGGCAACGGCGGTGATGGTGATCGACGACGGCTCGACCGACGGGTCGCGCGCAATCATTGAAGCGTACGGCGCACGCGTGTCAGCCGTGTTCAAGAAAAACGGTGGTCAGGTATCTGCTTACAATTATGCGATCGAAGCGCTCTCGACCGAGTACGTAATCTTCCTCGATTCGGATGACGTACTCTACCCAGGTGCCGTTTCCGAAGTGATGCGGCTCTTCGCACAACGCGAATGGGCCAAGGTGCAATTCCGCCTCGACGTGATGGATGCCGGCGGAGTGCTCACCGGTGCGTATGTACCCAACAGCGAGCCGCCTGCCGACTGCGCAAGGCTCCTGATGGGCGGCTGGCTTTATCCGTCGCCGCCTGCGTCGGGCAACGCATATCGCGTAAGCGCGTTGCGGCGCGTTTTTCCGGTTCCGGAGGAGGGCGTCAACCGCTACGGCGCCGACTTTTACGCAATCTACGGTGTGGCCTTGAGCGGACCTGTGGCGTCGGTTGCGAAGTCGCTTGGCGGCTACCGCGTGCACAACGCCGACAGTGCGACGGTGTCGTTCGCCAACTCGGAGCAGATCAACAAGGCGCCCAGAGCATTCAATATGCGGTGGGCGATCTTGAGAAACCTCGCCAGAGCCCGGCTGCAGCTGGAGTTGCCGCCGACGTTTCATGACTTCTCACATGAGAAAGCGTTCTTCTGTTCGTGCGTTTATCGCGCGAGCTTTCTGACACGCTGGCGCTGGATGCTGCGCGACTCTCGCGGCTACGTGCATACGATCGTCGCGAACCCGTTCTGGAGTGTGAAGAAGAAGCTCGGCACCCTGATGCTATCGAGTTTGTGTCTCGTGCCTTACTCGCCGTTGTCCGACTTCGTGGTCCGTTATATCTCCAACCCGCTTGCCCGCCGTCGCGCGGCAGGGCGCTGAACTCCGGTGCGCGCGCAAGGAGAGCGGTATGGATAGACCCGCGAACGCTAGTGTAATTGCGTTTGTCTATGGCGGATATCTGATGAGGTACGTCTATCTCCTCATCGTCGTACCGTTTTACGCAAGGATGCTCGGTGTGGCGGAGTACGGCCGGGTACTGGCGTCGATGTCGCTGATGAATGTCATATGGATGGTCGTCGGTTTCGGATTTACGTTCGTCGGCATGCGCGACGTTTCGAAGGCCCAGTCCGCGGCGGAGTGCAATGCCATTTTCTCGCTGCACGTCAGCGCGCGGCTCCTGATGGGTCTGCTGGGGGCCTGTATCGGCGTCGTGGCCACGAGGAGTTCGCCGGTGCTGTCCGAGCGGCCCGTGATTGGCTTGCTGGCCACCGTGCTGGGTATCGTCTCTGCGCTGAACCTCGGCTGGCTGTTCCAGGGACGCCATCACTTCCGAACGCCGATCATGATCGAAGTGTTCGGCTTTGCGCTGAGTCTCGTGCTGGTGCTAAAGCTCGTCAAAGGACCGGACGACGCCGTGTGGGTGCTGGCGAGCCTTTTGATTGCAGGCGTGGCGTCCTCCCTTGTTTCATACGGTCTTGCGACTTATCAACTCGGGTGGCCGCGTCTCAAACTCGCTGGCGTGATTCCTCTCGTGCGAGGATCGACGATGCTTTTTTGCTATTCGTCGGGTTCCGTGGTGCTCACGGCGTCGTCGACCTATTTGCTGACGTTGTTGTCCACGCCTGCGCAGGTAGGCTACTTCGGGGCGGCCGAACGTTTCTCGGCGATCGCGCTGAGTCTGATGGGACCGGCCTCGCAGGTATTCATTCCGACCATCTCGCGGCAACTCGCGCATGGCGACAAGGAGGGCGCACATGCGACGACCCGGCGGGGCGCAATCTTGTTGATGGGCTACGGGATGCTGATTTTATGTGCCGCCCTCACGCTGTCACCCTGGCTGCTGCCTTTGATCCTCGGACCGGCTTTCGAGGCCAGCGCCCACGTGTTGCAGAGGTTCGCGTGGATGTTTCCATTCTCAGCGTTCAACGTGTTCATCGCGCTTTACGTATTTGTGCCACGAAAAAAAGATCGGCTGCTTGCGATGGTGGGTGCGGTGTCGGGTCTGATCAATCTTGCCGTGGCGCTTTTTCTTGCGCCTCGATATGGAGCAGTGGGCATGGCGTCTGCTCGGGTGCTCGGAGAAGCGACGCTGGCGACGATGCTGTTGGGCATCACGATCCGCCTTCAACTGGTGGGTCTGCTGCCGGGAGCTCAGCGCGCAATGGGCATGGTCAGGCTGGCGCGCGGTCTGCGGCCACAGCCGGGCACAGGGAAGGACGAATGAAGCGCGGGAACGGAGTAGGGCGATGCCCATCCGGCTCTCGGTTGCAAACTCACAGGAGGTCGAGGTGAAAGTCGCTATTGTTCACGATTGGTTAGTTGTTTCGGGTGGCGCGGAGAAAGTGCTGAAAAACATCATCGAGTGCTTCCCGAACGCGGACATTTTTTCGATTGTCGATTTTCTGGAAGACCGTGAGTGCGTGAAGGGCAAATCCGTCAACACGTCGTTCATTCAACGGATGCCGTTTGCGCGTCGGCGTTACCGTGCGTACCTGCCGCTCATGCCGATCGCGATCGAGCAAGTCGATCTGTCCGCCTATGACCTCGTCATTTCAAGCTCGCACGCGGTGGCAAAGGGCGTGCTGACCGGTCCGAACCAGATCCACATCAGTTACGTGCATTCACCCATACGCTATGCGTGGGATCTGCAGCATCAATATCTCAGGGAATCGGATCTGAGCACGGGCATCAAATCCATCATGGCGCGCGTGCTGCTGCATTACATTCGGGGTTGGGACTCGCGCTCGGCCAACGGCGTGGATCATCTGCTCGCGAATTCGCATTTCATCGCGCGGCGTATCAAGAAAGCGTATCAGCGTGATTCGACCGTCATTTATCCGCCGGTCGATCTGGCCAACCTGTCGTTAGGTACGCAGAAGGAAGACTTTTACGTGACCGCGTCGCGCATGGTGCCGTATAAGCGGATCGATCTCATCGTCAAAGCATTTTCGCAAACGCCGGAGCGCCGGCTGGTGGTGATCGGCGACGGTCCCGAGATGAAAAAGATCAAGTCCGTCGCCGCTGAGAACGTGACGATTCTCGGGCATCAACCGTTCGAAGTTCTGGTCGACCATTTGCGGCGCGCGCGCGCGTTCGTGTTCGCGGCTGAAGAGGATTTCGGCATTTCGGTGGTGGAAGCGCAGGCATGCGGAACACCGGTGATTGCGTTTGGCAGAGGGGGCGTGCTCGAGTCGGTCATCGGTTTGCCGCTCGAACGGCCAACCGGCGTATTCTTTGGCGAGCAAACAGTGGAGTCGTTGCTGGAAGCCGTCAACCGGTTTGAAGACCACGCCCATTTGTTCGACCCCCGGCAGTGCCGACGTAATGCCGAGCGCTTTTCATCGGAGAACTTCAAGACGGCGTTGATGAGTTTCATCGACGCCCGGCTTCCGTACGCATGCGTCGAACAGTTTCTTCCATATCCTGTCAGAGACCCGCTATCCGTCGAAGAACGTCATTTCGACGACGTGACTTCATGAGACTGAACGCGGTAACGAACCCGTCCAAGCAAAGCCATGACGGACGGCACATGACTATGAAGTTGCGGTGAACGCGTTTCGATCAGATATTCGAACGGCGCCTCGTGCCCATAGGTGAGCAAGGATACGAGCAGAAGGCTCAAAGTCGACCAGACCGGCTTCAGACGATCCAGCTGGACGTTGACCGCGCTGCGCAGGAAAAACAACGCCATCACCACGCCCAACAGCCAGCCTGATGCGACTTCAGGCACGGAATGCGAATGGTTGAGCAGGCGCGAAATACCGGTCAGCGCCCCAATCGCCATGCCGGCAACGATGCCCGGCAGCGTCGGCAAACGCCACCACTTCAACTGCAGCGTAATGGCGATCATCCAGATGCAGGTCGAGAGCATCGCGTGTCCACTAATGACACGGAAATCTTCTGCGGGAATGGAGATTCCCCAGCCCGCATACACCACTTTCGTTACACCCACCAATGCGACACCGGCGACGAGTATCGCGACGAGGCGCAATGCCAGACGCGGATTGAATAACGCAATCCAGCCGGCGCAAAGCGCCGCCACGGGCAACGTGACAGCGGCGTCGCCGATGTTGCTGAAGACAGTCCACATAGATTCTCGCGCCTTTCGTTTTGAGTTATTCGGTCTTCGCTTTTTGCTAACAGCGCGGCTGCAAGCGCAGATCAACGGCCAAGTCTAATGGACATGACGAGCGCCCGCGGGCTCTCGTGGTTGCGGTACGCGTGCTACCGCACTGACTGCGCGCGCCGCGAGCAACAGAGAGATGACGAGAGTCAGGATCAGAACGTTCGACGGCGATACGAGCCGATGCTCGGTTGCCGCCATGGTGAGTAAGCAGATTGATGAAATCTCGACGAACCTGAATGCGGCGAAGTTCTTGCCGCCGCCCATCAGCGCGGCGGCGGCCGCTCCCTGTTTGCTCCATTCGATCAGCTTCCAGAAAAACCCCAGCATCAACCCGAGTCCAACCACGCCGAGTTCCGCGAGGATATTCAAATAGGAATTGTGTGCATGAGAGTCGCTGTGTTCGACCTCGATGTCCGACGGTACCCCGAGCAAATGGAAGTACGAAACGACACTGCCGATGTGGTCGTCGAATGAGCCGAAGCCGAGGCCGATGATCGGGCTTTGCTCGAAATAAGTCAGAGCCCGCGGCCAGAGCCATTCGTAGCGGATGTTCAGGTTCGCTGCCTTCGGATCCTGGTTCTGGATGGTAAAGGGGTAGCCCATGTAGTTGACCGTCGAGTCGGTGTTGTAAATGGCCATGGAAATCGAAGCCGTCAGTATGGCGGCTAACAGCGTGCCCAACATCCAACGCTTGCGGCCAAAGTAGAGATAAGGAAGCAAGACGGCGACCCCCAGCAACGAGCCCCGGCTATAGGTCGAAAACAGCATCAGTGCATTGACTCCGAGCAGCGCCAGCACCAACCTGCTGCGCCTTTGCAGATAGCAGGCCACGCCCAGGCAGAACAGCATGGCAAAGAACCCGCCGGCCGCGTTGCGCGCGATGAAGTAGCTGCCGAAACTGTCTTCCGCATGTACGAAGATGGCCAATAAGCCGTTGTGGGCAATGTAGTACGCGTAGACCGGCACGTTGATGATCACCGCGAATACGAAGAACGCGCGCAGCACCTTGTTCAAATCCCAGCGGTGCGTGTACAGGCAGCCGGCAAAGATAGGCGCATAGGAGATGAAGAAATTGCCATCGCGCCGGTAGAACTCGAATTCGAGGAAAGAGTGCGGATCGTACAGCAGTGTCGAGACCGTCACGAGCAGCGTGAACAGCGTGAGCGGCGTAATAAACGCAGGGTAACTTCTGCCGAAAAAACGCCATGAATAAAGGACGATCGGTATGAATCCCACGGCACTCACTGGAATCAAGTTCGTGACAGTCAGGAATAACGCAAGTAACGATATGTAAGCCATTGCGACTCCGGTAAAAAAACGAATGGCGCACAGTGCTGGAGTAGCCGTCTACGCACGAGAGCCGGCGCGGAATTGGAGAAATGAAAATGCGGCGCGGTATAGGCAAGGGCGATATGGCCGTCCGCCTCAAGGGCGGATTTATTGGACCGCTTAGCTGAACGGTACCACGGGTCGTCATTGATTTCCACGCTGCACGTCTGCTTCGATCTGCCGGTTTGGCGTCATTCAAACGCTTAAGAAAAATGCCCGACGAGCACGGCCAAAACCTCACCTGTTCGCGCCAGGAATGCTGTGCTGCAGCGTGGGCTGACTATGATTACTTATCGATAACGGCGGTCATGGCATCAGCCGGTCGGCCCCGGTCGACATTGGCGTTGCCACTGCGTGTGGACGTCGCAACCCGCTCACGTGGGTGTTGATTGTCTCCGGCCGAGCGCGGTGCGCGGCCGCGGCGTGCATCTCCGTTCGCTGCGATCCGGATGGCTGGCTATAACAGCTGATACGAACGTCCTGTCATCAATCATATAAGCACGTCTCGGTGCGACTCATGTCGCTACGCGTTTGGCGTAGACGCCCAAACGCCATACCGGGTTCGCTTCACAGTAGAGGAGCTTTCTATGCGCAAGGCTGCGACAGTTGCTCGCGAGACGGACATCGATTCCTTTGGCAACGCCCAGGTGGACTATCCCCCGCTTGTGCAGGTGATTCTCGCGGGCGGGTCGGGCACTCGCCTGTGGCCGGTGTCGCGTGAACAGTTTCCCAAGCAGCTGATCGACGTGATCGGCAATCAGACGTTGCTGCAGGCCACGATGGGACGCATGGCGGGATTTAACAGCACGTGGGACGTCGCGGCCGACCCAATAGTCGTGTGCGGGGCCGAGCATTATTTCGCCACTTACGAACAGGCTCGGGAAATCGGCGTGAATGCGCGCATCGTGGTCGAGCCGGCTCGCCGCGATACCGCACCGGCGCTCACCCTCGCCGCATTGGCCGCGCGTGCTGATGGACAGGACGCGATCCTGGTCGTGATGCCCGCCGACCACGCAATTGCGGATCTGAACGCGCTGCATCGTTCCATCGACATGGCAGCGCGTTACGCGCAATCGGGATCGATCGCTACGCTCGGGGTGCCGCCCGATCGCGTGGACACTGGTTTTGGCTATATCCGGCTCGGCACTGAACTAAAGGACGGCGCGCGCCGCATCGAGCGTTTCGTCGAAAAGCCTGCAACCGAACTCGCCGCTCAATATGTTGAGTCGGGCCAATACTGGTGGAACAGCGGGATGTTCGTGGTGCGTTCGTCCGTTTGGCTTGCGATGATCGAGCGGCTTCAGCCGCAGATCCACGCCGCGTGTGTCCAGGCGTACGGCGGCGCCAGGAAGACCGATGAATGCGTCGTTCCGGACGCGCCGGAATTTCTGCGCTCGCCAGCCGACTCGATCGACTACGCGGTGATGGAGCAAATCGGCAAGCCCAATGTGCCGTTCGCCGGTGTGGTTGTGCCGCTGGTTGCGGGCTGGTCCGATCTCGGCTCATGGGACGCGGTGTGGCAGGCGATGGAAAAGGATGAATGCGGTAATGCGTCCAATGGGCGCGTGCTCTTCGAGGGCGCCACCGCGACCTACGCACGCTCGCAAGGCGGCCGGCTCGTGGCGTGTGTGGGCACGAACGATCTGATCGTGATCGACACGGACGATGCCGTGCTCGTTGCCGACCGTTCGCATGTGCAGGACATCAAGGGACTGGTGTCGCGCATCAAGCGGGACAAATCGCCCGAGGCCGACGCACACAGGAAGGTGCGCCGCCCCTGGGGCTTTTACGATTCGATCGACCACGGCGAGCGTTTCCAGGTCAAGCGCATTGTCGTGATGCCGGGCGCGCGGCTCTCGCTGCAAATGCATCATCACCGCGCCGAGCACTGGGTCGTGGTTAGCGGAACCGCGCTCGTGACGCGCGGAGAAGAACAGTTTCTTCTTGGCGAGAACGAGTCGACTTACATTCCGCTGGGCATACGTCATCGTCTGGAGAATCCCGGCCGCGTGCCGCTGCAAATCATCGAGGTTCAGTCCGGCACCTATCTCGGCGAAGACGATATCGTCAGATTCGACGACAAATATGGCCGTTGCGGCTGAATCGGTTGTATCCAACGGGTGCGTGCTCGCAGGGGGCTGCAATGCGATTGATTACTGGTCTGGTGGCGAGATTATTCGACGTCTCGATGATCCTGGCGGGCGCCTTTGCGGCCTCGCAGATCCGCTTCGACTCCGGTTCGCAGCGAAGCTTCTACCTCGCTTTCGTTGCCTTCGCTGCGGCGTTTTCGCTCGCCGTGTTCCCGGCGCTCGGGGTATATCAATCGTGGCGCGGCCGCTCCAAAAGAGCGCTCGCAGGGCAGGTCGCGCTTGGTTGGCTGATCGTGCAGGGTTGCGCGATGGCACTGATGTTCTCACTACACCGGATCGACTTCGTTTCGCGCCTCTGGTTTGTGTATTGGACAGGCATTGCAGGGGCCGCGATGATGGCCGGCCGCATGGTCACACACATGCTGTTGGGCCGCGTCCGGCATGCCGGCTTGAATTTGCAGCAGGTTGCAGTAGCCGCTTGCGGGGATCATTGCAAAGAGATGATTCGCAAGATGGAAAGCTCACCCGCTGCCGGCTTTCGCGCCAACGCGCTGTATAACGTGCGCCCTGGCAGTTGCGCCGAGATTACGTCGTCCGTGCGGGTCTTTGAGGAGCATGCCGCGTTCGCACGCTACGTTCGCGAGCAGCACATCGGCGAAGTCTGGCTGGCGTTGCCGCTCACCGAAGAGCGGGCGATTCTGAGGCTGGTCGACGAGTTTCGCAATGATCTGGTCAATATACGGTTCATGCCCGATGTGCGCGCACTCGCGCTATTCGAAGGTAGCATGACCGAGCTACTGGGTGTACCCACGATCAATCTGGCTGCGTCGCCTTTACCGCCCAATGCAATGGTGCAGAAGGAACTGTTCGATCGCCTGTTTGCGCTGGTTGCGCTGATTGCAGTGTCGCCCATACTGCTCGCCTGCGCGATTGCAGTGAAACTGAGTTCGCGCGGCCCGGTGTTCTTCAAGCAGTTTCGTAAAGGCGCCGACGGACGGGTGTTTCAGATCTACAAGTTCCGCACCATGCGTCTACACGAACAGAAGCCTGGCGTGCTCGAACAGGCGACGCGCGGTGATCCACGCATCACTAAAGTGGGCGCGTTCCTGCGGCGCACGAGCCTCGATGAACTGCCGCAATTCTTCAACGTGCTGCGCGGCGATATGTCGGTGGTGGGCCCGCGTCCGCACGCGCTGGAACACGACGATCTGTACCAGAACATCGTTTCCGGTTACATCCATCGATACCGCATCAAGCCCGGCATTACCGGCTGGGCGCAAATCAACGGCTTTCGCGGCGAAACCGATCGCATCGAAAAGATGGAAGGCCGGGTGGCGCACGATCTGTACTACTTGCGAAACTGGTCGTTCGGACTGGACGTGAAAATCATTTTCGCGACTATATTCAAGGGGCTTCATCATCCGAACGCTTACTGACGTTAGATGAAGCGTTTATCAATACGGTATAGGAGGAACTACTTCGCGGTGAATGCAGGATGCTGAGCGGATGGGTTACAAGCGGCGTGACGGGGCGGCGATGGCATCCCGACCGGCATATCTGCGCGGGACCGATTAAAAGAGCAAACGGCTACCGGTTGGGCAAAATATGATCTTATTAGACGTTGAAAACATAGCGAGACGATCCGTCAAGAAGGCGGCGCTCTACACATTCCATCGCGGGCACCGCGCCCAGGCGAGGAAAGTCCTGCAACTGCTGGAGCAGAAATATGGCAGAGCCGACCCGGCGACCCTGAAACTGGCCGACACCTATGCACTCGACGTGTTCGGCGACATGGTCTACGCACCGTGGCTGCGCGTCTACGCGGCATTCAGCAGGACGTTCAAGGAAGGCTGGATTCCAGACAATTACTACGGCAGTGTGGTGGTGCCGAACATGAAAGGCTGGTACGGCAAGATATCCAGTCTGAAGTCGATATCGAGGCTGATCCTCGAGGGCGACATGTTTCCGGACGTGGCCTATTTCGCCAACGGCCTTTTTTTCACGGACCACCGTGTGGTGGTGCCGGAGCACGAACTGAAAAGCGTCGTCTTCGAGCATTGCGATCGGGTGGTGTTCAAGACGGATGGCTCCCAGCAGGGCAACGGCGTTTACTTCTTCGACAAAGACAACTTCAATCCCGAAGCGATCAAGTCGCTAGGCAACGGCGTGATACAGAAATTCGTGGTTCAGCACCCTGTGTTCAATGCCTTTGCTTCAAAGTCCGTTGCCACCTTGCGTTTCACGACGGTAGTGGACGATGCCGGTCATATTTCCATTCGAGCATGTTTCCTGCGGCTGGGCCGAGCAGAAGACACCCACATCCGTACCGTCCACGAAGTGTGCGTGCCGGTCAGTCTGGCAAGCGGTGAACTGTGCCGCGAAGGCTACCTGAGCGATTGGGGCGCGACGCAAGAGCATCCGGATTCGAAGGTCCGTTTCGCCGGCGTAGTGGTGCCCTCCTTTACGCAGTGCGTGACAACCGTGCTCGGGTTGCACAAGCAGATTCCGTTTGCGCGCTGTGTGGGATGGGATGTGACGGTCGATGCGGACGGCCACGTCCAGGTGCTGGAGTGGAACGGCGAGCACAACGACGTGAAATTCAGCGAAGCCACGCAGGGCCCGTGTTTCTCGGACCTGAAATGGGAGCGGCTGCGAGTTGCGACTTGAGTGCAAATGTCGGTGGCGAAGGCACTGCGATTCATCTAGCGGGCGATTGCAGAACCGCAATGGAGACGGGACGTGAGCGAACGGTTATGGTGCGTCCATATCGAAGGACTGAACGACTTCATTGCTACCGATTCGCACGAATCGGCGACGCAGGAGGCCACGGTCATCAACGCGTATATCGACAGCGCCGAAAAAGGCCCGCGCGGCGCGCTCTTGCGAGCGGTCGTGATCGAATGGCCGTATGCGCCGCAGGCGCATGCACGCGCGCTTCACGAGGACTTGCATGATCTGCAGCGCATGCCGCAGAGACAGGCTTGCGTGAATCCGCCTGCGAGCGTACTGGGCAATCTCGCACGGCGCGTGAAGGATTTTGTGTCGGCGGGGCGCAATAAATGAGGGCGGAATCTCTTTGACGATTGCCTGATAGGGCGTCTTTGCAATGCTGCCTAACGGGGTGCCGTCAGGCTCGCTCGGGTAGCGTCACGTCCTCGATCAACTCGGCTTGCAGCGCGGATCTTCCCGACAACGCCATTGTCCTTTATCGTCCTAAGCTTTAGTCCGATGAGGAACCCCATATGCAACTGACCGATTTCAATACCCTCACGTTCGACTGCTATGGAACCTTGATCGATTGGGAGAGCGGCATATTCGAAGGCTTGCGGCCGTTGCTGCAGCGCGTCGAGTCACCGCTGACGCGTGACCAGGTGCTCGAAGCGCACGCGCGGCATGAGTCGTCGCAGCAGAAATACACGCCGCATCTGCGTTATCGGGAATTGCTGGCTATCGTGTACAAGCGCCTTGCCGAAGAATGGCGGGTGCCGTACACGCTCGCGGACTGTGCCGCGTATGGCGAGTCCATTCGCAACTGGCCTGCATTCGACGATTCCGCAGCGGCGCTGCACTACCTGCAGCAGCACTACAAACTCGTCATTCTGTCGAACGTCGATAACGAGAGCTTCAGCCATAGCAACGCGAAGTTGCAGGTTGAATTCGACGCGATCATCACGGCGGAAGATGTCGGTTCATATAAGCCGTCGCGGCGCAATTTCGAGTACCTGCTGGAAAAGCTAGGCGAGCGGGGCATTGGCAAGGAACACATCCTGCACACCGCCGAGAGCCTCTTTCACGATCACCAGCCCGCTAACGAGGTGGGGCTTGCGTCTTGCTGGATTTATCGGCGGCATGCGAAGCAGGGATTTGGCGCGACGATGAATCCGGGCTCGCAGCCGAAGTTCGACTTCCGCTTCAACAGCATGGCCGATCTCGTGACCGCGCACCGGGACGCATTACAGCGGGAGTAACGCTGGCGCTCGTCAATGCGGGCTTCATCTACGTCGTGGGAGGCGGCGGGGCTTTCGAGAGCGCCGCGTCGAGACCATGCATCACTGGACAGCTGCCTGCCCGTGCTTGAGCTTCAGACATTCCGACGTGAACGCCATGCTGGCCTGATCGGGCGTCATCGGCGGCGTGCCAGGGCTGAAGATCTTCTGAATGATCGCATCAACCGCTTGCCGGTCGGCCGGGTCCTTGTAGTAGCGGGCCGCCTGGTCGAGAGCCTGGTCCCGGGTCTTTTTGTGCGCGCGCCACGAAGCGACCTGGCCGGCGATATCGCCAAGCGCGAAGCATTGATCGCTGACTGTTCCTGCAACGGCTTGCGCGGCCGGTTGCGCGAGACACGCCGCCAGCAGTGCGGATACGACTACGCGTTTCATTACGGAATCCTGACTTGAGATGAGCGACGGCGCGGCGATGGTGGCATGCGTCATCGCGGCCTCCGCAGGGCAAACAACGGCGTAGTTTATCGGGAAGTGACTTGGGCCGTTTTTTATCCGCCGTTTTCGTACTTGTTCACGCAAGCACGGCGGAAATGCAAAAGCCGCCCGTTGCGGCGGCTTCGAACAATCAATGGGCGATCCAGCTTGCCCGTCGGCAGCCGGCGCCCGCGCGGCGTCGAATTCGACACCGAAGCGAGCGCCCGCGCAGACGCTCAATGCCCGAACGACTCCGCTTTGGACGCGGTGGTTGCCGCGACGTGCGGCCGCGCAGCCTGCTTGATCAGGAGCGCTACGCACGAGAGCAAGCCCGCCACCGCGATGGTCGCGAAGATGCCGCCGAACGTGAAGTGGCGGCGCGTCAGCTCAGCCACGAGGAACGAACCCGCAATCCCGCCAAAGCGCCCGATGCCGAGCATCCACGCCACGCCCGTGCCACGGCCCTCGGTCGGGTAGAACGCGGCGGCAAGCGCCGGCATTGACGATTGCGCGGTGTTCATCAACACGCCGGCGACGAATACGATGAAGACCAGCGCGCCCACGTTGCCGGCCGCCTGTCCGATGAAATACACGCTCACCGCGGTCAGCGCATAGCAGGCCGCGATGATCCGGTTCGCGTTGAAGCGGTCCATCAGCACGCCGCACAGCACCGCGCCGACACCGCCAAGCGGGAACAACGCGGAAATCAGCGTTGCGCGCTGCGGCGGGAGGCCGGCGTCTTTCAGCAGGATCGGCATCCAGTTGATCGACGCGTAGAAGATCACGAGGCCCATGAAGTAGGCCACCCAAAGCATCACCGAACCGATGATGTACGAACGCGACAGCACCACGCCCAGGCCCTTGCTGCCGGTTTGCGGCGCGCTCTCGGTCATCATGAAGGCGCTGGCCTGTATCGCGTCCCCCGAGATGCGCGTAAGCGCCGCGCGAATCCGCTCGACCGGCTTGTTGTTCGCGACCATGTAGCGGACCGACTCCGGCATTTTGGCCAGCAGCAGAATCAACAGCAGCAGGGGAACCACGCCGCCGAGCAGCAGCACGCTGCGCCAGCCGAAATGCGGAATCATCCACGCGGCCAGAAAGCCGCCCAATGCGGCACCGAGCGGAAAGCCGCAGAACATCAGGTTGATCAGGGTCGCGCGGCGGCGGTCGGGGCAGTATTCGCCCATCATCGTCACGGCGTTCGGCATGGCTGCGCCGAGGCCGACACCCGTGACGAAGCGCAGCATGGTCAATTGCCCGATGCCGGTCGAGAAGGCCGACGCGAGGCACGCCGCGCCGAAGAGCAGCACAGAGCCGGTCAGCATCACGCGTCGGCCGAGGCGATCCGACAGCGGGCCCGAACCGAGCGCGCCGCACGCGAGGCCGAACAGAGCCGCGCTCAGCACCGGTGCGAGTGCCGGCTTGGAGATGCCCCATTCGCCGATCAGCGAAGGTGCAATGAAGCCGATCGCGGCCGTATCGAAACCGTCCAGCAGGACGATCACGAAGCACATGAAAAAAACCAGCCACTGGAACGGCGAAAACGGATGCTCGTTGATGAATGTTTGAACGTTCACAGCGGTGCTGCGGCTCATGATGATCTCCTATTGCAAATGCGCGTTGAAACGCACCTTTCCTTTTAACGATCGTACGCGGTTTGAAGCAGTACACGATGCCTGCGTCCGCCGAAAAACGGCTGCTTGCGGCGGCACAGCTAGCGAATCTTGCCGCGCATGCGCCGATCCTGATGCGACGCATGAAGCACGGTACGCTCGACCGGTGTACTGTGCGCGCACAGCCGGAGGTGCCGGCCCCGCGCCTGACTAGCGCTGCTCGATGCCCTCGTCGCACGCGTGTCGCTCTGGCGGGCATGGACTGCCGCGCAGCCGCACAGAACCGTACATGAACTGGCAAACTCAGTGCGCCGTGCAGTCTACAGCAAACTTGTTCGCATAAAGAACTAGCATTCTGTATCCGAACATCGAACTGTAAGTAAGCCGATAGGATCGGGTCAACGCGGGATTACCCGATACGACCTACTGAGGTGGAGGAACAGTTTGGCGGACCGCGCGGGTTGTGTCGTGACCGCCTCCCCATTGCGAACAGCTAGCCGTGTCGTACGTTCAACGAACGGTTCAACGAACGCATTCGCCCCGTTGCAGGCGACCCAGCTAACGCGGCACTGCGCGCTCGATTTCGCCCTGCACGACAGCCTAACGCCCCGCGCTCAACTTTCGCCACAACGTCGTCTTGCTGATGCCGAGTGCTTCGCAGACTGCATCGCGATCGCCGTCGTGGGCGGCGAGCGCGGCGCGGATCTGATCGGCTTCCACATTGCGGCTGCGCTCGCGCAGCGTCAGCGCGGCCGGCTTTGCGGCGCGCGCATGCGCTTCGACGACTTCGGGCGCGACCTCGCGCAGCATCTCACGCGTAAGGACGGTATCGCCTTTCTGCACTGCGCCCACGTCGCTATCAGCGTCAGCGAGTTCAACGGCAATCCGTTCGATCACGTTCTGCAATTCACGCACATTGCCCGGCCATGCATAACGTCGCAACGACGCGCCGAGTCCCGCCAGCATCCGTTCTGCAGCGGCCGCGTCGGGCACGCGCGCGGCGAGCCTCGGTTCGCGCGCCGCGGCCTGCCGCAGCAATTGCGCGGCGAGCGGCAACAGATCGTCGGGACGTTCGCGCAATGCGGGAAGCGCGATGCTCAGGATGTTCAACCGGTAGTACAGATCGGCGCGAAAGCGGCCCGCTTCGATGCCCTCGGTCAGCGCGCGATGCGTCGCCGCGACAACCCGGATATCGACGCGCGTCGGCTCCGTCGAACCGAGCCGCACCACCTCGCGTTCCTGCAGCACGCGCAACAGCCGGCTTTGCAACGACAGCGGCATCTCGCCGATTTCATCGAGAAAAAGCGTGCCGCGATGCGCGACTTCGATGAGCCCCGCCTTGCCGCCCTTGCGCGCGCCGGTGAACGCGCCTTCCTCATAGCCGAACAACTCGCTTTCCAGCAGCGCCTCGGGAAACGCGCCGCAATTGATCGCGACGAACGCAAAGTCGCGCCGCGCGCTCAACTGATGCATGCTCTGCGCGACCATCTCCTTGCCGGTGCCGCTTTCGCCGAGAATCAGCACCGTGGCATCCGACCTCGCGTAGCGCCGCACCAGCGAGCGCACCCGTTCGATCGACGCCGATGCGCCGACGATATCCTCGACCCGATAACGCGCGGCGAACTGCTGCACACGCTGCCGCGCGCGCAGCGTGCGATCGAGCCGCTCGACGGCGCGCGATTCCTGAAACGTCAGCACGGTGCCCGCCGCCGCGCTGCTGCTGGCAAGCGGCCCGCGATGCACGACGTAGCTCGCGCCGCGCACCGTGCAAAAGCTCTCGCCGTCCGCGTCCGGAAGGCTGCCCGCGAGATCGGGTGCAAGGTCGAGCAGCATGCGCCCCACCGCATTGGCCGCGTCGATACCGAGCACGCTGGCAAGACGCTGGTTCATCGCTTCGACGCGCCCTTGCGCATCGAGCGCGACGACGCCATCGCGCAGATGTTGCAGCAGATTGTCGAGCCGTTGACGGCGCACGGTTTCGCGGCGCGTGGCCTGTGCGACTTCGAGCGCCGTGTCGAAAGCGGCCCGCACCGACGCGCGCGAATACAGAAACACCGCGCCCATTGCCGCGTTGGCGGCGAGGTCCGTGACGAGTCCGGGGCCGACCACCACGTCGACGCCGCGATCGCTCAGGTCGAGCACCACGCTTTCCGCGTCCTGCGCGGACTGGTACGACGCCAGCGTGACGTCGAGCGCGTACGCGGCCATGAACCGCCGCACTTCTTCGGGCGTCTCGCCGTGCGTGACGAGCGCGACGCGCGCGCCGTCGCGCCGTGCGCGCGCGAGCGCATGCATCACGTCGAAGCCCGTCGCGTTGATCCGCACGACCGGGACCGTGACGCGCGTTTTCAGATACGCGCCGTTCGAACCGCCCGCAATCACGACATCGGGACGGCCCGCGCCGGCGGCCTCGATCTCTCGCACGGCATCTTCGAAACCGTGTGAGACGATGCGCAGGTCGGCGCGCTCGGCGTATTCGCCGGCGATGTCGAAAAAAAGATCGCGCAGGCGGCTGATGCTGAGCGCCCAGACGCGCGGGCGGGGGGATGGTTCGAACGGAGATGTGCTCAAGGCGGGCGGCTAGCGGCAGAGGGAGAAGTGCGTCCATTATGCGCGCATCCATTTCGAATTCGAAATAACAGTTTCATTTATGAAATCGTGCGAGGCGAAGGCGGCGCCCGGGTTTGCCGTGTATTCAAGCACTTAGCGCCGACAGCCTGTGCTGGCCCGTTCTTTGCGTTTCAGGAGCCGATCGAAAAGCCACACACCGTATCAGGAGAACAACCGATGAGTGAAGCAGACAACAGCACCCCGAACGCAGGCGCATTCAAAGCCAAGAAATCCGTCGCGCTATCCGGCGTAACGGCGGGCAACACCGCACTGTGCACGGTCGGCAAGACCGGCAATGACCTGCACTACCGCGGCTACGACATTCTCGACCTCGCGAGCGCGTGCGAATTCGAAGAAATCGCGTACCTGCTGGTCCACGAAAAGCTGCCGACCCAGGCCGAACTGACTGCCTACAAAACCCGGCTCAAGAGCCTGCGCGGGCTGCCCGCGAACGTGAAGGCCGCGCTCGAATGGATTCCCGCCGCCGCGCATCCCATGGACGTGATGCGCACGAGCGTATCGGTGCTCGGCACCGTGCTGCCGGAGAAAGACGATCACAATCTGCCGGGCGCGCGCGACATCGCTGACAAGCTGATGGCTTCGCTCGGTTCGATGCTGCTGTACTGGTACCACTACTCGCATAACGGCAAGCGCATCGAGGTCGAGACCGACGACGAGTCGATCGGCGGCCACTTCCTGCATCTCTTGCATGGCGTGGAGCCGTCGAAGTCGTGGGTCGACGCGATGCATGTGTCGCTGAACCTGTACGCCGAGCATGAGTTCAACGCATCGACGTTCACTGGCCGCGTGATCGCGGGCACGGGCTCGGACATTTACTCGGCGATCACCGGCGCGATCGGTGCACTGCGCGGCCCGAAGCACGGCGGCGCCAACGAAGTCGCGTTCGAGATCCAGTCGCGCTACCAGACGCCCGACCAAGCCGAGGCGGACATCCGCCGTCGCGTCGAGAACAAGGAAGTGGTGATCGGCTTCGGCCATCCGGTGTACACGATCTCGGACCCGCGCAACAAGGTGATCAAGGAAGTCGCGCGCAAGCTCTCGAAGGAAGCGGGCAACACCAAGCTGTTCGAAATCGCCGAGCGGCTCGAATCGGTGATGTGGGACGCGAAGAAGATGTTCGCCAACCTCGACTGGTTCAGCGCGGTTTCGTATCACATGATGGGCGTGCCCACGGCGATGTTCACGCCGCTTTTCGTGATCGCGCGCACGGCCGGTTGGAGCGCGCACATCATCGAGCAGCGCATCGACAACAAGATCATCCGGCCGAGCGCGAATTACACCGGGCCCGAGAATTTGCCGTTCGTGCCGCTAGCCAAGCGCGTGTAACGGTGGCCGACCACCCATTTGCGAGCCGTTGAGCGTGCAGCAGCAAGCCGAGCAGGGATTGCTTTTTCGTTGCGTCGTCTATAGCACGATGCAATGAAGTTGGGCTCTGGTTCACCAATGCCCTGAGCCAGGGCCGCTTTTTTTGCAGCGGCGACCCGAGCGGCAACGTCGGCCGCAATGCAAACGGCGGAATCGGCGAATCGGCGAATCGTCCAATCGGCGACTACTTGCGCAACCCGTTCAACCGAGCGGCCGCGAACCAGCGAGCTACACTACAAACACTGTCTGACCGACCCGCGAGGAACACGCAGCCCGAAAGCGACAAGGCGCCGCTGCTCGCGATCTACGCCGGCTCATTACTCTCAAGTTTCCCACGCCATGAATAAAGCAAACCGCAAACGCCTTCCCGGCACCCAGCTCGATTTCTTCGACACGCGCGCCGCGGTCGACGCGATCGAGCCCGGCGCCTACGACAAACTGCCTTACACGTCGCGCGTGCTTGCCGAAAACCTCGTGCGCCGCTGCGATCCCGCGATGTTGAGCGCGTCGCTCGAGCAGATCATTAAACGCAAGCGCGAACTGGACTTCCCGTGGTTCCCGGCGCGTGTGGTCTGTCATGACATTCTCGGCCAGACCGCGCTCGTCGACCTCGCCGGCCTGCGCGATGCGATTGCCGCGCAAGGCGGCGATCCGGCGCTGGTCAATCCGGTGGTGCCGACGCAACTGGTGGTCGATCATTCGCTCGCGGTGGAATGCGGCGGTTTCGATCCCGATGCGTTCGCGAAAAACCGCGCGATCGAAGACCGGCGCAACGAAGACCGCTTCGATTTCATCAACTGGACCAAGCGCGCGTTCAGGAACGTGGACGTGATTCCGCCGGGCAACGGCATCCTTCATCAGATCAACCTGGAGCGCATGAGTCCGGTGGTGCAGGTGAAAGACGGCGTGGCGTTTCCCGATACGCTGGTCGGTACCGACTCGCACACGCCGATGGTCGACGCCCTCGGGGTGATCGCAATCGGCGTGGGCGGCCTCGAAGCGGAAAGCGTGATGCTGGGCCGCGCGTCGTACATGCGGCTGCCGGACATCGTCGGCGTGGAACTGACGGGCCAGCCGGGCGAGGGCATCACGGCGACCGACGTGGTGCTTTCGCTGACCGAATTCCTGCGCAAGGAAAAGGTGGTCGGCGCATACCTCGAATTCTATGGCGCGGGCACCGCGCGGCTGACGCTCGGCGACCGCGCGACCATCGCCAACATGGCGCCCGAATTCGGCGCGACGGCCGCGATGTTCTACATCGACGAGCAGACCATCAAGTATCTCAAGCTCACGGGCCGCGACGACGAACTCGTCAAACTGGTGCAGACCTATGCGAAAGAGACCGGCTTGTGGGCCGATGCGCTGAAGCACGCCGAGTACGAACGCGTGCTGAAGTTCGATCTGTCGAGCGTGGTGCGCACGCTCGCCGGGCCGTCCAACCCGCATCGCCGCTTGCCGGTATCCGAACTGGCGGCGCGCGGCATCAGCGGCAAGGTCGAGAACGAGCCGGGGCGGATGCCGGATGGCGCGGTCATCATCGCCGCGATCACGAGCTGCACGAACACCAACAACCCGCGCAACATGATCGCCGCGGGCCTGCTCGCGCGCAACGCGAACCGGCGCGGACTGACCCGCAAGCCGTGGGCGAAGACCTCGCTCGCGCCGGGCTCGAAGGCCGTGACGCTGTATCTGGAAGAGGCCGGGCTGCTGCCCGAACTCGAGCAATTGGGCTTCGGCGTGGTCGCGTATGCGTGCACGTCGTGCAACGGCATGTCCGGCGCGCTCGATCCGGCGATCCAGAAGGAAGTGGTGGAGCGCGATCTGTATGCGACCGCCGTGCTGTCGGGCAACCGCAATTTCGACGGGCGCATTCATCCGTATGCGAAGCAGGCGTTTCTCGCGTCGCCGCCGCTGGTGGTCGCGTATGCGATTGCAGGCACGATCCGCTTCGACATCGAAAAGGACGTGCTCGGTATCGACGCCGATGGCCATCCGGTTACGCTCAAGGACATCTGGCCGTCGGATGCGGAGATCGACGCCATCGTCGCGTCGAGCGTGAAGCCGGAGCAGTTTCGCAAGGTCTACGAGCCGATGTTCGCGGTGTCCGTCGACACAGGCGCGAAAGCCAATCCGCTGTACGACTGGCGTGAGAGAAGCACCTACATTCGCCGTCCGCCGTATTGGGAAGGCGCGCTGGCCGGCGAGCGCACGCTCAAAGGCATGCGGGCGCTGGCGGTGCTCGGCGATAACATCACGACCGACCACCTGTCGCCGTCCAACGCGATCCTGCCGGACAGCGCGTGCGGCGAATACCTCGCGAAGATGGGCCTGCCTGAAGAGGACTTCAACTCGTATGCGACGCATCGCGGCGATCACCTGACCGCGCAGCGCGCGACGTTCGCGAATCCGACGCTCAAAAACGAGATGGTGCTCGAAGACGGCAAGGTGAAGGCCGGTTCGCTTGCGCGCATCGAGCCGGAGGGCAAGATCACGCGCATGTGGGAAGCGATCGAAACCTACATGGAGCGCAAGCAGCCGCTGATCGTGATTGCCGGGGCCGACTACGGCCAGGGGTCGTCGCGCGACTGGGCGGCCAAGGGCGTGCGCCTGGCGGGTGCCGAGGCGATCGTCGCGGAAGGATTCGAACGCATTCACCGCACGAATCTGGTGGGCATGGGTGTGTTGCCGCTCGAGTTCAAGGCGGGTGTGAATCGCATCACGCTTGGCATCGAAGGGACGGAGACATTCGATGTCATCGGCGAGCGCAAGCCGCGTGCCGATCTGACGCTGGTGATCCACCGCGGAAATGGCGAGCGCGTCGAGGTGCCCGTGACGTGCCGGCTCGATACCGCTGAAGAGGTGTCCATCTACGAAGCCGGCGGCGTATTGCAGCGCTTTGCGCAGGACTTCCTGGAGTCGTCCAGGGCGGCGGCTTAAAACGGCTCGGGGCGACGCGTTTGGCGATTCAGTCACGACGCCGCCGAAGTGAACGGTTCAGCGATGAACGTAACGTAACGCAGCACGGGCGGTGTGGCCTCGCAAGCCACGCGGCCTGCTCACTTGAGGACAGGACTTTCATGGCCCATAAGCCGCAGATCAAGATTCCGGCCACCTACATGCGTGGCGGCACCAGCAAGGGTGTCTTTTTCCGCCTGCAGGATTTGCCCGAGGCGGCCCAAACGCCGGGCGTCGCGCGCGACGCGCTGCTGTTGCGCGTGATCGGCAGCCCCGACCCGTATGGCAAGCAGATCGACGGGATGGGCGGCGCGACGTCGAGCACCAGCAAGACGGTGATCGTCGGGAAAAGCAGCAGGCCCGGCCACGACGTGGACTACCTGTTCGGCCAGATGTCGATCGACAAAGCCTTCGTCGACTGGAGCGGCAACTGCGGCAACCTGTCCGCCGCGGTCGGCCCGTTTGCGATCAGCGCGGGGCTGGTGGACGCCAGCCGTATTCCGCGCGATGGCGTCGCCACCGTGCGCATCTGGCAGGCCAACATCGGCAAGACGATCATCGCGCACGTGCCGATGACCGATGGCGCCGTGCAGGAAACCGGCGACTTCGAACTGGACGGCGTGACGTTTCCCGCCGCTGAAGTGCTGCTCGAATTCATGGATCCGGCCGCGGAAGAAGAGGGCGCGGGCGGCGCAATGTTCCCCACCGGCAATCTGGTCGACGATCTCGAGGTTCCGGGCGTGGGCACGCTGAAAGCGACGATGATCAACGCGGGCATTCCGACCATCTTCGTCGACGCGCAGGCCATCGGCTACACGGGCACGGAATTGCAGGACGCGATCAACAGCGACCCGAAAGCACTGGCGATGTTCGAGACCATTCGCGCGCACGGCGCGCTACGCATGGGCCTCATCAGGCATCTCGACGAAATCGCGACGCGTCAGCACACGCCGAAGGTCGCGTTCGTCGCGAAGCCGGCCGGCTATGTGGCGTCGAGCGGCAAGCGCGTCGGCGCCGGCGACGTCGATCTGCTGGTGCGGGCCATGTCGATGGGCAAGCTGCATCACGCGATGATGGGCACGGCGGCAGTGGCAATCGGCACTGCGGCGGCGATTTCCGGCACGCTCGTGAACCTGGCGGCCGGCGGCGGCGAGCGTGAGGCGGTGCGCTTCGGCCATCCGTCAGGTACGCTGCGGGTCGGCGCGCAAGCGAGCCGGAAGGATGGCGAGTGGACCGTCACCAAGGCCATCATGAGCCGTAGTGCAAGAGTGTTGATGGAAGGGTGGGTGCGGGTGCCGCAGGCAGGCTGAGGGCCGCGCGGTATTGAGGTGGGTCGTCGTCATCGTCGAAGAGGGAGCCGTAAAAGTCAAACGAATCGTCGCGAATATCAGTACGCCGACGGTGGATGACGCGAAGCGCTTCTACCAGCAGATATTCGGTCTCGAATTGCTGATGGATCATGGTTGGATCGCGACGTACGGCTCTGCCGAAAAGATGGACGTGCAGATCAGTTTCGCTTCGCAAGGGGGATCGGGTACGGCTACGCCTGATCTGTCGATCGAAGTGGACGATCTCGATGCCGCGTTCGAACGTGTGAAGGCGGCGGGGCTTCCCGTCGAATACGGTCCGCTCGACGAACCGTGGGGCGTGCGGCGGTTTTATGTTCGCGATCCATTCGGCAAGCTCGTCAATGTGCTTGCTCATCGTTGATGCCCATCGATGTCGGAGAAAGTCAGTGGCACGCAAGACTATGCGCGACAAGCCCAACCCGATGACAATGTGACGATGGCTCGCCGCGCAGCCCGCGAGTAGCAGCGAACCGGAGGAGGCACGATGGACGACAGGCTGGATGCGGCCGACACTGTAAGCGCCACCAATGCGACGGACGCGGCACGCGCGAATCGCGCGGTGCTGGTGATCGCCGTCGCGCAACTGCTCGGCACGTCGCTCTGGTTCAGCGCGAACGGCGCGATGCGCGACTTGCAGACAGCGTGGCAGTTGAACGCCTCGGGCATCGGCTGGCTGACGAATGCGGTGCAGGCGGGTTTCATCGTCGGAACGCTGCTTTCGGCGACCACGGGACTCGCCGACCGGGTCTCGGCCAGCAAGGTGTTCGCCGTGTGCGGCGTGCTCGGCGCCGCGCTGAATGCGCTGTTCGCGCTGTGCAGCAGCGGCCTTGCATCGGCGCTCGTGTTCCGCTTCGGTGTGGGCGTCGCGCTCGCGGGCATCTATCCGCTGGGGATGAAGCTGCTGGTCTCCTGGGACCCGCGCCGGGCAGCGCAGACGCTCGCGTTGCTGGTCGCGATGCTCACGCTCGGCACCGCGTCGGTTCACGCGATCCGCGGTCTGTTGTCCACCGTTGCCTGGCAAACCGTGGTGCTCGCTTCGTCGATGCTCGCGGTGATCGGCGCGCTGCTGGTGCTCGCGCTCGGCGAAGGGCCGCATGCGCGGCGCGCGGGCAAGCGTCGCGCGGGTTTGTCGGCGGGAATCGGGCAGGTCTTGCGGATCAGCGAGTTTCGTGCGGCCGCGTTCGGCTACTTCGGGCACATGTGGGAGCTCTACGCGTTCTGGACGCTGACGCCGCTGCTCGTGCAGCGTGCCTTTGCCAGCGGCGAGCAGGCGTCGGCCAGTGTGATCGCGCTGTGGTCGTTTCTGATCATCGGGGTCGGCGCAATCGGCTGCCTGCTGGGCGGCCGGCTGAGCACATCGGCGGGCAGCGCGCGCACCGCCGCGCTCGCGTTGACGATCTCGGGCACGCTGTGCGCGGTCTATCCGCTGGCGTCGACGCTGGGCACCGTGGGGCAGCTTGCGCTGCTACTGGTGTGGGGCATCAGCGTGATCGCCGATTCGCCGCAATTTTCGGCGCTGTCGGTCAAGGCATGTCCCGCCGACACAATCGGCGGAGCGTTGACCTTGCAGAACAGCTTTGGCTTCTTCCTGTCGGCGTGCTCGATCCTGTGGTCGACGAGCGCCTATCATTCGCTCGATGCGCGGGTCGCCTGGCTGCTGTTGCCCGGGCCGATCATCGGTCTGATCGCGATGCGGCCTTTGCTACGCAAGCGGCCGCTGTGGTGACCGGCGTCGCGATGCGCGGCGGCGCGGGCCTGACATAGGCTACGCCGCGACGGCGCAAAGCAGCTGGCTACTTGCCGCCGTGTTTCGCCTGCCAACGATGCATGAACGCGATCTCGTCGTGCTGGGCCTTGATGATGTTCTGGGCCAGACGCTTTAGCTGCGGGTCCTTTCCGTACTTCAATTCCACCTGCGCCATGTCGATCGCCCCCTGATGATGCGGAATCATGTGTGCGACAAAGTCCTTGTCGGCGTCGCCCGTGTATTCCGGTGCGCTCATGTCACGCATCATTTTGTCGTCGGCGGCTTTGAACGCGCGCGTCGATTCGGCCGCTGCGCCGTCTTCCGAACCTGACATCTGCATGCCATGTATCGCGGGCATGTGCTGCGCGTGGACCGGCATCGCCGCGACAGCCAAGGTCAAGCCGCTGAACCAACAAAGAGTACGGAATGCGCGAAGGTTTTTCATTGTGGTGTCCGTTGGTAAAAGTGGTTCCGAGTGAACGGTATCGAGCGAGCTTGCTGGCGGGACGCGGCAGTTTAACCGGGCCTCGGGTCTTGCCGGCCGCGTGCCGAGCGATTGCTTCGCGAAGGATGAAAGCCGGCTGCCTCGATCACCTCGACGAGCCGCTGCTCGGTCAGCACCGACACCACGTCGACGGTCTTGCGGGAGACGTCGACCGCGATCTTCGCTGCGGGGTCCAGCAGGTTGACCGCACGCGTGATGGCATTGGCGCATCCGCGACACGCCATGTCCGGGATTGCGAATTCCATTGGTTGCCTCCGTTGAGTAAGCACAGGCAAGCGTGGACCTTCCCACGGCGGTAAGGTCAAGCCCACTCGCCGACGGATCCACGCACGGTACCCGCGGCGCAGTTGCCTCCCCAATCAGTGCAGGGTGAACCGCAGCGGCTACTTCTCTGCGCCATGGCGACCTTGACGACGAGCTATAGGCCCGGCGATCCGGTGCAGCAAGCCACGCGCGCGTTGCATCAGACGCGCCCCTCACGCGCGACGACGCGTGAATCACGCATGCGGTATTCTTTTGCGGGTCACCCTGCAGGCTCGACGTCGATTGCACAGCAAGCATCGCGAGGCATCTCGGTGCATCGTGCCGACCCATGCGTCGCCAGCGCCTGCGTCACTCCCAAAGGATGCAAACATGAAGGCCGTCCAAATCGGTTCCCCCGCCACGCTGGCGAATCTCCAGACGGTTGACCTCGCGGACCCCGGTCAACCCGCGGCAGGCGAGATTCGCGTGCGTATTCACGCCAGCTCGTTGAATTATCACGACTACGGCGTGGTGAGCGGCAAGCTGCGCGCGCCGGCGGGCCGGATTCCGCTGGCGGACGGCGCGGGCGTCGTCGAAGCGGTCGGCGCCGACGTGAGCGGATTCCACCCAGGCGATCAGGTGGTGTCGTGCTTTTTCCCGTTCTGGGAAAACGGCCCGCCGGCAATCGGCGAGTTCAGCACGACGCCCGGTGACGGCGTGGACGGCTACGCGCGCGAAGTCGTCGTATTGCCGGCCCGCTACTTTACGCATGCGCCGCGCGGCTACAGTCACGCGGAAGCAGCAACGCTGACCACGGCCGGCTTGACCGCCTGGCGCGCGCTCGTCGTGGACGGACAGTTGAGAGCGGGCAGTACGGTGCTGGTCCTCGGCACAGGCGGCGTGTCGATCTTCGGCTTGCAGATCGCCAAGGCGATGGGCGCTTCGGTGATCGCGACGTCGTCGTCCGAGGCGAAACTCGCGAAGCTTCGCGAACTGGGCGCGGACCACACGATCAACTATCGAGACAATCCCGAATGGGGCAAGCAGGTTCGTCAGTTGACGGATGGGCGAGGCGTCGATCATGTGATCGAAGTGGGTGGCCCGGGCACGCTGCCGCAATCGATTACCGCTTGCCGGATCGGCGGCCACATCGCTCTGATCGGCGTGTTGACCGGGCGCTCGGGACCGGTGCCGACTGCCGCGCTGATGGCACGGCAGCAGCGCCTGCAAGGGCTGATCGTCGGTAGCCGCCAGGATCAGATCGACATGATCCGCGCGCTCGAAGTGACGGGCATCAAGCCGGTAATCGACAGCACCTTCGCGCTGGAGAAACTCGGCGATGCGTTCCGGCACGAGGAGTCGGGCGCGCACTTCGGGAAGATCTGCGTGACGATGTGACGACCGCGTGGCGCAGGCAGGGCGCGCCCAGTCGAGCGCGGCGCGGGGCTCCCGGCGCCTCAGACGCGTGCTGAACAGCGTTTTCGCGCAGCCAGCCCCTCACCCGCGCCGCGCGAGTTCCGCGAAGTCAACGCTGGTTGCTTCGCAGGCTTCGGTCAATGCCGCGTCGTAGCTGGTAAAAAACACCGTGCGGGTAGTCGCCAACGATCTGAACAAGTCGGCCAGCACCGCACGCGCGGCCGCATCGAGTCCGCCGGCCGGTTCGTCCGCGATGACAACGCGCGTCTCGCCAAGCGCCGCGGCCGTCAGAAAGAACTTCTTGCGCGTACCGAACGACATCTGTTCGAAATGTTTGTCGAGATGCGGCGTGAGGCCGAACCGGTCAGCCAGGCTGAGCGTAGCGCTCCCGACCGCGGTCTTGCGCTCCTCTGCCACGTTGTTCAGATACTGACGGCCGGTCCGATCCGGGTGGACCATGCAGTCCTCGGGAACGTACGCGAGCCCGGATTTGGCGGCGAGCGGCGCGGTGCGCAACGAATGGCCGCCGAGCCACACGTTGCCTGAGTCGGCTTCGAGGGCGCCGGCGAGAATGCCGAGCAACGTCGATTTTCCGCTGCCCGATTCATCGTTTAACGCGATACATCCGGACGCGGCGTCGAAATGCAGTCCCTCAAAGAGGGGGCGCTCGGCGTAGCGCTTGCTGAGGTTCTCGAATCTGAGCATGAGGGTTAGTCGGCATATTCATCGGGTTGGCGTTTCGTCAGTTTAGCAAGGCCATCGTGCTTTCCATTTCCGTGGCGTCGACCCTGGCCAATGAATGTTGCGCACCGTTAATGCAGTCGTTGCCGCGGTAATAATGACCGCACTCAAACGGGGCGCGATTAAATACTGGACAGACGAACCGCGCAGTTAATTTAGCGCTGGTAAACTACGCGCCTGAGCAGTACGACCAGGCCTTTTACGCATCATCCGTTCGCGCGATGAGCGCCGGGCGAACACACTTGGAAAGACAGTAGAAACGCGCCTTTTCCGCGATTTGGAAGACGCGCTCGCGCCACATATCGGCCAAAGTGAGCGCAGTTGAAAGGGACACATTCCCGGCTCTTTGCGGTCGTCCGCTCACACCACGTGTGCAGGAAAGTTTCGCCTCGGCCGTTTTCCTCGCCAACTCATCCTGTTTTGATTTCGACAAGTATCGGGCTTGGTCGGGCCCGTTTTGGGAAGTGACTTATGAAGCCGGGAAATCATTCGCTTCGAAAGAAGCGCATTCGCAAGATTGTCTTCGCGCTGCTAGCCGTGTGCGTCGCTGCGCTGCTCGGCCTGGGCTTCTGGTATTCGCAGCAGCGTGCCGCGCAGGGCGCGCCAGCGCTGACCGGCATCGCGAGCCAGATGCGCCATGACACATCGGCATGGACGCACGAGGAAAAAGACGCATCGCAGATGCTGCGCGATATTCACGACGCCAGGGTCGTGGCAATCGGCGTTAGCCCGGGCGCGATTCTCGTGTCGACGCGCGACGGCGCCAGGTACTTCGTCACCGACCACAACGCGACCTTCTCGCATGCGTTGTTGCTCGGCGAGCCCAAGGCCGGCCAGGCCGCGCCTTATCAACTGGTGTGGCTGCCGAACGCGGACATCGACGCCGGCGGCCAACACTGGACCCAGGCGCTCGACCACTTGCGCGACGCGATCAGTGTGCTGCTGCCGCTGTTGCTGATCGGCGCAATGGTGTGGTTCATGCGGCGCGAGATGAAAGGCGGCGCGAAGCTGCTTACCGAAACGCCCGCGCTGCGTTTCGACGACGTGATCGGCGCAGGTGAAGCGAAAGCCGCGCTTGCGGACCTTCGCGGCTACCTGTCCGACCCGAAGCAATTCACGTCGATGGGCGTGCGCCCGCCCTGCGGCATTCTGATGGTGGGCGGTCCGGGCGTCGGCAAGACCCGGCTCGCGCAGGCGCTGGCCGGCGAATGCGGCGCGAGCTTCATCTCGATCACGGGCAGCTACTTCAGCGCAAAGTACTACGGCGTCGGCATCCAGAAGGTCAAGCATCTGTTCGAACTGGCGCGCAAGAACGCGCCCACCGTGATCTTCATTGATGAAGCCGACGGTCTCGCGAAACGCACCGACACCGGCGGCGGACCGGTCGAAGCCGAGAGCAATCGCATCATCAACCAGCTGCTCGCGGAGATGGACGGCTTCGCTTCGAACGAAGGCGTCATCATCGTGGCCGCCACCAATCATCCGGACAACCTCGACGAAGCGCTGCGCCGGCCAGGCCGTTTCGATCGCACCGTGCAGGTCCGATTGCCCGATCGCGAAGATCGCGCGAAGATCTTCCGGTTCTACGCGGACAAGCTGAAGGCGAAGGCGGCCGACATCGACTATGACCAGCTTGCGCGTTTGACGACGGGCTTGTCGCCGGCTACGGTGGCGATGGTCGTCAATCAGGCGGGGCTCGTGGCGCGCAAGGCCGGCGCTACCGAAATTGCTTCCAGGCACTTCATGGAAGCGATCAAGATCGCGCGCATCGGCGATGTGAGCGGCGCAGAGCGTGCGCTCAGCGAAGACGAGCGCACCCGCATCGCGGTGCATGAGGCGGGGCATGGGCTGGTCGCCGCGCTGCTCGGCACGGGCGTGCTCGAAGAAGTCACGATCCTGCCGCGCGGCGGCGCGTTGGGTGTCGCGCTGATCACCAAGGCGCAGGACAAGCATCTGTATCGCGAAACCGAGATTCGCAACGAAATCCAGGTGCTGCTCGGCGGCCGCAACGCCGAAATTCTGACGTTCTCCGAAGCATCGAGCGGGGCCGCGTCGGATTTGCAGGAAGCGTCGCGGATCAGTCTCGACATGGTGTCGAAGTTCGGCTTCAACAGCGACGGCAACCTGTTCAGCCTCGCGGCATTGCCGTCGCAGTACGCCGGTCTGCAAATGAAGAGCGCGATCGAACACGCGAACGTGCTGCTCAAGGAATTGAACGGACTGTGCTACGGGCTGCTGCAAGCGTATGAGCCGGTGCTGCGCGCAATCGCCGACGAACTGCTGGAGCAGGAGACCGTGCCCGGCGAAACGGTTTACCGGTTGATCCGCGAACACAAGAGCACGCTTGCGATCATTCACGAGCCGGCCGCGGCTTGAGGCCGGCTTTTGCGGGGCGTGGCCGTCACGGCAGCGCCCTGGTGCTGATCGTGACCGTTGGCTTTAGCAACACCGGGTCGCCGAGGGCGGGCTCGGTTTAGTTAGGTTCCCAAAATAAATCAGATTGCGACGAGGGATGGGTCGACTGCTCCCAACGCTCGTCACCGATCATCGGTGGCCGATCGACCATGCCGTCCTTTTCGGCGAGGCACTTGCGCGAGCGTCGCTATGCGAAGTCGGACGGCCCGGGCGACGGAACGCCGGGAGGCGGATCCGTTTCGCCTAACGGATCGGCTTTCGCGTCTTGCGCCTCCGCGGTCGGCGGGAGGGTCCCGCCTTTAGGGGGCAGCGGCTGATCGAGACCCGGCTCTACCGGCGTGGGAATTGCATCGCCGATCGGCTTGGAGACCTCGGTGGGCGGGCCGCCGGGGTCTTCCTTGGCTGCAGGATCGGGCTCGTTCGGGGGATTCGGCATCTCTGCCATGACGTTCTCCGGTTGACGGGTCTATGGAAAAGCCAGCAATGCGCGTACCACGCTCGTGACCGAGTCAGTCGACGATTGGCAGGACACCGGCGATCCAGTTGCCGGTCCGTGTCAGACCATATCGGACGCCGTGCTGTCTTCGCGCAACGCGCGCTCGCCGGGCGCCGCCACGGTGGGCGCCGTCGACACTACAACAGCCGTCGGCCGGCGCCGTGTCTCGAGCCGGAGAATCGGCTCTTCGATGTGCCGCCACGTCCTCACGGCAATCGCGAGCGAGATCGCAAACGATACAGCGATGCCCGCCGCGTGAGCCCAAACGGGCACCGTGCCGCCGAAGAGCGCCTCGGCGTGATGGTTGCGGGTCAGGTCGGGGATCAGGTTGTGATAGAAATAAAAGCCGTAGCTGATGCGGCCGAAGTTCACCAGCCAGCCCGTTTCCAGGACGCCGACGACGGCGTTGCGGCAGCAGGCAATCGAACACACGAGCGCCGCGATGCAGACGCCGTAGAAGGCGCTGACCGCTGCGAAGAGCAGCGGATTATCGAGCGCAGTCCATGTCGGCCCGGTTGCGCACAAGCCGATAAGGCCGAGACTGAGAGCGAGCGCTTCGCCCGCAAATCGCGCAAAACTTGCCGCCAAAGTTGGCCGTAATTCGAGCGCTGTACCACTCAGTATTACCGCAGGCCGACAGCCGGATTTCAGATTCCCCCCGCTCGCATACAGATAAGAGGCTCGTTGTCAGCACTCGTCGGCGCTGCGCACTGTGATGGCCGAAACAATCTATTCTCCTCGTATTCCTGCGATGCGTCGCCCGGACGAGACCGGCCGATTCGCCAGGGTCACGGCGCGCTGCGCGCCATCACTGTGCGAGGACACGAATGGAGATCCGCCGGGGACGTTCGATCGAGGTGGACTTCTTTCGCGGCGTCGTCCTGATCGTCATCGTGCTGGATCACATTCCCGGCAGCGCCTTGTCGCATCTGATGTTGCACGCGTATGCACTGTGCGACGCGGCCGAAGTGTTCGTGTTCCTCGGCGGCTATGCATCGGCGGCGGCGTACACGGCGGTGCTCGCGCGCCGCGGCGAACACGCGGCGAGAATGCGCTTCGTCATGCGCTGCTGGGAGATCTATCGCGCGTACTTATTGACGGCCGTTTTGACGCTCGTGTCCGGCGCGTTGCTCGCGGTGCTGCGCTTGAATCCGTCGATGGTCGAACTGAGTGGCTGGTTGAGTTTCTCGGTTCAGCCGCTGCGCGAGGCGTTCGATATCGCGGTGCTGCGGCGGCAGCCGTATCTGTCGAGCGTGCTGCCCATGTACGCGATCTTCGCGCTGGGCGTGCCGTTCGTCGTGCCGCTTGCGCGTCGTTCGCCGCTGACGGCCTTGAGTCTGAGCGTGGCGATCTGGGCGCTCGCCCGGCCATTGGTCGGGTTATTCAGCATTGGCGGCATGGCCGACTGGGCTTTTAATCCGTTTGCATGGCAACTGATGTTCGTGCTCGGCATTCTGTGCCGCGTGCAGCCCATCAGCGAACGCTTCCACGCAAGCGCTACGGCGCGCTGGTTCACGCGGGCCGCGGTGGTTGCGGTGTTGGCGTTCGCAATCGTCAAACTCTTCGTGCTGACGCAACCGTTGCCCGGCACGCTTAAACAGAATCTGTCCGTGGATAGAGTGGTCAACTTTATGGTGATTGCCTGGCTGGCCGCACAGTTTGTACGCACGGGTGCCGTCGCGCGACTCGCGCAGCGCCTGCCCGCCGTGGTAAGAGTCGGCCGCACCGGGCTCGTGTGTTTTGTCACGGGTACGCTGGTGTCGTTGGTCGTCGACACGGCCACGCCGCATACGTTTCACGGCTTTCGCGGCGTGCTCATCGGACTGGGCGGCGACCTGGTCGCGATCGGCGCCGTGCTGATGATCGCGCGCGGCTGGAGCGGCTGGAAGATGCAGCACGCGGGCGCGCCGGCCAAAGGCGCGGGCTGCGGATGATGGCGCCGCGGCGCCGCAGGCGTTTCCCGGGCAGTGTTCGGACGGTCGCCAAGGCCGCTGGCGCGCTGTTATGGCTTACGGTTCAGCCGGCCCACACCGCACTCGCCGCGCCTGCTGAGCCAACGCTTGCAATGCGTTGCGCCGAGTTCGCGGGCGCGGCGGTAGCTCCCGAACTGATTGCATTGCCGACCGCCGGTGCGCTGATCGACAGCGCGGCGATGGTGCGGGCCACCGCAACCGGCAATCAGCAAGGCGGCGAATATTGCCGCATTACGGGGCGCATCAAGGGGCTCAACGCGAGCACGCCCGACATCCGTTTCGATCTGAACCTGCCGCGCCGCTGGAACGGCCGCGCGCTGCAGATCGGCGGCGGGGGCTATGACGGCGTGGTGGTGAGCGGCACCGGCGTGATGCCGTTTTCGCCGGACCGCGCACCGCTCGCGCAGGGCTATGCGACCTTCGGCGACGACTCGGGGCACGTCGGCGATTCGTCGCTCGCCACATTCGGGCTCGTCGACGAAGCGGTAATCAACTTCGGCTACGCGCATCTGAAGAAAACGCACGATGCGGCCGTCGGGTTGATCGCGCGCGCTTATGGCAGGCCGCCGCAGCGGACGTATTTTGCTGGCGGCTCGACCGGCGGGCGCGAAGGCTACACCGTGATGCAGCGCTTTCCGGACGACTATGACGGCGTGATCGCCAATTCCCCCGCGCTCAATTTTTCGGGCGTGCGTTTGATGGGCGTGAAGCTGGGCCGCGCGGAATACGCAACGCCCGGCGGCTTCGTTCCGCCGCTGTTGCTCGAGCGCGTGTATCAACGCACGGTGGCCGCGTGTGACCGGCTGGACGGCGCGGCGGACGGCATCGTCAGCGACGTCGCCGCGTGCCGCGCGCATGAAGCGGAGATCGTCGATTCGTTGCGCTGCGCGGGCGCCACGACGCTGCGCGACGATCAATGCCTCACCGACGCCCAGCTCTCCACGCTGGTCGCGATGCGCGATGGTCTGTCGTTGCCGTACCGGCTGGCCTGGAACGTCACCGGCTATCGCGGCTACAACGTCTTTCAGGGCACGCGTCTGACCGGAATGTTGGGGCTCGCGCATCAACGGGAGCGTTCGCCGGTGCCGACGTTTGCCGCCAACGGCTATCTGTTCGCGCAGGGCGATGGCTACGTCCGCTACTTCGTCGCACGAAACGCGGACTTCAATTCGCTGGGCTTCGATCCGCAACGTCCGGGCAAATATCGCGCGCAGCTGATTGCCCTGTCGCAGACGATCGGCGCTATGAACCCCGACCTGTCGCGCTTCATTGCGCACGGCGGCAAGCTCATCACGCTGCAAGGCCTCGCCGACGAAGTGATCAGCCCCAATCAGACCATCGCGTACCACCGCGCGCTGATCGAACGCTTCGGCGCTGCGCAGGTCGATGGCTTTATGCGGCTCTACATGGTGCCGGGGTTTCAGCATGGCAGCGGCGTGTTCATTCCGTCGGTGGATCTGCTGGGCGCGCTCGACAACTGGGTGACGCGCGGCACGGCGCCCGAGACCTTGACGGCGACCGATATCGCGGCGGCCACCAATGGACGCTCACGTCCGTTGTGCCGGTATCCGCTGTTCCCGCGCTACATCGGCAAGGGCAACGTGAATCAGGCGAGCAGTTTCGTGTGCTCCGAAACTTCCGTGCCTCAGGCGACGGTCGAAGCGGGTGAAGTAGGCGCACATTGATACAGCGAGCACTTCTTGCAATCGGCCTGTAAGTTGTTGCAAGCGCAACCGGTGTGCCCGGGGATTCACACTCGGAGCGCGTGCGCATGAGATCACACGCGGCAATGAAGAAGGGCGGCGGCGCTTGCATCGGCGCCGCCGCCCAACGCGAGATTGCGTTATAGCGGTGAAGCTTCTTCACACCGCCGCAACGTCGACCCCGTTACTGGCCGTTCTGCATCGTCCCGCCGGACCCGCTGCTCGTGCCGGAACGGGTGCCTTGGTTTAGTCGGTTGCTCGTGCCGCTTTGTGAACCATTCGTCGACGGGCTGTTGGGCGTCGCGCCGGTGCCCGTGCCCATGCCGCCGCCGGTACCGGTCACGCCTGGCGAACCGTAGCCGGAGTCGGTCGGGCTCTTCATCGAGCCGGTGCCGCCGCCGGGCGAGGCGGTCCCGCCTGCGCCGCCGGTCGTGCCGCCGCCCGCGCCGATCCCGTTACCGGCGCCGCCCGCAGCACCTGCACCGCCACCTGCGCCGCCGCCCGCGCCACCGCCGCCCCCACCGCCGGCTCCTTGCGCATAGGCGCCGCCGGACAATGCCATCACGAGCGCGGAAGCCAGAATCGTTCTGGTCATGGATTTCATGCTTAACCTCCATAGTATGGGATTGATGTCACGCAAGCGCTTGTCGCCCGCATGAACCAACTGCCGCAAGCGGTGTGCCTTCGACGGCGTCGGTGCGATTCACGTCATGCACCGTGAGGCGCGGGGGGCGCGTGTGCCAATGGCCCCCGGGATCGCTCGGCAGCCTGTCGCAAGTCGAGCATGGCGCGTTCCTGGTGCGAGCGCGGAACGCGCCAACCGCATTGTCAAGGTCGTTGAACGCATGCAGCAATCCGGGGCGCCTGACTGGCAGCGTGGAGAAGGCACAGGCAGAAATACGAAGGCGCGCTTGCTCGCGCACCCTGGGGCGGCTGGCATGGCGCACACATCGAGGCTTCTTCGGCGGGGCCGGCAAGGGCCGCGAGTTTGTCGTGCGTTTGCCGCTCGCTCGCCTCGTGCACGCCAACCAATCCGCGGCGCCCGCGTCGGCGGCGCTGCGCGGGTTGCTGGTGGACGACAGCGTCGACGCCGCGATGGCGATGTCGCGGGTGCCGGAGTCGGACGGTCACTACCTGAGCGTGGCGCACGAGGCGGTGACCGCGCTTAAGCTTGCGGAGCAGTTCGCGCCGGAAGTCGCACTGCCCGATCCCGGCCCGCCGGGCATGGACGATTTTCAGTTCGCGCACGAACTGCGCAAGCGTGGTGCCACCGCTAATGCGTTACGTCCGTGCGCATTTCCCCGCCTAACAATATGGATACCGAACTAATTTTGCATCAGCAGATCGCTGCGGCTGGCTGCCCGTTTGTCGCGCCGCGCTGCACGGTTTGCCAGTTTCCATTAAATTGCGGGGGCGGTCGCGGTTTGCGCCGCTCCTTCCAATCGGATAATGGTGTCTGCCATCGTCGAATCCATGCAGCCAATCGTCTCGGTCACGAACCTGTCGAAAACCTATGCCAGCGGTTTTCATGCACTCAAAAACATCAACCTGGCCATCAACCGTGGAGAAATCTTTGCCTTGCTCGGCCCGAACGGCGCTGGCAAGACCACCCTCATCAGCATCATCTGCGGCATCGTCAATGCGAGCGCGGGCAGCGTCACCGTGGACGGCCGCGACATCGCGGCGGACTATCGCGGCGCGCGCTCACTGATCGGCCTCGTGCCGCAGGAGCTGACCACCGATTCCTTCGAAACCGTCTGGGCGACTGTGTCGTTCAGCCGCGGCCTGTTCGGCAAGGCGAAAAACCCGGCATACATCGAGAAGGTGTTGCGCGACCTGTCGCTATGGGAAAAGCGCGACAGCAAGATCATCGCGCTCTCGGGCGGCATGAAGCGCCGCGTGCTCATCGCGAAGGCGCTGTCGCATGAGCCGCGGGTGCTGTTCCTCGACGAGCCGACCGCCGGCGTGGACGTCGAATTGCGGCGCGACATGTGGAAGCTGGTGCGCTCGCTTGCCGAAAGCGGGGTGACGATCATCCTCACCACGCATTACATCGACGAAGCCGAGCAGATGGCCGATCGCATCGGCGTGATCAGCGGCGGTGAGATCATGCTGGTCGAAGAGAAGACCGAGCTGATGCGCAAGCTCGGCAAGAAGCAACTGACGCTGCAACTGGACAGCCCGCTCGCGCAGGTGCCGGCGTCGCTGGCCGGCTACGCGCTGGCCGTTGCGAAGGACGGCAACGAGCTGATCTACACCTATGAAGGCGAGGGCGGCCGCACCGACATCATCGCGCTGCTCAAGTCGCTCGACGACGCCGGCATCCGCTTCACGGACCTGCATACCACGCAAAGTTCGCTCGAAGACATCTTCGTCAGTCTGCTCCGAGGTGACCAATGAATATCCATGCCATGCGCGCGATCTACAAGTTCGAGATGGCGCGCACCTGGCGCACGCTGATGCAAAGCATCATCGCGCCGGTGATTTCGACTTCGCTGTACTTCGTCGTGTTCGGCTCGGCGATCGGCTCGCGCATCAAGGAAGTGGACGGCATCAGTTACGGCGCGTTCATCGTGCCGGGGCTGATCATGCTGTCCCTGCTTTCGCAGAGCATCTCGAACGCGTCGTTCGGGATTTACTTTCCGCGCTTTACCGGCACCATCTACGAGTTGTTGTCGGCGCCAGTCTCGTACCTGGAAATCGTGGTGAGCTATGTGGGCGCGGCGGCCACCAAGTCGATCCTGCTCGGACTGATCATCCTCGCGACCGCCGGGCTGTTCGTGCCGTTGCAGATCCAGCACCCGTTCTGGATGGTGCTGTTTCTCGTGCTGACGGCGGTGACGTTCAGCCTGCTCGGGTTCATCATCGGCATCTGGGCGGATGGTTTCGAGAAGCTGCAACTCGTGCCGCTGCTGATCGTCACGCCGCTGACCTTTCTCGGCGGCAGTTTCTATTCGGTCAACATGCTGCCGCCGTTCTGGCGCGTCGTGACGCTGTTCAATCCGATCGTCTATCTGGTCAGCGGCTTTCGCTGGAGTTTCTTCGGGCTGGCCGACGTCAATGTCGGCTTGAGTCTGGGCATGACCGCGTTGTTTCTCGCGGTGTTTCTGCTGATCGTCGGCTGGATCTTCCGCACGGGCTACCGGCTCAAGAGCTGACAGGGTGTGGCAGATCATCGGCATGGGGGTGACCCGCCAGCCGCAAGGGCGCTGCGCGCTGGCTACCGTGGCAGTTGATCCCGGTGCCGCACGCCCGCGCCGCAGGCCGCGACGACGTGGCGCGTTCCAACGTCACGTCGCCGTTCGGGAACTACGACACATACGCCTGCGCGACGTGGATCAATTGCACGCGATTGCGCACCTTGAACAACTGCCGCAAGCGGCGCAGGTGATAGTCGACGTTATGCGGCGACAGCCCGAGAAAATACGCGATTTCCTTATCCCGCTGACCCTGCACCACCGCCTTCAGCACCGCGTGCTGCAACTCGCTCAGCGCGACGCGCTGCTGCTGCGCGGGCGCAATCCCGATCACGCTTTTCGCGTGTGTCCAGATGAACTACGCGACAGAGCTGGCCTGACGATGACGCACGGGCGTTTGCGACGCATTCGGGCGGCGCGGCAGGCGGCGCTGCAACTGGCCTGAGCGCGCCCACGGCAACTGTATCTGTCGAAGCCTTGCGCCGGAAGACAGAATGATGCCCGCACGGCCTTGGCCCAGCCGGCGTCTGACCGACCATTCCATTCACCCGTCATACCGGATACTTTGCGATGACCCGACTTCGAATCACCTCCTGCGGCCACGTCTTCACTGCCGAAACCCATCCCGACGCACCGCACACCGTGGCCGCGTTCCTGAAGCTGTTGCCCTACCGTCAGAAGCTCATCCACGTGCGCTGGAGCGGCGAAGGCTGCTGGGTGCCGCTCGGCGACTTCAAGCTGGAGAACGACGGCGTGGCGGTCGGCTTCGAGAATCACACGAGCCATCCGTCGGTCGGCGACATTCTGTTCTACCCGGGCGGCTATAGCGAGACTGAAATCATTCTTGCTTACGGCTCCTGCTGCTTCGCGAGCAAGCTGGGGCAACTGGCGGGCAACCATTTTTTGAGCATCGTCGAAGGCCGCGACCAGCTCCGTGAACTCGGCACCAAGGTGCTGTGGGAAGGCGCGCAGGACGTGCTGTTCGAGAAGCTCTGAGCGGCGCGGCGCGCCCGTCTCGAACGCGCGTTGATGTTGGCCAGCAGATCGCGCGCATACTGGAGGGGCAGGCGGGGCGTATGGAATGCCCGCGCTCTGCCTCCCGGCGCGTCTGCAGCAATGCGCGCGCGTTGCGCAGGGAGCGGCACACTCTCTTCGCCGCGCTGCGGCGTCAGGTTTCCTACATGAAGGAATCGCACTTAACTCCGCTGGCCGCCTTCGCCGCATGGTTGCGTTCACAGCAGGTCGATTTGACCGAGCGCTGGATGAAGGCCGTTTTTCACGACGCAGAACTGACCGAATCCGCTCGGCTCACTTACGAGCAGCTGGCCGATCACGTTCCCAACATCCTCGACGAAATCTGTGTCGCGCTCGAAAGCCAGGACCTGGACCCCGTGCAAAGCGCGATGGAGCGCGACGCGCGGCTGCACGGCAAGCTGCGCTGGAAGCAGGGCTACCGGATCGACGAACTGGTGCGCGAACTGGATCTGTTTCGCCAGACACTCGGCGGTGCGATCGTCGAGTTCAGTGAAGCCCGGCCGTATTTCACGCGGCGCCACGAGCAACGGGCGCGGCATTTCATCGAGGAAGCCGTCGGCTTCGTCACGGTGACCTCGATCCGCGAGGTCGTCACCGAACGCGACCGCAAGATCGACCAATACACCGGGCAGCTCGAACGCGCCAATCATGAACTGACGCTCAAACAACGGCTGGTGGCCGAACTGTACGAATCGCGCATGCAGATCACGCGCAGCGTCGTGCACGATCTGCGCAACTTCCTCAATGTGTTTTCGATGGCGCTGCAACTGATCAGCGGCACGCCGTCGCGGCTCGAGACGGCGCTCGCGCTGGCGAGGCGCCAGGCCGCCGATATGAAGACGCTGGTCGACCAGCTCGTCGAATACTCGGTCGTGCTCGGCGACGACAGCCCGGTCACGGTGGAGCGTTTCTCGCTGCGCGAACTATTCGACGAACTGGTGCTCTCGTGCGAGGCCGCCGTCGAAGCGAAAGCGCTGCGTCTGGAGACCGCGTTCGACAGCGCGCTCGACGAGGTCGTCTCCAACCGGCTCAAGCTCAAGCAGGTCGCGCTCAACCTGCTGACCAACGCGGCGAAATATACGCGGGCGGGCCGCATCGAACTGGCGATGACCGCGCTGGAGAACGATTGCTGGCGATTGCGCGTGTCGGATACCGGGGTGGGTATCGGCGAGTCCGATCGGGAGCGCGTGTTCAAGGAGTTCGAGCGCGCCAATCACGAAGATATTCCCGGCGCGGGCCTCGGGCTCGCGATCGTCAAGGAGTTGTGCCGCGTGCTCAAAGGTGAGATCCGCTTTGATTCGCGCGAAGGCGAGGGTACGGTGTTCGAGATTACTTTTCCGATGCGCCTCGCGGGGGGCGGCTCGTAAGCTCGGATGTCGATGGTGCGGGGCGGGATGTGAGCGCTGGAACGCGGTTCGCGGCTGCTCTGAAAACCACCTAAAACGGCCTATGAAATTCGAGTTGGCATAAGACAGTTCTCCCGATATCCCTCTAACGCCCGAAACGCACTATATCGTTTAGCCTATTAGAGCTTGTTTATAGCTCTTTTAGGAGTTTGCGTATTCCCCTTTTTGCTCGCGTTCAACACACTTCCACTTCGCCTTTGTCGGCCAAGTCGAGGCGCGCTGTGCTCCCAGGTTTGAGCCCGTTCGTGTCAAATACTTAGGAAACCATAATAAAACCTTGGCCAGTGTGTTTCGATAAACGTTGGGAGGGATGTTGAACAAGACCCATAAAACCCTATGGAACGCGACGACCCGCACGTACACCGCCGCATCGGAATTGGCCGGGCGTCGCGGTGCGACAGGTGCGATAAGCGCCACGAGCGACACAAGCGCCAGAAGCGCCAGAAGCGCCACAAGCGCCGGCGCCATCACGGCCGCGTCGGCTTGCCGGGCGCTGCTGGCGGCCAGCGCTGGTCTATTGAGTGCGTTGGCGTTTTCACAGGCAGCGCGCGCCGACGATTGCACGTCCCGCGCACCAAATTGTCTCGACGTCGTAGAGGCGCTGAGTGCGCAAACGTCGAGCACGCCGGCAACCGCCGCCGAAGATGCCGCGCGCAGCGCCGCCGTCGACAACGCCAGCGCGTTCTCCGGTACGCCGGCGCCTGGCTTTTCGCAGCCGGTCGCGACACTCGCGGCGGCCGTCACGCCACCGGTGACCGACTATATCGCCGTCAGCCCCAATGTCGTGCAAGGCACCAGCACCAGCGCGTCAAGCGATCTGAATGCGATGGCGATCGGCCCCGCGGCGGTGGCCGCGAATGTCAATGCGCTCGCTATCGGCGCGGCGTCGGGCGTGGCCAGCCGCAATGCAACGGCGGTCGGCGCTTCGGCGGGCGCGATGTCGGCGTTCTCGACTGCGCTCGGCGCGGGAGCCACGGTCGGCGCGATGGCGGACAACGCGATTTCGATCGGCTACAACGCCCGCGCGATCGGACTCAATAGCGCGTCGATCGGTGCTTACGCCAACGCCTCGACCGCTGGCGGGGTGGCGATCGGCTACAACGCGTTCGCTGCGGGCGCGGGCGTCAACGGATTGGCGGTGGGCACGAATGCCACGGCCAGCGCGGCGGGTTCGGTGGCGATAGGCGGCGATTCGGTCGCGGATCGCGCGAACGTGGTGTCGTTGGGCAACAGCACGCAGAACCGGCAGATCGCCTATCTCGCCGCCGGCACGCAAGCCACCGACGCGGCCAACGTCGGGCAGCTCGCGGGAGTAGCGACCGCGCTCGGCGGCGGCGCGTCGATCGACACGAACGGCGCCGTCGTCGCGCCGACCTACACCCTCGGCGGCAAAACCTACAACGACGTAGGGGCCGCGCTGGCCGCAGCCGCATCGCAAGGCGCGGATGCGAGCGCCGACGCATTGCGCTACGACAGCGCGCAGCACGACGTCGCGACGCTCGGCAACCCGGGCACGGCCGTCAAGCTGCGCAACGTGGCCGACGGCGCCGTGAGCGCGGACAGCTCCGAGGCCGTCACCGGGTCACAGCTGTATGGCGTCCAACAGGCGGTCAGCCAGAATGCGTCGTCGATTACCGACATCACCAACAACCTCAGCAAAATCACCAACGGCACGCTCGGTCTCGTTCAGCAAGACCCGGTCTCGCGCGATCTGCGCGTCGCGAACAGCACGGACGGCACGCACGTCGACTTCACCGGCACCACGGGCCCGCGGGAGCTGCTCGGCGTCGCGGCGGGCACGGCGGCGGGCTCGGCGGTCAATCTGGGGCAACTCGGTCCGGTCGTCGAAGCGCTCGGCGGCGGCGCCGCAATCAACCCGGACGGCACGGTGCACAAGCCTGTGTACAGCATCGGCGGCGCGACGTACACCGACGTCGGCGCGGCCCTCGCGGCAGCGGTCACGACCAGTATGGGGGCGGCCACCGACGCAGTGCAGTACGACTCCGCAGCGCATGACAAGGTCTCGTTGGGCAACCCAGCTGTGCCGGTCCAGGTCACCAACGTGCGCGCCGGCAATCTGGCCGCCGACAGTGCCGACGCGGTCAACGGCGCGCAGCTGTTCGGCACCAATCAGGCGGTCGCGCAGAACACCAGCAACATCACCAGTCTCGACCAGCGCGTCACCGACAACACCTCGGCGATCGCCAACCTCGATTTGCGCACGTCGATCGTGGAGGGCGACGTGACCAACATCAGCAATCAGATCGCAAACGGCGAGATCGGCCTCGTCCGGCAGGATCAGGTGTCGCGCGATCTCAGCGTTGCGAAAGACACGGATGGCGCGCGCGTCGATTTCAGCGGCACGGGCGGCGCGCGCGAGTTGACCGGCATCGCCGCGGGCACGACAGACGCGTCCGCGGTCAGTCTTGGTCAGCTCAAACCGATGGTGGCCGCCTTGGGCGGCGGTGCGCAGATCAACGCCGACGGCTCGGTGAGCGGGCCCACATATCACATGCAGGGCGGCACGCAAGCCACGGTCGGCGACGCGCTCGGCTCACTCGACAACGGCCTGACCACTTTGCAGCAGAACATGGCGAGCGGCGGCATCGGCATGGTCACGCAAGACCCGGCCTCGCGCGCGATCAACGTCGGCGCGGCCACGGACGGCTCGGTCGTCAACATTGGCGGCACGGCGGGCAATCGGGTGTTGACCGGCGTGGCGCACGGCGCAGTCAGTCCCTCCAGCAGCGATGCGGTCAACGGCTCGCAACTGTATGCGCAAGCGGCCAGCACGGCCGTCGCGCTGGGCGGCGGTGCGACCGTCAATGCGGACGGCACCGTGACCGCGCCGTCTTATAACGTGGGCGGTACCGTCGTCAACAATGTCGGCGGCGCGCTCGCCAACCTGGATGGCCGTGTCACGCAAAACAGCACGGATATCGCGGGTTTGCAAACCACCATCGGCAACCTCGACGGTGCGGTCGCGAATGCGGTGCAATACGATACGTCGGCCCATGACAGGGTCACACTGGGCGGCACGGCGGCGGATGCGCCGAAGGTCCAGCTGACCAATCTCAAGGATGGCGAACTATCGCCTACCAGTACCGATGCCGTGACCGGCGCGCAACTCTATAGCACGAATCAGCAGATCAGCAGCCTCGGCCAGGCCATCAATAACGTTCAAACCACCGGCGACGCGTACGTGTCCGTCAAGAGCGCCGGCGATGCGGCGCAGGCGATCGGCAACAGCTCGGTTGCGATCGGCGGCGGCGCCAAAGCGTCAGCGCCGAATTCGGTGGCACTCGGCGAGGGCTCGGTGGCCGATGAGACCGGCACCGTGTCGGTGGGCTCAACGGACAACGAGCGGCGCATCACCCATCTCGCCGCCGGTCAGGCGCCCAGCGACGCCGTGAACATGCAGCAGTTCCAGGGCGGCCTCAGCGAAATCGCGCGCAATGCTTACTCGGGCACCGCATCCGCTATCGCACTGACCATGGTGCCGGAGGTCGATGCGACGAAGAACCTCGCGCTCGGTGTCGCGACCGCCGGGTACAAGGGTTATCAGGCGGTCGCAGTCGCCCTGTCCGCGCGCGTCACGCAGAATCTCAAGGTGAAAGTCGGCGCCGGCATCAGCTCGGCCACGACGACGGTCGGCGCGGGCGCGGCTTATCAGTGGTAGCGAAAGGTGGTAGCCAGAAGAGCGGTAGCGAAGGCGGAAGTGCAATGCGCGTGAGCGGCGCAAAGAAGGCGTAGGGACGAAGTTCGTGACGGCATGGGCGGCGGCTCGTCGTGTACGCGCCGCCGCGCCGCCTGCACCCCGTCGTCCGGACGCGCGGCGTGCAGCGGGAGCGTTTATTTGCGTTTATTTGAACAGCTTGGTCGCTTGCGAGATCGTATTGATCACACCCCATGCCAGCGGAATCAACACGTACAGCCAGAAGACGGCGAGCTTCACCTTGCTGGGGCGTGGCGCGGTTTGAATATGAGCGGTCGACATGCGTATCTCCTCAGGCGCCTTTTGCGATTTGTGCCTCGGTCATGTGGTGCTTGTCGTCCACACGCTTGACCAGCAGGTTGCAGATAAAGCCGATCACCAGCAGCACGGCCATGATGTGAACCGTCATGGTGTAGGCATCCGCTTTGGCGACGCCGTGCGCGACTTCGTACGCGCGAATGTAGTTCACCAGTACCGGCCCGGCGACGCCCGCGGCGGCCCACGCCGTCAGCAGGCGGCCATGAATTCCGCCGACGAATGCGGTTCCGAACATGTCCGCCAGGTAAGCCGGCACGGTGGAGAAGCCACCGCCGTACATCGACAGGATCACGCAATAGGCGAGCACGAACAATGCGATCTGGCCGGACGTCGCAAAACTCGGCACGAGGTAGTACAGCACCGCGCCCAGCACGAAGAACACCGAGTAGGTGTTCTTGCGGCCGATCCAGTCCGAAGCCGAGGCCCATACGAAACGGCCGCCCATGTTAAACAAGGACAGCAGCCCGACGAAACCGGCCGCTGCCGCCGCTGTGACCGTGTTCTTGAAGCTCTCCTGAATCATGACCGACGCCTGGCCGAGAATGCCGATGCCGGCCGTCACGTTGAGAAACAGAACCAGCCAGATCAGGTAGAACTGCGGCGTTTTCAGCGCCTGATCGATATGCACGTGATTGCGCGAAATCATCTTCTTCTGCGGGGTCTCGGCGGGCGTCCAGCCGGCCGGCTTCCAGGCGGCGGCCGGCACGCGGATTGCGAGCGCGCCGATCGACATCGAGATGAAGTAGGCGATGCCTAGTACGACGAACGTTTCGGCCACGCCGACGCTCGTCGCGCTGCGAAAGTGGCTCATCAGCCCCACCGACAATGGCGCGGCGATCATCGCACCGCCGCCGAACCCCATGATCGCCATGCCAGTCGCCATGCCGCGGCGGTCCGGAAACCAGCGGATCAGCGTCGACACCGGCGACACGTAACCGAGCCCCAGCCCGATCCCGCCGATCACGCCGTAGCCGAGATACAGCAACACGATCTGATGCAGATAGACGCCGAGCGCCGACACGAGGAAGCCGCCGCCGAAGCAGCATGCGGCGGTAAACATCGTGCGGCGCGGGCCGACGTGTTCGAGCCACTTGCCCGCGAACGCGGCCGACAGACCGAGGAAGACGATCGCCAGCGAAAAGATCCAGCCGAGCGCGGTCAATGACCAGTCATCGGGCGCGGATTGGGTGATGCCGATCACCTTGGTCAGCGGCCCGTTGAACACGGAGAAGGCGTACGCCTGGCCGATACACAGGTGGACGGCAAGGGCCGCGGGCGGGACCATCCAGCGCGAAAACCCCGGCTTCGCAACGGTGGCCTGCTTCGAAAAGAATGGGGCGGAGCCTGGCTGCCCCCCCGGTTCGGTGATGCTGCTCATGGTGGTCTCCGTCGAGGACATCGTTGTTATCGTCGTTTCGTACGCGATGCTTTGGGCGCGGCAGCGAAAACCCAGCAGGCTCGCACTGGTTTTCTATATGCATTCTGTTTTCATGTGACATGGGCAAATGCGCGGCGGCGTTCGCCGGGGGCAACGATAAGCCTCGAGGATGGCACTTGCAATATGAAGGTCCAGAACATAAGGCATTGTCCTGGTGAGAGTGTTGGGTAAGCGTTTTCGAGCTGGGAAGGCTGCAAGGACGCGTTGTCCATCGAACGGCTGATCAGCGCGACCAGACCGGTCGACTGCACCAGACCCACGCCGTAGCCGACCTGAACGCCGCGGCTGTAGCACGTGTTTGTGAATTGCGGAAGCGCGCCGGACCTGGACAGTGGCCGCCGTCGATCCATGGCAGGGTGGCCGGCAGGTCAGTGTCGCCGAGGCGATCGCACAATCCGTCTTGCGGCAGTTTTGCGCTTGTCGAACGCCGCTGCGCGTTCGGCGCGCGTTTTTCGCCTTTCCGCCGAGCCGTGCATGACGTGCAACGGTCGCGACGGGGGCCAAGCGGCGCGGGCCAGCGCGTGTTACGGTGGAATTGCGCTCACCGGACAGATGTCCCCATAAAACAACATACCGCTGATATACTACATACCGAATATTGATAGATGCGGCGTTGCAGCATATAATTAAGGCACTTACTTACTCATTTGTCTGGAGCTACACGTGGATCTCGTCCCGCTCATGCTGTTCGCCATTGCTGTTGTCGGTTGGGGCGCTGCCGCCACCGTGTTGTTGACCAAGTGGATTCCGCAGCCAGTCGCGCAGCTCGCGTCGCAACATGGCCGTTTCGTCGGCGTCGCTGAGCAGGGCGGCGGGGTGGCGCGGACGTCTTATCGTGCGCATGTTCAAGCAGAGGCGATGAATGTCGTCGGAACTTCGAACTGAATCGGTGGCGACTCCGCTCACCTTGTCGTTGCAGCCCATCGGCGCAGGCGCCAGCCTGCGCGATCAGGCGTATGCAATGCTGCGTCAGGCAATTGCCGACGCGGATATCTACCAGAACCACGAGGAAATCCGTCTCGACGAGCGGGTGCTGAGCGAATCGCTAGGCGTGAGCCGCACACCGGTGCGCGAGGCGATGACCCTGCTGGAACAGGAAGGCTTCCTGCGCATGGTGCCCCGGCGCGGCATCTACATCGTGCGCAAGAGCAAGCGGGAAATCGTCGAAATGATCCAGATGTGGGCGGCGCTCGAAAGTATGGCGGCGCGTCTGGCCACGCTGCACGCCAGCGACGAGGAAATCGCGCGCCTGCGGCACATGTTCGACAATTTCCGCGACGCGACGCCGGCCGAGCACATCGCCGAATATTCGGACGCCAACATCGCGTTTCATCAAGCCATTGTCGAACTGTCGAAGTCGCAGATCATTCTCGACACGATCAAGAACATCTTCATTCATGTGCGGGCGATCCGGCGCATGACGATCTCGCAGAGCGACCGCGCGTCGCGTTCGATTGTCGATCATCTGCGGATCATCGAGGCGCTGGAGCAGCGCGATACCGAACTGGCCGAGCGGCTGGTGCGTCAGCATTCGCTGGATCTCGCGGCATTCGTCGAGGCGAACTGCGACTTTCTGGACTGACGGCGGACTGAGCTTCTGACCGGCGTGGCGGACGACCCAAGGCCCGCGGTGTGAAAACACCGCGGGCCTTTTTCGTGATGGGCGGGCAAGCGCCCGGCCGGTGGGCAGGGAAAACGCGCGCTTGACGCATGATGAAATGTGGTATGTGATATATCAAACGGACGGCGACATGTAGCTCGTATCAGTGTTTTCCCTTGTGGACAGCCGCAATTCCACCGATCTTACGACGCAAAACCATACGTAGCAGGCCGGCGCACGGTTAGCCCGCGGAAGCGCGCAGGTTGAAATCGGTCTTGCCGGAAACTGATATATCACATACTGTATGTAGAACCGTAGGATCGCTCGGTAACGAGGAAAAGCATGTCGAAGCGGATGCGTGGGTTTTCAACCATGCACTGCGCAGTGACAGGAGACGAGTATGTCCGAAGTTGTTTCACGGGTGACGCCGCGAGTGGGCAGCACGACAGCCGATGACCTGGCCAGGCAGGAAGCCCACGATGCCGGCGTCGTCTCGGGCGGCCATCTGCTCGCGGCGGCGTTGAAAGTCCAACGCGGCCTGACACGCTTCCAGTTGAGCGGCGCTCGCACCATCGAGAGTGACGACGGCCGTGTCAACGAATGCATGCGCATCCTCGACGTGCGTCACCAGCAAGTCGCCGCCCATCCGGCCGACGGCTACGCGCGTCACACCGGCGAGTCGCGCTGGGCGGTCATGCCCGCCGGCGACTGCACGAACACAGTGACCGGCATCGCCAAGGCGTTCCCTTCCGAGCGCCCGATGCTGCATCTCGGCGGCCACTGCGAAGGCGCGCGCGAGCCGGCGCTTCGTAGCGCGCTCGCGCAGCGATCCATCGCACCGGCCGTTTCACGGTGGTGAACATCCCGGTGGACGCGCGCGAGTCCGCGCCCGCCACCAAGAATCACACTATGCACAAGCAATCGCAGCCTTCAGGAGACACGACATGAGCAAAGCACTCGACGGTGTGCGCATTCTCGACTTCACGCACGTCCAATCGGGACCCACCTGCACGCAATTGCTGGCATGGTTCGGCGCCGATGTCATCAAGGTGGAGCGGGCCGGCGCAGGCGACATCACGCGTGAGCAGTTGCGCGACATCCCGGACGTGGACAGCTTGTACTTCACGATGCTCAATCACAACAAGCGTTCGGTCACGATCGACACGAAGAACCCAGAAGGCAAGCGGGTGCTCGAAGCGTTGATCCAGAGTTGTGACGTGCTGGTGGAGAACTTCGCGCCGGGCGCGCTGGACCGCATGGGGTTCACCTGGGAGCGCATTCAGGAACTGAATCCGCGCATGATCGTGGCCTCGGTGAAGGGCTTCGGTCCCGGACCTTATGAGGACTGCAAGGTCTATGAAAACGTCGCGCAATGCGCGGGCGGCGCGGCCTCGACGACCGGCTTCGACGACGGCCCGCCGGTCGTCACCGGTGCGCAGATCGGCGACAGCGGCACGGGCTTGCATCTGGCGCTGGGCATCGTCACGGCGCTGTATCAGCGCACGCATACCGGTCGCGGTCAGCGCGTGCTCGCCGCCATGCAGGACGGCGTGCTCAACCTGTGCCGCGTGAAACTGCGCGACCAGCAGCGGCTCGATCGAACCGGCGTGATGAAAGAGTATCCGCAATATCCGAACGGAAAGTTCGGCGAAGCGGTGCCGCGTGCGGGCAATGCGTCGGGCGGCGGTCAACCGGGCTGGATTCTGAAATGCAAGGGCTGGGAGACCGATCCGAACGCCTATATCTACTTCATCACGCAGGCGCCGGTATGGGCGAAGATCTGCAACGTGATCGGCAAGGAAGAGTGGGCAACGCATCCCGACTACGCGACGGCCCCCGCGCGCCTGCCGCGTTTGAAGGAGATTTTCGCCGAGATCGAACGTTGGACCATGACCAAAACCAAGTTTGAGGCCATGCAGATTCTCAACAACTACGACATTCCCTGCGGCCCGATCCTGTCGATGAAGGAAATCGCCGAAGAGCCTTCGCTGCGCAAAACCGGCACGATCGTCGAAGTGGATCATCCGACGCGCGGCAAATATCTGACGGTTGGCAATCCCATCAAATTGTCCGACAGTCCGACGGAGGTCAAGCGCTCGCCGCTGCTCGGCGAACATACGGATGAAGTGATGGCCGAGCTCGGCTATTCGCCCGAGCAGATCAGCGCGTTGCGTACGGCCGGCGCGATCTGAGCGCGCAAGTCAACGTCCGCAGTCAACGAAAGAGCGTGCCGAAGCGCGCAGGGAGCGATGTATGGATACGTGGATGCGGTTCATGTCGAACGACGGGGGCATCGTGTTCGGCCGGGTCGAAGGCGGCTATCTGCACGAGTACGAGAGTTTCGAGCAGCCGGTGCCGACCGGCGCGGTGCTGTCCTCGCGCGCATTGACGCCGCTGGCGCCGTGCGCACCCGGCAAGGTCGTTGCGCTGTGGAACAACTATCACGCGCTGGCGGCGAAGCTCGACAAACCCGTCCCCGCGCATCCGCTCTTTCTGCTCAAGCCGGCAGGCTCGGTGATCGGCTCGGGCGAGCCGATCCTGCGGCCGCCCAGCTATGCGGGCAAGATCGTCTTCGAAGGCGAACTGGGCATCGTGATCGGCCGGCGCTGCCGCAATGCGAGCCTCGAACAGGCGGCTGATGCGATCTTCGGTTACACGCTCGTCAACGACGTGACCGCCGCCGATCTGCTCAACGAAAATCCGCACTTTCCACAGTGGTGCCGCGCGAAAGGATTCGATACGTTTTGCTGCATCGGACCCGCGATCGTCTCCGGCTTCGACTGGCGGCAGGCGCATCTCGTCACGACGCTGGACGGCGTCGAGCGGCAGCACTATCCGCTCGTCGACATGGTGTTTTCACCCGCCGAGCAGGTCAGCCTGATCTCGCAGGATCTCACGCTGGAGCCAGGCGATGTGATCGCGTGCGGGACTTCGGTCGGCGTCGGATCGATCAGGGATGGCGCGACGGTGGCGATCACGATCGACGGTATCGGCACGCTCAGCAATACGTTGAGCGTCGCCGGACGCACGGACGACGCTGCTCAGTCGGGGACAATCGCAACGGCGGGAGCGGCCTGAAGGAAGAAGTATTGGGCCAGCGGGCCGCGTCCCTGCCACGCAACTCGGAGAATCACGCATGCCGCAGACGTTTGATACTAGCGCGTGGATGAGCGTGTTGGCAGCGCTGGCAGCAGCGCTTGCCGCGGCGTTGGTCTCCGTGCTGACGGTTGCGCTTGCGGCTCTCGGACCCCGGCTGCAGGAGCGGCGATCGACCGATCGACCGTATTGGCAAGCGGGCGCGTTGGCCGCCGTGCTTGCAGGCTTGCTGGCGGCGGGCATGGGCGCGAGCGACGCGCTGATCGACGCGTCCGTAGCAGGCGCCGCTTTAGGCGCATGGCTCGTGCGCGGCCGTGATCTGACGCGGCGGCCGGGTCTTGTCACGCTGCTCGGCAGCGGCATGGGCCTCGCCGTTATGTCGAGCGGGATAGCGCGCTATCTGTCGGCGGCCACGGGGGGCGGCAATGTCGAGCGAATCGGGCTCTATGCCGCGGTATTCATCGGTGCGCTGATCTTCGCGACTTGCGCGATTGCGTTATACAAATTGCGCGGTGCGCTGCAATTGAACGCGGCGACCCGTCCTGGCCACCGCATCGTCAACGTGCTTGCGATGTTGCTGTGTACATGGCTGGGCTACGGCTTCGTGACCGAGCAGGCGCAGCCGTTCGGACTCGCCGCGCTGCTGGCGATGAGCGCGCTGGCATGCTCGCTAGGCGTGCATTTGATGACGAGCCGTGAATACTCGGAAGCGGACGATGCCGGTAGCCATCCGGGCCACGCTTTACAGATGCATGCTTTTGCAGGGCGCTCATCTGGCCTCGCGTGGGCCAAGCGTGGACTGCTCGCCCAGATCGAGTGGCATGGCGCAGAGGAAGAGGCGTGGACACTGCGTGAGACGACGCCAGGCACGCTGCGCGCGTCGGCATATCGAGATCGTCGAGGCGCACGTGCGAGCGCCAGCGCGATCAGGCGTCAACGCATGGGTGCCTGGCATCGCCCGACCCATGTCATTACGCGTCGCTAAATATATGAATATGCGAACCGGCACGACAGTCAGCGCGAAACTCGGCGGGCCTGAGCCTGCCCCCGAAGGGAGCCTCGGCCCGCCGACGTTCTCAGTCGGCCGACGCGAACTCGCTGTAGTACTGGTGTTTCTTGTGCAAGATCAGTTGCGCCAGAAAGTCCGCATCGTATGCGCGATGAAGATGACTGTGATACCGCTCGATGTACGCGGTGATTCGGGCCACTTCACCAGTGAATTCCTTCAGCATGTCGAGCGTCGCCCCGTCCCAGCGAAAGCGCAGGCCAAGGTCGCTGAACGCGGCGTTGTAGGCGCTCAGGTGAGCGTCGTCGGCGTGGTCTGTGGAAGGACGCGCAGCATGCGTGCTGACGGTGCGGGATTCAACGGGAGCATGGTTCATGATCGGCCTCCTCGGCTGCCAGGTGAGAGAACTCGCTTGCAGCATAGAAGTACTGAACGATTTGCAATAGTTAAAGTTTTATTGGATTTCCATAGCCTACTCTTTATATACGCTCAATTCCTTCACGCGCGTGATCTTCTCGATCAGGCTCGCGCCTTCTTCCATGAGGAAGCGCTTGAACGCGAGCGCCACCGGCGGCAGACGTTTGTTCTTGCGGTGCACCACGTACCAGTTGAGCATGACGGGGAAACCCTCTACGTCCAGCACGACGAGGTGCCCCAGTTGCAACTCGAGGCTGATCGTGTGCGCGGAGAGAAATGCAATGCCCATGCCGGCGATCACCGCCTGCTTGATCGTCTCGGTGCTTTTGATCTCCATCGCAATCTTCAGATTCGCAAGACGCCCGGCAAAGCCTTCTTCCATCGAATTCCATGTGTCCGAGCCGCGCTCGCGCACGATGAACGCCTCGTTCGCCAATTGACTAATCTGGATGTTGCGCTCGTGAGCGAGCGGATGCGAGGGCGCGGCCACGATGACATACGGATGCGGCGCGAAGGGCTCATTGGTCGCGTCGGTCTCGTGCGGCGGACGCACCATGACCGCCAGGTCGGTCTGATTGGTCGCGAGTTGATGCAACAGTTGTTCGCGATTGTGCACCGCGAGATTGAGTGCGACGCCGGAATAGCGGCGCGTGAACTCGGCGAGGAGCCGGGGAAAGAAGTAATCGCCGGCACTGATGACCGCCACGTTGAGCTTGCCGCCCGAGACGCCCTTGAGCTGACTCATCGCTTGATCGACTTCATGGAATTGCTGAATGATCGCGCGGCTGTAGTGGAGCATTTCGGTGCCGGCCGCAGTCAGGTAGATCTTTTTTCCCAACTGCTCGAAGAGCGGCAAGCCCGCGTGTTCTTCGAGTTGCCGCACCTGGGTGGAGACGGCGGGCTGCGTCAGGTGCAATTCCTCTGCGGCGCGCGAGAAGCTCAGATGGCGCGCCACCGTTTCGAAGACCTTCAATTGCCGCAGTGTTGCATTGCGCATTGTCATCGCCGATATATAAGCAAACGTGAATCGACATAATAACAAACTTTAATTATTAGTAATTTAGCAATGACCCTAGCATGGTTCTGTATAAGCCAAATTGTCGGTGAAACACTCGGGTTAACGCTTGCATCGCAAGCGGGGCGCACCCAACAGCCCGGCGGTGTCCACCTCGGCGTATTAATGATCGGAATAATCAGCGTTGCGGGAAATTGGGGTGTTCGGAGTCCGGTGTATTAAAGAAGCCGAAAAACAAAAATTAAATCTTCCCGAATGGCAAGGCTTTTCGGGGTTTAAACCATAAGGTGGACACATACAGCGCGGCGTGTTCCCCCGAGGGGACTTCCTTCGGGACGTTGACCGGCTGCACTAAATACATAGTGGAGACAAGGCTCATGGACAATATTACCCAGCAAACCCCGACTCGCATGTTCTGGGGCGGTCGGTGGTGGCAACTCGTTATCGGCATTGCGTGCATGGCGCTGGTGGCCAACCTGCAATACGCGTGGACCTTGTTCGTCGGACCGATGCACGCCAGGCATCACTGGAGCGAAGCGTCCATCCAGCTCGCGTTCACCATCTTCATCCTGACCGAAACCTGGCTGGTGCCTTTCGAGGGCTGGCTGGTGGACCGCTTCGGGCCACGGCCCGTCGTGGCGGCGGGCGCAGTCTGCGCGGGCTTGTCGTGGGTGTTGAACTCATATGCGACGAGCCTGGGGGTGCTGTACGTGGCGGCCTTCATTGGTGGGCTCGGCGCGGGCGGCGTGTATGGCACCTGCGTCGGCAATGCGCTCAAGTGGTTTCCCGATCGGCGCGGACTCGCCGCGGGGTTGACGGCCGCGGGCTTCGGCGCGGGCGCCGCGATCACGGTGGTCCCGATTGCCAGGATGATTACGCACTCAGGCTACGAGCATGCATTCTTCTTCTTCGGCATCTTCCAGGGCGTCACCATTCTGTTGCTAGCGATGCTTCTGGTGAGGCCGGCTCTGCACCAGAAAGCACTGCGCAGTAGCCGATTCGCGGTGTCGAAGGTCGACTTCACATCGCGGCAGATGATCAAGACACCGGTGTTCTGGGTGATCTACGCGTCGTTCGTGGCGGTCGCGGCGGGCGGTTTGATGGCGACTGCGCAACTCGGTCCGATCGCGCGAGACTGGGGCCTCGCCCGCATTCCGATGTCGATCTTCGGCCTGACCTTGCCGCTGCTCACCATGACGCTTTCGATCGACAACATCTTCAACGGCTTGACGCGTCCACTGTGCGGTTTCATCTCCGACAAGATCGGCCGCGAAAACACGATGTTCCTGATCTTCATCGGCGAGGGCCTGGCATTGCTTGGGATGATGCGCTTCGGCAGCAATCCGTATGCGTTCATGACGTTCGCCGCGCTGATCTTTCTCTTCTGGGGCGAGATATTTTCGATCTTCCCGGCCATTTGCGCCGATACCTTCGGCAGCAAATATGCGACTGCGAATGCGGGCACGTTGTACACCGCGAAAGGTACGGCGTCTCTGCTCGTACCGATTGCATCGGTGCTCGCTGCGGCGGGTGGCTGGAATCTGGTTTTCATCGTTTCCGCCACGATCACGATTGCCGCGGGCATTTCGGCGAAGCTTTTGCTCAAGCCGATGCGCGCACGCTGGATCGAATCGGCCAACGAGCCTCAAGAACCTCAAGGCGTGCTGGCGGCCGCGGGCAACAACCGCAACGCTTCCCGCTTGAGCCACTGGCCGGAGCAGACAGGGGAATAAACGGACGGCGCACTTTGCTTCGCAGAACGTGGGGCTTGCGTGTGATGCGGCAGCGGGCGGGCGAACGTTTGCCGCATCGCCCGCTTTACAGTCAGTCCGCGCGCCATAGGGGCACAAAGTCGACTGTCTCTCGCAAGCCTCAGCATCGGCCCCGATTGCTGGCGCTGCAAGTCAGTCGCTTTTCCGGCAGTCCGCGATATAGACATCCACTCAAGGAGCTTCATGATGGAAACTCAAACGGACCTCATACACCATGATCTGCTGATCGACGGCAAGCGTCTGCCGCCTGGCGGGGGCGAGTATTCCGTCGACATCAACCCGGCCACCGAAGAGCCGATCGCGATGGTCGCCCAAGGCAGCGCGGCGGACGTGGATACCGCGGTGGTGGCCGCACGCGCGGCCCTGAAGGTATGGAACTCGATCCGCGCGGCCGAGCGTGGCCGCATTCTGATGCGGCTCGCCGGTCTGATGCGCGCGAATCTCGACGAGCTCGCCGCGCTCGAAAGTCTCGATGCCGGCAAGCCGATTGCGGCAGTGATGCGCCAGGACATTCCGGCCGCGATAGATACGCTGGAATACTACGCAGGCTGGTGCGACAAGATCAACGGTCAAGTGGTGCCGACGCGCCCCGATGCATTGACGTACACGGTACGCGAGCCCGTGGGCGTGGTCGCCGCGATCGTGCCGTGGAATTTCCCGCTGATGATCGGCATGTGGAAGATCGCACCGGCGCTCGCATGCGGCTGCACGCTGATCGTCAAGCCCGCCGAGATCACCCCGCTTAGCGCATTGCGTATCGGCGAGCTGGCGCTCGAAGCGGGCGTACCTCCGGGAGTGCTGAACATCGTCACCGGCAAGGGACGTGTGGTCGGCGATGCGCTGGTCGCACATCCGGGCGTCGACAAAGTGACGTTCACAGGGTCGCCGTCTGTGGGGCGCGGCATTTTGCAGGGCGCTGCGAGCAACTTCAAACGTGTCACGCTGGAACTCGGCGGCAAGTCGGCGAACCTGATCTTTGCGGATGCGAATCTCGACAATGCAGTGCGCGCCGCGGCGTCGGGCATTTTCTTCAACACCGGCCAGGTGTGTTCCGCAGGCTCGCGTATCCTCGCGCATCGCGACGTCTATGACGAAGTGGTCGAACGGCTCGCCGCGCGCGCCAAGTCGATCAAAATCGGCGACCCGTCGGCGCGAGAAACGTCGATGGGTCCGCTCATCTCCGCTGCGCAGATGAAGACCGTGCTCGGCTATGTCGACGCGGGACGCGCGGAGGGCGCGTCGCTCGTGACCGGCGGTTCGCGGGTCGGCGAGCGTGGCTTCTTCGTCGAGCCGACGGTGTTTGCCAACGTCGAACACGAAATGCGCATTTCGCAGGAGGAGATTTTCGGTCCGGTTGCGAGCGTGATTCGCTTCGACGACGAAGCGGATGCGATAAGGATTGCTAACGGCACGTTGTACAGCCTCGCGGCGGGGGTATGGAGCGCGGACATCGGACGCGTGCACAGGGTGGCGCGCGACCTCAAAGCGGGAACCGTGTGGATTAACACCTACGGCTATACCGACGTGCGTCTGCCATGGGGCGGGGCCGGCGACTCGGGCTTCGGCCGCGAGCATGGCGATGTCGCGATCGAAAACTTCACCGAGCCGAAGGCGGTCTGGCTCGCGATCGATCAGTAACGCAATCGGGGCAGTCGCGCGGGAGAGCAAAAAGGATCGAACGCATTGGCGTTCGATCCTTTTTTATTGCGGCGAGATTGCCGCGAACAACGGGATGTGACGACGCTGCGCTCAATCGCCCTGCAATGCCATCCGCTCGCGCAGCTTGATCAGCGCAAGCACGACGTCAATCGTAGGCGTCGGTTCGGCGACGAGGCACCCCATTTCCTGTACCACCGTCAGCAGCGGATCGATTTCCATGGGGCGGCGATTTTCCAGATCGACCAGCGTCGACGTTTTATGTGCGCCGACCGCGCCCGCGCCGTCGATCCGCCGTTCCACATTGACCCGGAAATGCACGCCGAACTGCTCGGCAATCCGCTTGGCTTCGAGCATCATCGTGCGCGATACCGCGCGCGTGCCCGGGTCGCTGGTGATCACGTCGAGCGTGGCATGCGTCAATGCGCTGATCGGGTTGAAGCACAGGTTGCCCCACAGCTTGAGCCAGATTTCGTCGCGGATGTTCTCGCGAATCGGCGCTTCGAAGCCCGCGGCCTGCATGATTTCGTGCAGTTGCTGAATGCGGGGCGTGCGTTCGCCACTCGGCTCGCCGATCGGGAATTTCTTCCCGTACACATGCTTGATGACGCCCGGCTCGACGATCTCCGCCGCGGGGTACAGCACGCAGCCGATCGCCCGTTCCGGTCCGAGCTTGGTCCATTGACCGCCGTCCGGGTCGACGCTCGCGAGGCGCGTACCCGCGAAGCGTCCGCCGTGTTGGTAGAAGTACCAATAGGGGATCCCGTTGACGCCGGTGACGATCGCCGTGTGCTTGCCGAGCAGCGGCTGCATCGCGTCGACCACGCCGGGCAGCGAATGCGCCTTCAGCGTGATGATCACGAAATCTTGTACGCCGAGTTCAGCCGGGTCGGACGTGCAGCGAACCGGCGTGCTGAACGTCTGGCCGTCCATGATCAGGCGTGCGCCATGTTCGCGCATCGCCGCCAGATGTGCGCCACGGGCGACGAAACTCACGTCTGCGCCGGCGCGTGCCAGTTGCACGCCCATCAAACCGCCGATTGCTCCCGCTCCGAAGATACAGATCTTCATGATGCCGCTCCCGTGACTGTGAAAAGTCGCTTGCCCGCTACCGCTGTCGCTTCGCGCGGCAGCAGGTCACTGTCTGAGCATAAAGGGGCGCGACGAATGCAGATAGTTAAAATTTCTCGGCCGAAGCATTAGCAATTGCTTATGGAGGAAGTCGCGAAAATGCGGCTGAACGTGTACACCTGGCCGGATAGCACGTCACGCAACTTGCGCGTGCAAAGCGCTATCCTCGCCGCACGAGCAGGAAACTCACTCCGATCGCCGCCAGAAACCCGCCGCAAACGCGATTGAACCACCGCCGAACCTTCGCGCGCACGAACCATTTGCCCAGATACATACCCGCCCAGGAATAGAGCGCGACCGCCACCCACTCGAGCACCAGAAAGCTCGCACCGAGCACCGCGAATTGCGGCAGCATCGGCTTCGCGACATCGACGAATTGCGGCAGAAATGCGGTGAAGACCAGAATTGCTTTCGGGTTGCCTGCCGCCACGAGAAACTCTTGCCGTGCAATGCGTCCGAGCGAAGCATCCTGCGGTTGGGTGGTGTCGATTGCGGGCGCCTCGCTGCGCCATAGTTGAACGGCCAGCCAGATCAGATACGCGGCGCCGGTCAGCTTGATCGCCAGGAAGAACCACTGCGATGCGTGCAACACGACAGCGAGGCCGGTCGCGGCGAGCACCAGCATCATCGCGAATGCGACCAGCCGGCCAGTGCCGCCGACGAAGGCCGTCACGAAGCCATGCTGCGCCGCCACGTTGATCGACAACAGGTTGTTGGGCCCGGGCGCGAGGTTGATCGCGAAGCAGGCGGGCAGAAACAATAGCCACGCGGTGATGGACATGATGACTTGCACCTGAACGTTGCGTTCCGAACAATCGCGCGCAAAGCCGCGCGACACGTGTAACCGGATTGTAGCGGAGCCGGCCGGCTGGAATGTCACTGGTTCCAACGCAGGTGCGTTTTGCAGACGGGTTCAGTTCACGGCTTTGACGAACCCGGGATCGCGGATCAACGCATCGACGCTCAGCTTCACCGTATCCTGAATCGCGATCATGTTATTGGTGAATTTGGGCGACTTCTGTTTGACTGTCTTCGTGGTCGAGAATACGACCGTGCGAGTCGCCGTATCGACGACCACATAGCGCATCTTCAACGTCCAGAATGCCGGAGAGCGCGTATCGTCGACGCTGAAGGCTTCGATGGTGCCGCTGAGCACACGCTTGCCTTCGTCGAGGTGAAAGCCCGCAATCTGCAAGCTGCGCGCCACGCTGTCGCGCACCGTACCGGCGACATCCGCCTTGAGGACGACGCCGGTCATCGCGGTGTTCTCGATGCGATTCGGCGAAATTCGTCCGCTGCGCGCGGGCATGTAGGCGAACTCGTGAGTCGGGGCTACGCTGAGCCAGCCGGTAGGATGGGCGCTCGCGCGCGGGGCGCTGCCGTTCAGGCCGAACCACGACCATGAGCATGCGGAAAGCAGCAACGGCAATGCGACGGCACCGCAACCCGTTCGCACGGTGGAAATCAACGGCGAGCGCGCGGCGCAGGTCGAGCGCGGTGAAGCCGCGCCCGGTTGCGGCGACTCAGGCGCTGTGCTGGAGAAAGCGGCAGTCGAAGTCAGAGGCTTGGCCTTTTCAGTGGAGTCAACTCTGTAAAGAACAGCATGGTAACAGCGAGCCGGGCTCATGGGCGTGCTGACGGGACACGCGTTGCATGCCCGAGGCGTTCCCAACGGATTCGCCGGTTCCTCAAGGGAATCCCGCGTTGCCTTGCGTGATATCGACCAGCGTTCGCCGCGCATCGTCGAGCGCGTTGACGGGCAACCGGATCGTCATCTTCACCAGCATGGCATAAGCGCTATCCACGAGCGCATAGCCGTGCGCGTCTATCCATCGGCGGACTTTGGCCTCCTCGGCATAGCTCACTTCCACGCTCAACGAAACTTGAGCAATCCTTTCTATTCGCGAAGCGTCCAGCAAAGCGGATGCGATGGCATCGGTGTAAGCGCGCACCAGACCACCGGCACCCAGCTTCACGCCGCCGTAATAACGCACGACAGCGGCCAGCACGCCATCCAGATCGTGATGCCGCAGGACTTCGAGAATCGGCCGGCCGGCGGTGCCGGATGGTTCGCCGTCGTCGGACATGCCGGACTGGCCGCCGGCGAGCAGCGCCCAGCATACATGCGTCGCCGCCGGATGTTCACCGCGTAGCCGGCGCAACTCGGCCATTGCGGCATCGCGATCGGCCACAGGTATTGCGAAGGCGATAAAGCGGCTCTTGCGGATTTCGAGTTCTTTGCTGCATGACGTGGAAATGGTGTAACTCATGTTTGATTTGCGCAATGAACCTGTAAAGGCGCGGTCTGCGTCTGCGCACCGGTTGCAGCGAGCCACCCGGTCAGGTCGCCAGGGTCCGAGCCGCGCCTCGACATTTCGGGAAACAGCACCGGGGCGAGGGCGGCCATCTTCGGCCCCGCAATCGAAATATCGGGCAGCAATGTATTTTCGCAATCGTATGGAGAGATGGTTTTTTGATTATATAGGCATGTCAATGGCCGCTAGTGTCCAGACGCCTGGCTGCGCCCCACGCTAACCCGATGGGCGAGTTCCGCGCGCGTGTCTAGATTCATTTTGCACACCTCCGTAACTTGAAAAGCAATGCGGCGGGCGATGTTCATAAGAACTCGCATCGCTCGGCCGACGGCTGCGGTGCCGCTCGGCTTCTGGGGCGGCCTGAATCACATGCCGCCACTTGGCGGCGTGCTGGTGCACGGATAGGCGGCGAGCATTCTCGGACGCCGGTCTTGCCAGCATACCGTTTTCGACTATCACCGATATCGCGCAGAAGCGGACCGGAAGTGTCGCCACGTCGCCGGTTCGGGACGGCGACCACTCGGCTATTCGTCTACAATTGCCGGCAGAACGCGCGACTCCATTGAGTTCAGCGCGTCGATACAGGAGGCGACATGCTTGACCTATCTACGTTGGCGACTTTCGTTGCGGTCGTGTTTGGCCTTTTTCTGATTCCGGGCCCCGCCGTATTGCTTGTTTTGACGCGCACGGTACACGGCGGACGTAAGGCCGGCATTCTCACGGGTCTGGGCATTGCCGCCGGCGATTTCATGCACACGCTGGGCGCGGCCGTCGGCCTCTCGGCGCTGCTGATGACCTCCGCGCTCGCGTTCAACGCGGTGAAATTGGTCGGCGCTGCCTATCTGGTGTATCTGGGCGTTCGCGCACTGCGTGAGAAAAAGTCGGCGAACAGCCCGCACATGCCGGCGGTCGCGCCGGTATCTGCTGCGAAAGCGTTCTTTCAGGCGATTCCCGCCGAACTGTTGAATCCGAAGACCGCACTGTTCTTTCTCGCCTTTCTGCCGCAATTCGTGCGTCCGGAGCACGGTTCCACGTTTGTGCAGTTCATCACGCTGGGTTTGATCTTCGTCGGCATGAGCGCGCTTTACACGACGCTGCTGGTATTGACCATCGGCCCACTGGGGAAACTCGTCAAGCGCTTGACGTGGCTGACCCGCTGGCAAAACAAGATCATCGGCGTGCTGTTCATTTCGCTTGGCCTGCGCGTGGCTTCGCAAACACGTTAGCGGCTGGCTGCGCAATCCAGCCGCGTGGGCAGCGCTAAAGATGAGATTGCGGTGATAAAAGACGCATGGCGGTCGGTATGCCGTGCCGATGCTTCACGGCGTGATCGGCTGCCGGGCGCACGGGCAGCCCATAGCATTAACGTGCCGCGCGACCGTTGAGCAGAGGCGCAGCGCATCGGCGGCGGCGAATGGTCGCAGACCGTACATGATCTGGAGGCGATTCATGATCGTCAAAGCGTCATCAACTGAAAACACCTCGGCACCATTAGCCGAACTCGAGTTCTGGTTCGACTTCGGCAGCAACTACAGTTACCTCAGCGTGATGCGCATCGACGCGCGGGCGCAGTCGTATGGCGTGCGGATTCTATGGCGCCCATTCCTGCTGGGCCCCGTGTTCCGCGACCTGGGCTTCGACGATTCGCCATTCGTGTTGCAAAAGAAAAAGGGCGCCTACGTATGGAAAGACATGGAACGCCAATGCCGCAAATACGGTCTGGCACTCACGCGTCCCACGGTCTTTCCACGAGCTGCGCTGCTCGCGATGCGCGTGGCGCTGCTGGGCGCGGAGCAGCCATGGATGGGCGCGTACTGCCGCAAGATCATGCAACTGAATTTCGTCGACGACCGCGACATCGGTTCAGCGGATGTGGTCGAAGAAGCGCTCGACGATGTGGGCTTGCCCGCCCAGCAGATCATCGCCGACGCGCAAAGCGAAGCGAACAAGCTGCGCCTGCGCGAGCAGACCAGCATGGCCGCGGCTAAGGGGATCTTTGGCGCGCCGACGTTTTTTGTCGGCGGTGAAATGTTCTGGGGCGACGACCGGCTGGACGATGCGCTGGAGTATTGCGCTTCGGCCGCATTGCGCGGCGAGCGCAAGTAGTGAGCCGGATGCGGAAAAGTTACTCGTCGCCGTGCTGGCAGAAACGGCGGCCGGGCACATGGGAGACGACGGCCTGAGCGATTTCGAGCGGTGTGCTTTCCGCGGGGACGACCCGGCGGCTCGATTCGGGAGTGTGCTTCATGGTCCATTCGACCAGCCGGTATGAGCGTCCCCAAGGCGGCTGCAGCGGGTCAGAGATCTTGCAAGAGTGAATCTGGCGAACCCAATCGTTGTCGGGCATAGCGCGCAGATGCTCGAATACCGTGTCTTCAACCATGATTTGACTCCTTCTTGACGGGCGCGCAGTTCGTCTTTCGACGTATTGTCGATACCCGTTAAAAAAAGCCGCCGATGTTCTGGCGGCCCAACAGGGGATGGTGCGCCATGGTTGCAGGGAACAATTAAGCGAAACTTAAGAAGCGGTGAAGGGGCAAGGCGGTGCGCAGCGATCGGTCTCTTATAAAGACGTCGGCGGATTGGCGGTCATGACAACCGCAGGCGCAAAAGCCATGGTCGCACTGCTATCGAGGCGTTGGTGAAAGCGTGCAGCGACGAAGCGCACACTTGGGCTTGGCCGCTGATTGACCAAGCGATATCGCCGGAAAATCGAAAGGTTGCCGGTCGCGCAACCGACCGGCAACACACATTGCCACGCCTCAAAGCGGCGACGTCGCGCAGTGGTTCAAGGCAGTGGCCGAAGCCAGTGGCTCGAACCGATCGCTCAAGGCAACGCAGTTTCCGAAACGGGCGGCGTTTTGCCGAGCGCCTTCTTCACGCCCTCCGCGTAACCTGGGTCGATCTTTTCGAACAGCGCCAATTGCCGTTCGACGATCTCCTTCGACACCCCGGCCATCGCCGCGGCGATATTGTCGTACAGGCGCTCGCGTTGCGCCGCGTCGAAGAGCTTGTATAGCGCACGGGGATGGCTAAAGTAGTCGTCGTCGTCACGATGGTTGTAGCGCTGGATCGTGCCTTCAACCTTCAGCGGCGGCTCGTTGACCGATGCGTCCTGCGGGAATGCCCCGAACCGGTTCGGCTCGTAGTTTGGCGTGGCGCCGAGATTGCCGTCCGTGCGCATGCCGCCGTCGCGATGATAGGTGTTCACATTCGGCGTGCGCGGCGCATTCACCGGGATCTGATGATGGTTGATGCCGAGCCGGTAGCGGTGCGCGTCGCCATACGAGAACAGGCGCCCCTGCAACAGACGGTCCGGCGAGAAGCCGATGCCCGGCACGATATTGGCGGGCGTAAACGCGGCCTGCTCGACGTCGGCGAAATAATTGTCCGGATTCCTGTTCAATTCCAGCACCCCGACGTCGATCAGCGGGTAGTCTTTATGCGACCACACTTTGGTGATGTCGAACGGGTTTTCCTGGCGCGCATACGCTTCGGCTTCGGGCATGACCTGTATGCAGAAGCGCCACTGCGGGAAGTTCTTCTTTTCGATCTGTTCGAACAGATCGCGCTGCGCGCTTTCGCGGTCACGGCCAATGAGTTGGGTGGCCTCGGCGTTCGTATAGTTTTCGATGCCCTGTTTGGACTTGAAGTGCAACTTGACGTAGAAGCGCTCGTTCTGCGCATTGATCAGCGAGAACGTGTGTGAGCCGAAACCGTGCATCTGCCGATAGTTCTTCGGAATGCCGCGGTCGCTCATCAGGATGGTGACCTGGTGCAGCGATTCAGGGTTGCGCGACCAGAAGTCCCACACCATGTTGGCGTCGCGCAGATTGTTCTTCGGATCGCGCTTTTGCGTATGAATGAAGTCCGGGAATTTCAGCGGATCGCGGATAAAAAACACCGGGGTGTTGTTGCCGACGACATCCCAGTTGCCTTCCTCGGTGTAGAACTTGATCGAGAAGCCGCGCACGTCGCGCTCCGCGTCGGCTGCGCCGCGTTCGCCCGCGACCGTGGAAAAGCGCAGAAATAGCGGCGTGACCTTGCCGACTTCGAAGACCTTGGCTTTGCTGTAACGGGTGATGTCGTGCGTGATGGTGAGCGTGCCGAATGCACCGGAGCCCTTGGCATGAACGCGCCGCTCGGGAATGACTTCACGGTCGAAGTGAGCGAGTTTCTCGATCAGCCAGAAGTCCTGCAGCGTGATCGGGCCGCGCGGGCCGACGGTTTCCGAATTCTGGTTGTCACCGACCGGTGCACCGGCCGCGGTCGTCAAAGTGTGATTCATCATGGCGTTTCCTTAGCTTGCTTGCGGGGGAGGAGCATGAATCGCGACCGTCGCGATCCATGCCGAGGTTCGCGCGGACGGCCAGATCATCCAGCGCGACATGCAGTCTAGCAAGGGTTACCGCCTATTGTTCAGTCGAGAGTTGTTAACTGTCCCGAAGCGACCTGAGCGATGCACGGCACATGCGAGACCTTTCGAGGCGGCTAAGCGTGCTTCAGAACGCTGCGCACGCATAAAACCGCGTGGGGGAGACCGACTCCGGCTTGACCTGTGACCAGCATGAACGCTGGCCAGGCGCCCGCCCCACAATGAGAAAAGCCGCGCGGACCTGGAAAGATCCGCGCGGCTGACTCGTTCCATCAATCCGTCGACTCGAACGGGGCCTGTCACAGAGCCGCTCGTTGCCCGTCCAGCGTTGTCTTTGACTGCTGCTCCAAGGCCCCGCCTGGCAACTCAAGCCGGCAACGCGAAGCTCGAAATCGCCTCGCGCAGCACAGCGACCTGGTCCTTGAGCGAATGCGCCGCGGCCGCGGCCTGTTCGACGAGCGCCGCGTTTTGCTGCGTCACCTGATCCATTTCGCCCACCGCGCGATTGACCTGCTCGATGCCCGCGCTTTGCTCGCGCGAAGCGCTGCTGATCTCTTCGAGAATCTCGTTCACACGACGCACGGACTGCACGATCTCGCCCATCGTCGACCCCGCGTTGGCGACCAGCGACGCGCCGGTGTCGACGGTATGGGTCGAGGTTTCGATCAACGCCTTGATCTCCTTGGCCGCCGTCGCCGAGCGCTGCGCGAGGCTGCGCACTTCGGCGGCGACCACTGCGAAGCCGCGTCCCTGTTCGCCGGCGCGGGCAGCTTCGACCGCGGCGTTGAGCGCAAGAATGTTGGTCTGAAACGCAATGCCGTCGATCACGCCGATGATGTCCCCGATCTGCCGCGAGCTGGCGGTGATTTCGCCCATCGTTCGCACCACGTCGTCGACCACGCGGCTGCCGCGCGTGGCGACGTCCGCGGCCTGGCCGGCGAGTTGCGCGGCCTGCATCGCACTGTCCGCGTTCTGCTTCACGTTGACGGTCATCTGGTCCATGCTCGACGCCGTTTCGACGAGCGCCGCCGCCTGTTGCTCGGTGCGCTGCGAGAGGTCGGTATTGCCGGCGGCGATTTCGGTCGCGCCCGTGTTGATGTTCTCGGTGCCCAGGCGCACGCGCGACACTGTGTCGACAAGACCGGCCTGCATGATCTGCAGCGCATGCAGCAGGCTGGCGCTGTCGTGCGGCGCGCCCGGCACGCGGGTGGCGAGATTGCCCTGCGCCATCAGTTTCGCGTGTTCGACGGCAACTTCGAGATCGCCGCCGAGCGAGCGGCGAATGCTGCGCAGCACGAGCAGCATGACGGCCGTGGCAATGGCGCCGAGCGTCACCGTGATCGCGAGCCAGCGCCACAGGTTCGCGTAGAACGCGCTTTGCACGTCGTCCATGTACATGCCGGTCACGATGTACCAGTCCCACGGTGCGAAATGCGCGGCGTAGCTGGTCTTCGCCACCGGCTGGTCGCTGCCGGGCTTCGCCCACAAATAATCGACGAAACCGCCGCCCTCGTGATTGCCCGCGTTGACGATATCGGCGAACAGATGGTTGCCCGCCGGGTCGGCAAACTGTGCGAGGTTCTTGCCCACGAGTTCGTGCTTGAACGGGTGCATCAGCATGACCGGCTGCGAATCGTTGACCGAGATATAGCCGTCCTTGCCATAACGCATCGCCGCGAGCGTGTCGAGCGCCTGCTTCTTCGCGTCGGCTTCCGGGAGCGTGTGCTGCTGGGCCAGCGCGTAATAGCGGGCAGCGATGTGATTGCCCTGGTCGACCAGCGCGGTCAATTGATCACGGCGGTCCGAGATCATCGACGCACGGTTTTGCCATGCGCCGAAGCCGCCGATCAGAATCAGGCCGGTCCACAGAACCGCAATCATGGAAGCCAGTTTTTTGTTCAGAGTCATGGCAGTCAGATGAGTTTTTGCAAGGTGTTCGGTCGGTGCCGGGTGCGCTTTTGGCGCGTGGCGCGTTGCTCACCCTGTTTACGGCGACTCTGCGGTCGTTCCGCAGGCAGGGGAAACCCGCTGTTTCTTGCCGGCTATTAGTCTGTTCAATAGTTTATCGTCGCGTTTGCGAACGGATTTTTATTGCTTCACGGAAAATCGATTTGTCCGAATGTGAATCGCTGATTCCGGTCTCCGGATAACCGGGAATGCTGGAGAATCGATACGGCTGTTTAATAATCGATATACGGACGCGGCTCTCGCCTGAATCAACTGTTTAAAACGACGTAGGCCCATAACAGCAGGAGGCTCGTCAATACGCCACAAAACGCCAATCAACTGCAAAGCCGTGCGCATAGGGTGGGATGCAAGAAACAGCACATTTCTCCACTGAATGGCAACACCAAAAGCAGCGTCCGTGAAAAGCTCGGCGGCCGACGACCGCGGGCTGTTCGGCAACAGGACCGTGCTGCGTCATGTGTCGAGCGGGCAGGAGGCGTCGGCGGCAATTGTGTCTGAAGCGCCGCAGGGCCGCTGGGTGGGTCTTTTGAAGGTGCGCGAGACGGGCCGCGAACGTTTCCACGCCGCGGATATCGACCGTTTGCTGCAGGGCTTCAGCGACCTGATGCGTTGATCGATTCCTGCGCCGTTTCAGCCGGCAAACGCCGCGCGGCGGGCCTTGGCCGCGCGGCTCCAAGCCCGCTCACACGGGGTCTTTGTCCGGCGGTCCATCGGGCCGCTGCGGCTCCTCGACGTGATGTCCCGGCGACGGCGGCACTAGCGGGTCGGCCTCCGGATCGCGGTTCGGATCGGCGTGAGGGTCGGGAATCGGACTGGTATGCATGTCGTAGCTCATCGCATCCCCTGTAGGTGAACTGCGCCTCGTGCGGGCGATGCCGCTCGAACCCGGCGCAGGCAATTGCACTTCTAGCGTAGGCGTTTGCGCCGCGCTTCGCCGCTTACTTTTTCGCGCGACGGCCCACGCTCAGTTGCCAGTACCGCTCGGCGGCAAAGATGTCGTCGTAGTTGCCCGCGCCGACCGCGCGCAACTGGCTGGCATAGGCATTCACCGCTTCACGCTTGAGTTGCGCGCGGCGCTGAACGTCGATCGTATGGCCCGCGCTCGGACTGGCCGGCGTCGCCACGATGCCGCGCTGCGCGAGATCGGCGAGCCGCGCCTGCACTGCGCCGGGCGTGCGCCGGTGGATCGCTTCCTCATAGCAGAACCATTCCAGGTGCGAGAGCCGCGGCAGGATTTCGCAGCAGGCTTCGAAGACGCGCGCGTGGTCGTCGTGATGCAGGCCGAGCGGCATCAGCAGCGTGTTGGCGGTGGTGCGATAAATCGTTTCCTCGAGCGCCGCCGCCATCTTGCTGATCGACGGCGAATCGGCGTACTGGCTGTCGCGAAATGGCATGCGTAGCGGAATCGCGTCGAGCATCTCGAGCGCGCGGCTGTCCTCCAGCGTGCGCTCGTGAACCGCCTCGCGGGCGCTCGCGAACCCTGCTTTGGCGTCCCACTGGGTATGCATGTCGTGCTCCGGCGGCGCGGCGAACACCGTGCACACCGCCGCATCGGGATGCGCAGCGAGCAACGCGCCGCAACTGAATACGGCGTCGTCGAAATGGGGGGAGACGATGAACAGGCGTGGGCTGGTTTCGCTCATGGGCGTGTCCGTAGTCGATGCGTGGCGCGCTGGTGCGACGCGTCCGCTCGTGACAGAAAATATGGCGTCCACTCAGCTTAGGCGCAATCGGCCGGAATTGCGCGCGGGTGTGGCATGCGCAAGGCGCGTGCCTGGCCCGCGTGTCATTGCTGTGCTCACTGTCTTGCAGATTCGCCGCTATACCGCGCGCAGATCTTCGGGCGTATCCACATCGCGCAAAATTCCCGCGTCGAGGACATCGATTCGCGTCACGCGTTGCGAGATCAGCAGCGACTTCGCGCCGCTGTCGCCATCGAGCGCGAGCAATGCGTCGCGATGCTCGATGCCGAAACCGACCGGATGTCCGCGCTCGCCCTCGTAAAACGGCGCGACTAGCGAGGCGCCCTCGTCGAGGGTGCGCGCCACCGCTTCGATCGTCGTCGTGGCGATGCGCGGCATGTCCGCGAGCGCGACGATCCAGCCTGCGGCGTCGTCGCTCGCGTCGACGCCGGCGGCGAGGCTGGCGCCCATGCCGCGCGTGGCGCCGGCGGCGAACACCACGTCGCAACCGGCGTCGTTCAACAGACGCGCGAGCGCGTCCGAGCCCGGCCGTACTACGGCCACCACACGCGTGACCACCTGCAGCAGCCGATGCGCTGACTCATGTGCGACCGGCGTGCCGTCGGGCATCCGCGCGAGCAGCTTGTTGTGCTGGCCTTGCGGATCGAAGCGAGATCCGAAGCCGGCGGCGAGCAACACGCCAGTAGCGAGCGAGGCGTAGGGCATGGGGGCACCGATGCTGAGCAATGAGCCAGATTGTGCGATGCAACGCCGGCTCAGGCAAGCGTCTCGTGCCCGCGTCTCAGGCAAGGGCAAATGCTCAGGACATCGTCCCTCCCATCACCTTATCCAGGGTAATCGGCAGATCGCGCACCCTAACCCCGGTTGCGTGATACACCGCGTTCGCAATCGCCGCCGGCACCCCGGTAATCCCGATCTCCCCGATTCCCCGCACGCCCAGCGAGTTGATATACGGATCCGGCCGATCGAGAAACGTGATATCGAGCGATGCGATATCCGCATTCACCGGCACGTGATATTCCGCCAGGTTCGCGTTCGTGAAGCGTCCATAACGGGTATCGAGCGTGCTCTCTTCCTGCAGCGCCGCCCCGACGCCCCACACGATGCCGCCCATCAACTGGCTGCGCGCGGTCTTCTGGTTGAGCACGCGCCCCACGTCATACACGGCCACCACACGCGGCACCCGGATCGTGCCAAGGTCAGCGTCGACATGCACCTCGACGAACACGGCGCCGAACGAATGAAACGAGTATGTGTGTTTCTCGCTGCCGGGCTCCACGGTCGAAGTCGCCTCGATTGGCTGACCTCCCGAGCGCGCGATGATCGCCGCGGCCGGGTCGCGCTTGCCCGGTTGCGTTCGGCTCACCACCCAGCCGTTATCCACGGTGATGTCGTCGAGCGCGAGGCCGTGCACCGGCGAAGCGGGATCGGCGAGCGCCAGCGCGATCAACCGGCTGCGCGCCTGGCTGGCCGCATCGCGCACCGCCGGCGACACGCTCGCGGCCGACTGCGATCCGCCCGACCCCGGCGCGCGCGGCAGTGTCGAATCGCCGAGCGCGAAGTGGATTTTCTCCGGCGGGAAGCCGAGCGCGTCGGCGGCCACCTGGGTCATCACCGTGTAGGTGCCGGTGCCGATGTCCTGGGTGCCCGACGCGACCATCGCGGTGCCGTCCGGCAGAATCCGCGCGATGGCCGAGGCTTCGCTGCGATTGGCCGGATACGTGACGGTCGCCATCCCCATGCCGATCAGCGTGTTGCCGTCGCGCATCGAACGTGGCGCGGCAGGCCGCCGCGCCCAGCCGAATTTCTGTGCGCCGATCTGATAGCACTCACGCAGCGACTTGCCTGACCACGGCTTGTTTTCCTGCGGGTCGAACTCGGCGTAATTTTTCAGACGCAGCGCGAGCGGGTCCATGTTCAATGCAGCGGCGAGCTCGTCCATCGCCGATTCGAGCGCGAACGAGCCGGTGGTTTCGCCCGGCGCGCGCATGTAGGTCGGCGTGCCGAGATTGAGCGGCACGAGCCGGTGCGTGGTCACCTGATTGGGCACCGCGTACAGCATGCGCGTGACCATGCAGCACGTCTCGGTCCAGTCCTCGATCATGGACGTATTGGAGAAGCTGTCATGACGCATTGCCGTCAGCGTGCCGTCATGGCGCGCGGCGATCGTGAAGTGCTGCTCGGTATGCGGGCGCGCGCCGACCGGACCGAACATCTGCGGCCGTTCGAGCACGAGCCGCACCGGACGCCCGGTCTGCTTCGCCGCCATCGCGCACAGCGACACATGCGACCACGACGAGCCCTTGCAGCCAAAGCCGCCGCCGAGGAAGGGCGAAATCACGCGCACGTCGCCGGGTGCAATGCCGAAGACCTTGGCGACCGCCTGCGCCGCATTGCTGACACCCTGCGTCGAATCGTAGAGCGTGAGGTGCGGGCCGTCCCAGCGCGCCATCGTGGCGTGCGGCTCCATCGGGTTGTGATGTTCGATCGGCGTGGTGTAGGTTGCGCTCACATGGACCGCGCCGTTTTGCAGGCCGTCCTCGAAGCTGCCGCGCTGCGTGTCGGTTTGCCGGCCTTGCGGCTTGTCCGGCGCGTGCGCGTTCGGTTTGGCCTGCGCGAAGTCCACGGTCGCCGCGCCGCGCTGATAGACCACGCGCAACCGATGCGCAGCATCGGTTGCATGTTCGAGCGTGTCGGCGACCACCACCGCGATCGGCTCGTTGTTGTAGTGAACCTGGTTGTCCTGCAGCAGCGACAACCGTCTGCCGGCCGGCGGCGCGAGCGCGGGCTTGCCGCCGTTCGGCAGGCGCGGCGCGTTCTGATACGTCATCACCAGCAGCACGCCGGGCACGGTTTGCGCGCGGCTCGCGTCGATCGAGGCAATCGTGCCGCGCGCAATCGTGCTCGTGACGAGCACCGCATGCGCGAGACGCGCTTCGGGGAATTCAGCGGCATAGCGCGCTTCGCCGGTGACTTTGAGCAGACCGTCCACGCGGTCGACGGGTTGACCGATCAGGTTCATGCCACACCTCCCGCGCGTGCGGCCGCCTGGTTGACCGCGCGAACGATCGCGCGTTGCGCGAGCTGCACCTTGAAGCGATTCTCGTGCTGCGGCCTTGCGTCGTTCAACGCGGCGGCGGCGGCTTCGCTCAGTGTTGCCTGCGTGAGCGGCTGTCCGTCGAGCATCTGTTCCGCAGCGCTCGCGCGCCACGGCTTGTGCGCCACGCCGCCAAGCGCAATGCGCGCGGTCTGCACGCGCTCGCCGTCCATCCGCAACGCGGCGGCCACCGACACCAGCGCAAATGCGTAACTGGCGCGGTCACGGATTTTCAGGTAATGCGAGTGATCGCTAAAGAGCGGCGGCGGCAGATCGACCGCGGTGATCAGTTCGCCGGGCTGCAAGGTGGTATCGACATCGGGCCGGTCGGCGGGCAGGCGGTGGAAGTCGGCGAACGCGATAGTGCGCTCGCCGGCGGGGCCGCTCACGCGCACCACGGCATCGAGCGCGGCGAGTGCGACGCTCATATCCGACGGATTCACCGCGATGCATTGCGCACTGGCGCCGAGAATCGCGTGCATGCGGTTGCGGCCGTCGAGCGCCGCGCAGCCGCTACCCGGTATGCGCTTGTTGCACTGCGTGAAGGCGGTGTCGTAGAAGTAACCGCAGCGCGTGCGTTGCAGCAGATTGCCGCCGACCGTCGCCATGTTGCGCAATTGCGCCGACGCGCCCGCCAGCAGCGCTTGCGACAGCAACGGGTATTGCTCGCGCACCAGCGCGTGGTTCGCCGCATCGCTGTTGCGCACCAGCGCGCCGATGCGCAGCCCACCGTTCGGCAGCGTGCTGACGGTGTCCAGTCCGTTGATATGCGTGATGTCGATGAGCCTCACCGGCCGCGCCACACCGCCCTTCATCAGATCGAGCAGATTGGTGCCGCCGCCGATGAAGACGGTACCCGGTTGCTGCGCCGCGCGCACTGCACCAGCGATGTCGCCGGCGCGTTCGTAGAAGATCGCATCCATGTTCGTCGCTCCTTACGCGGCGCCGTGGCCGGTGCGGCCAATGCGAGGTTCATCGCCACGTTTGTCGGCTACCGCACCGACAGCGGTCGCGTCATGCATGCCGCTGGCGTTGCCGATCTGGCTGCTACCGTCATGCGCGGCGCGAACCGCGGCCACGATGTTCGCGTATGCGCCGCAGCGACAAATGTTGCCGCTCATCCGTTCGCGGATCTCATCGTCGGAAAGTTGCGCGGGACGGGCACGCACATCGGCTGTCACGGTGCTCGCCGCGCCGTTGCGGAATTCGTTGAGCATCGCCGTCGCGGAACACAACTGGCCCGGCGTACAGTAGCCGCACTGAAACGCGTCATGCTCGATGAACGCGCGTTGCATCGGGCTCAATGCGTCGTTCGTTGCGAGGCCTTCCACGGTGGTGATCTGCTCGCCTTCGTGCATGACCGCCAGCGTCAGACACGAGTTGATGCGGCGGCCGTCGGCAAGCACGGTGCAGGCGCCGCATTGGCCGCGGTCGCAGCCTTTTTTCGTGCCCATCAGGCCCGCGTATTCGCGCAGCGCGTCGAGCAAGGTCACGCGGGGTTCCAGTTGCAGCGTGTAAGCGCGGCCATTGATGGTCAGCGTGACCGGACGCGGCGGCACGGTCTGGCTCGTCGGCGCCGGGGGCGCGGCTGGGGTTTGCCCCTGGGCACGCAGATGCGGCGCCGCGCCGACGGTTGCCGCTGCAGCGGCGGATTGCAGGAAGCGTCGGCGCGAGGGTTGCTGTGGGAGGGCAGCTTCGTCCTCCGGATCCTGACATTCGTTATGTGTAGACATGACGATCTGTTGACTCCAATGAAAGGTCGATGCAGGCTAGCGATGCATCGGTATCCGAAGCGTCGCGTTCAGCAAACTTAACGCAGAAATGCGCGTGATGTGCATGCCGTTGCACATACAACAAACAGTTTAATAATAATGGAGGCAGGAAACATGACATCAGCCATCAGAGTCTGGCCGGCTGCGCGCATCGCTTACGGGATGGCGTGGCCACTACGTACTGTGGCGACAGTGACGGCGGCGGCAATCGTGCTGAGTGCCTGCGGCGGCAATGACGACACGTTGAACCCGCCGCCGAGCAACGTGCTGCCCGCTTTTGTCCAAAGCACGGTGACCATGCGGTCCTACGACGGTAACAGCGACGACCTGCTGACCGCCGGCCTCGGCAAAACCGGCCTTGCGTCGGCCACCGCGCCCGCCATTGCCAATCCCGCCCAGCCCAGCGCCGCGGAGCTGCGGCGGCTCGCGATCTGGTCGAACTATCGCGCGCTCGTCGACATGAGCGCGAACGGCGGCTATGGACGCTTCTGGGGCCCCAATGTCGACCTGAACGGTAACGACACGTTGGGCGAGGGCAAGATCGCGGGCAAGGAATACCTCGCGTTCGCCGACGACGGTAGCGGCACGCAAAACGTCAGCCTGCTGGTGCAGATTCCGGCAAGCTTCAATCCGGATCAGCCATGCATCGTCACCGCGACATCGTCCGGCTCGCGCGGCGTGTACGGCGCGATTTCCGCGGCCGGCGAGTGGGGCCTCAAGCGCGGTTGCGCGGTTGCGTACACCGACAAGGGCACCGGCAACGGCGCGCACGAACTGTCGACCAATCGCGTCACGCTGATCGACGGCACCTTGCAGGATGCGTCAGCCGCCGGCAAGGCGAGTCTCTTCACCGCGAACCTGAGCGGCAGCGCGCTCGCGTCCTTCAATAACCAGTTCCCGAATCGCTACGCGTTCAAGCACGCGCACTCGCAGCAGAATCCGGAGCAGGACTGGGGCAAGAATACGCTGCAGGCCATCCAGTTCGCGTATTGGGCGCTCAACGATTCGTACGGCGCTTTGAACGGTTCGACGCGCACCGTGCGTTATACGAGCGGCAAGATCACCACCATCGCGGCGTCGGTGAGCAATGGCGGTGGGGCGTCGCTTGCGGCGGCGGAACAGGATACGTCCGGGTTGATTACCGCGGTGGTCGTCGGCGAGCCGCAGATCAATTTGCGGCTTCCGGCTCAGGTGTCGGTGGCTCAGGGCGGCGTGCCGGTCGGCGCGTTCGGCAAACCGCTTGCCGACTACACGACGCTCGCAAACCTGCTGCAACCGTGCGCCGCGCTCGCGCCCGCCGCAACCGGTGCGCCGTATCTGACTGCGTTGCCATTGGCGACCACCACCGCGCTACGCACCGCACGATGCGCGTCGCTCGCGGCGAGCGGGGTGATCGCAGGAGCGGACGTGACGACCCAGGCGACAAACGCGCTCGCGCTGTTGCACCAGAACGGCTACCAGACCGACTCGGACGTCCTGCAAGCGCCGATGTGGGACTCGCAAGCCGTGCCTGCGGTCGCCGTCACCTATGCGAACGCGTATGCGCGCGCAAGTGTCGCCGACAATCTGTGCAATTTCAGCTTCGGCACCACCAGTGCGACCGGTGCGGCCGGCGTGGCGCCGGCCGTCTCGCCGATGCTCACCGTGTTCGGCAACGGCAATGGCGTGCCGCCGACCAACGGCATCAATCTGGTCTATAACGCGGGTACGTCCGGCGCGGCGGATCATCGGCTGGCGACTGCCGATGCCAGTTTCACGGGGGCCGCCTGCCTGCGCTCACTATGGACGAGCGGCAAGCTGAACGCCAGCGTCGACGCGATTCGCGTGAACGCGAACCTGCACGGCAAGCCGACCATCATCGTGCAGGGCCGCGCGGATGCGCTGGTGCCGATCAACCACGCATCGCGGCCGTATCTCGGCATGAATCAGGTGGTCGAGGGTGGCGCGAGCCAGCTGTCGCTTTACGAAGTGACGAACGGGCAGCACTTCGACGCGTTTCTCAGCGTCGCCGGCTTCGATACGCGCTTCGTGCCGCTGCATTACTACAATCTGCAGGCGCTCAATCTGATGTGGAGCCACTTGAAGAGCGGCACGCCGCTGCCGCCGTCGCAGGTGATTCACACGACACCGCGCGGTGGCACGCCTGGCGCCGCGCCCGCGCTGACTACCGCGGATTTGCCGGCGATCGCGGCGAGTCCGGGGAGCAATGCGATCACGGTGACCAATGGCGCGGTGAATGTGCCCAATTGAGGGGCGCTAGTCGGCGGTGAAGATACGCGCACGCGGGTTGGCGGGCGTGCGCGTGTCCGCGTCTTGCCGCGCTTCGTTGCGCGGCACCAGGTATGAGCCCTGCTAGCGCGCAACGGACACAGCGCGTTCACAGGAGAGCCCATGCAGTTCGATTACCGGCATTTCCATATCGATTGCCGCGCGCGCCATGCGGACGACGGCCTCTACTACGCGAGAGCGAAAATCGTCCGCGCGTCGCAACATGACAAGCACCCGCAGTCGCACGATTCCGGCGACATCGATTCCTTTGCGAACGAAGCCAATGCCATTTCGTGCGCGAAGTCCTGGGCGATGGAGTGGTGCGACGCCGCCGCGGAGTAAGCCGTCTGACAGGAGCACAGATCGTGGCGAAGCTTCGGATTGCGACCTTCAACATCAACGGTATTCGCTCGCGCTTGCCGGCGCTGCTGCAATGGCTCGCGCGCGAAGCGCCGGACATCGTCTGCCTGCAGGAACTGAAGGCGATGGATAGCGCCTTTCCGGTGGCGCAGTTGCGCGACGCGGGCTATGGATCGATCTGGCATGGTCAGAGCGCGTGGAACGGCGTGGCGATTCTGGCCAAGGGCGAGACCCCGCTCGAGAACCGTCGCGGCTTGCCCGGCTTCGAGCAGGACACGCACAGCCGTTATCTCGAGGCGGCGGTGGGCGGTGTGCTGGTCGCGAGTCTGTATCTGCCGAACGGCAATCCGCAGCCGGGTCCGAAATTCGACTACAAGCTCGCCTGGTTCGATCACCTGATCGCGCATGCAGCGAAGCTCTTCACAAGCGGCCATCCCGTGGTGCTGGCGGGCGATTTCAATGTCGTGCCTACGGACGAGGATATCTACAACCCGCGTTCATGGCTCAAGGATGCACTGTTGCAGCCCGAGAGTCGCGAGCGCTATCGGCTGCTGCTGGCGCAAGGCTGGACCGACGCGCTGCGAACGCATTTCGGCGACGAGCGGGTCTACACCTTCTGGGATTATTTCCGCCGCCATTGGGACACGAATTCGGGCTTGCGGATCGACCACCTGCTGCTGAGCGCGGACCTCGCGCCGCGTCTGCGCGACGCGGGCGTCGACCGCTGGGTGCGGGGCGAACCGCACGCAAGCGATCACGCGCCGACCTGGGTGGAACTGGACATGAGCCCGGCACGCCGGAAGAAAAACAGCTAGCAGCCACGTTCGCGCAACATGGCGCGCGACGCGGCGAGGCAGCCGCGCCGATGGAAAACGGGCGACCCCCTCAGCGCATCGCCCGCCGGTCTGTTCGTTCAATCCCCGTCATTGAACTGCGTTGGCGCGGCCGCATCCGACCTGCTACCGCCGATAATCGCGATCCGCCCCGCCATGTGACCACAGCGCACCAGCGATAAATCCAACCAGGGCGACCACCGCCATGGTGGTAAAAGGACTTTCGACCGTCGTGTCGCGCACGAGGCTGGTCGTGCTCGCGCACAGCTGCTGCGCTTTGCCGCTGAGTTCTTTCGCCTTGCCCGCCAGTTGCGCGCCGGTGTCGCCGAGTGCCTCGCCAACAGCGTCTTGAACCTTGCCCGCGACTTGCTTGACCGTGCCTTCCGCTGAATTGGTGTCCATACGAATTTGCTCCCGTTGTCATATTTACGTGTGAGCGCGCTGCGGTACAACGCCGCCACACCCAGGTCACGCAGCGTCTCGCATGGCGAGATCCCGCGTCCACACACCTCGCGCAAGAACCGCGCCCGTATGCCAACAGGTTTGGACCCACGGAAAAAACGTCGGTAGGCCCGCGTCAGACCGTCAGCGCCGGCGCCGGAAATTGATGCCGACGAACACCGCCATCAGCATCAGAAAGCCGCCGAACAGCAGCGCGGAGTTGATCATCACGTGCCTGAGGCCGAGCGTGCCGACGTTGATGAACGGATAAGGGTAAAAGTCGGACAGGCTGCCGCGCCAGAACGTGACGCCCAGGTACGTCAGTGGATAGATCAGCCATAGCAGACAGTGACGCAAGCTCAAATGAAAACGCGGCACGAACAGCACCCAATAGAGTGTGACCAGCATCGGCAGCACGCTGTGCAGCGATTCGGTGAGCAGCCGCCTGAGCGGTGCCGGCGACCACCAGCCGCGCAGCAACAGGTTATACGCCAGCCCGACAAAAACCATGTACACGACCACCGCGGTGACGACAGCGGGCTGCCGGAAAAAACGCGGCAGCGGCGAGCGCTGCTTGCGCAGCGCCACGCAAGTAAAGCAGATCGCGCAGGCCAGCACCGTGAGGTTGGTCAGATAGCTGCTCATGCGAGCGAGTCCGTCGAGCACGCTCAAACCGCGGGCCAGCGTGCGATCGATCGTGACATCGGCCTGCGCGGCGAGCGAAATCCAGGCGATGACGGCGATGACCGCCGCCAGCGTCACCGACGATACACTGGGCGTATGCAGCGGCAGCTCCGGCTCCCGCTGCTGAGGAAGGCTAGGGCGCATGCGCACGATTCTATCCACACCTCATACGGTTTGCAGCGGGTTGCATGCTGTGCAATGCGGACTCGATGAGATGGTGGCTTTTCCTTCCTGAGTCACGCATCGAGCCTCGCTTCGCGCAGCGTCACGAAACGCAACTGCCGCGCGCGAGCCGCCTCGATCACCCGCGGCAGCACCGCGACGATCATCGGCTTTCCATCGACCGTCCGCGCCGCATTGCCGTCGTGCAACAGCAGAATGTCGCGCGCCGCGAGCCCGTCGAGCAGCCGTCGCGCGACCACCTCGGGATCGCGCTCGCGGGTATCGTAGCCGCGGCGCGTCCATGCCGCGAGCCGCAGGTCGAGCTTGCGCAACACCGGTTCGAGAAAGAGATTGCGCAGCCCCGCGGGCGCGCGGAAGAACATCGGCCGCTCGCCGCTTAGCTGTTCGAGCGTGCGTTGGGCGGCATCGATTTCACGGGTGAGCCCGCGAGGCATCGTCACCGAAAACGTATGCACGTGAAGCTGCGAATGGTTTTCGAGCGCATGGCCGCGTGCCACGATTGCGCGCGCGAGCGCGGGATGGCGCGCCACGTTAGCGCCGATGCAAAAGAAAGTGGCCCGCACGCCCAGGCGGTCGAGCAGGTCGAGCACCTGTGGCGTGACCACGGGGTCGGGCCCGTCGTCGATGGTCAGCGCGATGGCGTCCGCGTTGCGTGTGCCGGCGGGCAGGCGCGTCCAGTTCGGCCCCAGCAGCGAGGTGCGCGGCAACAGGCCGGCCACCGTGAACATCGCATGATTCGCGAAGATCGCCGCCAGCCACCAGGGCCATGCGGCGGGCGCGAGCAGCCAGCCGGCCAGCACCAGGACGTGCCATGCGGCGGTCGCGGGGAGTATCGCCGGATAGCGGGTTGGCGGCCAACGGCGCGGCGGCGCGGGCTGGGCGCGAGGCGTCGTGGTGAAGAGTTCGTTCATCGGGCGTGCTTGCTGTCGGCGGTCCGTCGTCGCGGGAAGGTCGTGAATCGCGCGTGATGCGCAGCAGCCGCGAAAGATACCACCGATGCGCGCCGCGACCGAGCGCGAGCAGCAATCGTTGCAAATGCAAGCGCGCTGAAAGTCGCCGCGACACCATCGGCAACCCACCCGTGGATTTGTGATCGACCGTCCGCTGTTGTATGGTGCTACAGCTAACCGGGGCGGGTGTGCATGCGGGGCCAACGGGCCGGCATGAGCGGCCGCAGCGGGTCAACCAACAGGAGAGGGCAGTGACGGGAACGAAAACGGGAAAGGTTGCGCTGGTGACGGGCGCGGGCAGCGGCATCGGGCGCGCATGCGCGCTGACACTGCTGAAGCACGGATACGACGTCGTGCTGGCCGGGCGTCGCCAGGCGGCGCTCGACGCGGTGGTTCAGCAGGCCCAGGGTCTCGCGGGGGCCGCGCTGGCCGTCGCGTGCGACGTGACGGACGCAGCCAGCGTCGCCGCGCTGTTCGATAGGGTCCGCGAGCGCTTCGGCCGGCTCGACGTGCTGTTCAACAACGCGGGGCGTGGCGGCTCGCCGGTCGACATCGATCAACTCGATATCGACGAATGGCGCGCCGTGGTCGACACGAATCTCACCGGCGTGTTCCTGTGCACGCGCGCGGCCTTCGGGATGATGAAAACGCAAAGCCCGCGCGGCGGCCGCGTGATCAACAACGGCTCGATCTCGGCGCATGCGCCGCGGCCCAACAGCATCGCCTATACGGCCACCAAGCATGCGATCACCGGCCTTACCAAAGCGGTGTCGCTCGACGGCCGCAAGTACGACATCGTGTGCGGACAGATCGATATCGGCAATGCGGAAACGGAAATGGCCGCGCGGATGGCGCGCGGGGTGCCGCAGGCCAATGGCGAAATCGCGGCCGAGCCGCTGATGGATGTCCAGCACGTCGCCGACGCAGTGCTCTATATGGCCGGCCTGCCGCTGTCGGCGAACGTGCAGTTCATGACCATCATGGCGAGCAAAATGCCGTTCGTCGGGCGAGGTTAGCCGGCGCTTCGGTGCGCTGGGACGCACGGGCGCACGGGCGGAGAGGCGTGGTACACGCGGTAGGTGCGGTGCACGCGGTACAAGCGTCACTCAGGTCACGCAGGTCGCGCGCGGCACGCCCGCAGCACGGTGCGCCGCCAGCGCGGCACGCCCGCTGCAGGGTGCGCCCGATCAACTTATACTGACCGCTTCCCGCCTTGATACACGCGATTCGCCGTGCCCCGAGCCCGACCCAGCGACGACCCGCAGCCGCAGCCGCCCGTGCGGCCCGAGCTGGAGGACTGCTGTCATAGCGGCTGCGATCCCTGCATCTTCGATCTTTACGACGAAGCGCTCGAGCGTTATCGGACCGCGCTCGCCGAGTGGCAGGCCCGTCACCCGGCGCACGAGCGGCGCAGCAACCCGCGCGCGCGTCGTTGAACGAGGTTGCCGCTTTTACGTTCAGACCGTAGCCTTCATTGCCTGCCCGTCATGACCGACCTTCTGTCCGAGCCTGTCAACTCTTTGTCTGGATCACATTCGCTCGATGAACTGCATCGCTTCGTGCAGCGCTATCCGCGTCTGTTCGTGCTGACCGGCGCGGGTATCAGCACCGACTCCGGCATCCCCGGTTACCGCGACGACAACGGCGCATGGAAGCGCTCGCCCCCGATCACGTTGCAGGAGTTTCTCGGCACGCTCGCGATGCGTCAGCGCTACTGGGCCCGCAGCATGGTCGGCTGGCCGATGGTCGCGCACGCGCAGCCGAACGCCGCGCACGCGGCACTCGCCAGGCTAGAAGCCGCGGGCCATGCACCGACGCTGGTGACGCAGAACGTCGACGGCTTGCATCAGAGGGCCGGCAGCAGGACGGTGATCGAATTGCATGGCGGCATAGGTGGCGTGACGTGTCTGGATTGCGGAATGGAGCATGCGCGCGCATCGATTCAGGCGACGCTGGAGGCGAACAATCCCGCGCTGCTCGAGGCGAGCGCCGAAGCCGCCGCCGATGGCGACGCGCACCTGGAGTGGCACGATCTGGGCGGCTTTCGCATTCCGTCGTGTTCGAACTGCGGCGGCATGTTGAAGCCGGCTGTGGTGTTCTTCGGCGAAAGCGTGCCGAAGGCGCGCGTCGAAGCGGCCTCGCATGCGCTCGACGCAGCGGACGCGGTGCTAGTGGTCGGTTCGTCGCTGATGGTTTATTCCGGTTATCGCTTTTGCGTATGGGCGCACCAGCAGGCAAAGCCGATCGCCGCAATCAATTTGGGGCGCACGCGTGCCGATCCCTTGCTGTCACTGAAAATCACCATGCCGTGCGCCGACACGCTGAGCGCACTGGCCCGGCGCCTCGCGCCCCATTGAACGATGTATCGACGAACCGGTGGCGCGCACGTCGAGCGATCGGCGCTGCCGAGCGCGGGTGAAAGACATCGGCGCTTCGACGGCGCCGGGTTCGACGCCGCCACGAACGACTGCGAACGCGCGGAGCGCATTCGCACGACCCTGTACTGACACGGAAGCTCGATATGACAGATTTCCCTCCGGCGCTGCGGCAACGTTCGCCTTCCGCGGAACGCAATCGCGAACCCATCCTCGCCGTGCTGCGCCAGGTGTTGCCCGCCACCGGCCGCGTGCTCGAAATCGCGAGCGGCACCGGCCAGCACGCAATGTGCTTCGCCGGCGCGCTGCCCGGACTGGACTGGCAACCGAGCGATGCGGACGCCGACGCGCGTGCGTCGATTGCCGCGTGGCGCGCGCACGGCGGCCTGCCCAACGTGCGCGCGCCGCTAGCGCTCGACGTGCATCAGGCGGACTGGGGCGTCGATTCGCTCGACGCGGTGGTCTGCATCAACATGATTCACATTTCGCCGTGGAGCGCGGCGGAGGCGCTGTTCGCCGGCGCAAGCCGTCGTCTCACCGATGGCGGTGTACTGTATCTGTATGGTCCGTACAAGCGCGGCGGCGCCCATACGTCGCCGAGCAACGACGCGTTCGATCAGCAGTTGCGCAGCCGTGACCCGGCATGGGGCGTGCGCGACATGGAAGCAGTCGTCGCGCTCGGTGCGTCGGTCGGGTTGAAGTGCGACGAGCCGATCGCGATGCCGGCCAACAATTTCAGCCTCGTGTTCAGGAAACACGGGAGCGCCGTGCAGGGCTGACGGACAAGCTACAGACGGGCTGACGGACGCACTAAAAGACGGGCTGACAGACGGTTTTGCGGGCGTTCTTGCGGACGCAAGCCGGCATATTGCGTGAGTCGCCGCTCACCTGCAGCGAGCAACGCAACGCGCCATGACGCACCCGACTAAACGACGTGGCCTGACCCGCAGGCAGCGAACCCGGCGCCCGCTGCCCGCCAGCGAGCGGTCAGCGCGCATTTCTTTTATTCTTTCATCCTTGACGTTGCGCCGACGTTCCTTCCGGCGCAACGTCACCCTATTTTCGACTCTGGAGAATTCACATGGGCAAGCAGGCAATCGGCGTGGTGGGGCTCGCGGTCATGGGCCGCAATCTGGCGCTGAACATCGAGAGCCGCGGCCACGCGGTGTCGGTGTACAACCGAAGCCGCGAGAAAACCGACGAACTCGTCGCCGAATATCCGGACAGGAAGCTGGTGCCGGCGTTCACGCTGGAAGAATTCGTGCAGTCGCTGGAAAAGCCGCGCCGTATTCTGCTGATGGTCAAGGCCGGCGAGCCGACCGACGCCACCATCGCGCAGCTCAAGCCGCTGCTCGAGCCCGGCGACATTCTGATCGACGGCGGCAACACGCATTTCACCGACACCATCCGCCGCAATCAGGAACTGGCCAAGGCGGGACTCCACTTCATCGGCACCGGTGTGTCGGGCGGTGAGGAAGGCGCATTGAAAGGCCCGTCGATCATGCCCGGCGGCCAGCGCGACGCGTACGACCTGGTCGCTCCGATACTCACCGAAATCGCCGCCAAGGCGCCGGACGGCGAGCCGTGCGTTGCGTACATGGGACCGGACGGCGCGGGACACTTCGTGAAGATGGTGCACAACGGCATCGAGTACGGCGACATGCAGCTGATCGCCGAAAGCTACGCGGTGCTCAAGCAGGTCGCCGGGCTATCGAACCAGGAACTGGGCAAGGTCTACACCGAGTGGAACAAGGGCGAGCTCGACAGCTATCTGATCGAAATCACCTCGAAAATCTTCAGCAAGAAAGACGAGGAAACCGGCAAGGATCTGGTCGACGTGATTCTCGATCGCGCCGCGCAAAAGGGCACCGGCAAGTGGACCAGCCAGAACGCGCTCGACCTCGGCGCACCGCTGCCGCTCATCACCGAAGCCGTGTTCGCGCGCGTGCTGTCGTCGCTCAAGGACCAGCGCGTGGCCGCCAGCAAGCTGCTCGACGGGCCGCAGGCCAAGCCGCTCGGCGAGGGCCGCGACGCGTTCATCGAATCCGTGCGTCGCGCGCTGTACTTCAGCAAGGTGATTTCGTACGCACAAGGCTTTGCTCAACTGCGCGCCGCGTCGCAAGAGTACAAGTGGGATCTGGACTTCGGCACCATCGCGAAGATTTTCCGTGCCGGGTGTATCATCCGCGCCCGCTTCCTGCAGAAGATCACGGACGCCTACACGAAAGAAAAGACCATCGCGAACCTGCTGCTCGATCCGTACTTCCGCGACATCGCGAAGAACTATCAGGCCGCGTTGCGCGAGGTGGTGGTGGCCGCGATCAACGCAGGCGTGCCGGTGCCGGCTTTCGCGTCGGCGGTTGCGTATTTCGACGCCTATCGCTCGGAACGTCTGCCGGCGAACCTTGTGCAGGCTCAGCGCGACTTCTTCGGTGCGCATACGTTCGAACGCATCGACAAGCCCGGCAGCTTCCACGCGAACTGGGGCTGAGCGTCGGGAAGACGACCCGCCACGCGCTTCCAATCGCGCGTGGCGCGGTTCGTTTCGGTTGGGAAGGAACTGCCCGAATTGTTGCGGTGGCTCGCTTTTTCGCGCAACTGTGCCCGTTGTCCGATCTTCTACTATTGCAAAAAGCGGAATAGAGTTTCATCGTTTTAGGTATTTACCTAGGTGTCGGCCCCCCTAAACTTGCCATCAAGCGCTACGGAGAACCCAGCCAAAGCGCACAACAAAACAAGTAATGGAGGTTTTACATCATGAAGACCCTGATCTCTGCAGTTGTCGTCGCCGCCGCCCTGGTTGCTCCAGTCGCTTCGTTTGCTCAATCGAACCAGCCGGTGACCCGCGCGCAAGTACGCGCCGAACTGATCCAGCTCGAAAAAGCTGGCTACAACCCGGCGGGCGATCACTCCGACTACCCGGTGAATCTGCAGGCGGCGCAAGCTCGTGTCGATGCCCAGAACGGCACGACCGCTCAGGCCGCGAACAGCGGCTATGGCGCGCCGATGGCCGGCAGCTCGCAAGCTGGCCGCGCAGTCGTCGGTAGCGACCGTAGCTCGGTCTACTTCGGCAACTAAGTCCGGAACAACGCCGGCCCTGCCGAAAGCGCCGCCTGGTTGACCAGGCGCGAAGCAAGAAAAAACGCCATCCGGTTTTGCGGATGGCGTTTCGTCGTTTACGGCGCCAGCGCCGCGTTGAATCGCAAGCGTGACGGCTAGTGCAGGGTGCGGTGCCGTCGGCCGATGTCATCGAACAACTCGCGGCTGGGTTCCAGCGCGAGCAGCCACGATTCGTCATAACCGCTCAGGTTGTCCAGCGCTTCGCGCAAGCGCTCGATGGCCAGCGCGGGTATCTCGACGCTCGCCTCGACACCGCTCGACAGCCCCGCGATGCTGGCCAGTTGCACGAGCGCGTCGGCGGCTTCGGCCACGTCGGCAGCGAAAACGAGGTGCGTGTTCAGCAACTCGACGAGGCCGGGCGACGCCGCAACGTCGTCGACATTGAGTTGCACGGCCAGAAAGGTGGCTTTGTTCATGCCCAACTCCTCGCAGGATTCAGCGTTTGGGGACGCGCTTTCGAACTCTGTGTTCCGCGCAGCATGCCTGAGTATAGGCTAGCGCCAAGTGGTTTCAATGCTCACACCAATTCGTGTCGCTGGCCTTTGAGAGGCCTCGCGGCCCGTCGGTCCTATAATGGGGCCAGCTGGATTGCCGGGCATTCTCGTTGGCGCGGCCCGCTCGCGGTGCGAACTGGCCGCGCAGCGCCATGGTTCCCCACTGCCTTTCATCATGAAGATCATTCGCAGCAAGACCTTTACCGCGACGCGTGCCTGGGGCGCGCTGGAGATCGCCAACATGGGCGGCATCACCACGCGTTTGCATTGGACCGATCAGCCGTACCAGTGGCACATCAACGACGGCGAGGAAGTGTTCGCGGTGCTCGATGGGCGAGTCGAGATGCGCTATCGGGAGGCCGGCGTCGAACGGTCGACGGTTCTCGAAACGGGCGACGTGTTCTATGCGTCGGTGGGCACGGAGCATGTGGCTCATCCGATCGGCGCGGCCCGCATACTGGTGGTCGAAGCCGAAGGCAGCGTGTGAGCGGCGTGCCTCGCTTCGATGCCGTGCCCGCATAGGCGCTGGCGCGCATCGCGGCGTAATGCGGCACGCCAATACCGCCCCCGCGACGGCGCCCGCAGGACCCGTGGCACGGAGAATGCGTGGGCGCCGAGTGAATTCGATCGAAACAAGTGTCGAGGACAAACACATGACAAGACGATGGCAGTTGACGGGGACGCGGCTTGTAACAGCGGCCGCGCTCGGCGTGATGTTCAGCGGCTGCACGACGATGCCCTGGCAGAGCACGCCCTTCTACAGCAATGCGCCGTCCAGCCCGACTACTCTCAGTACGGTCCCGGTTCCCGCCGGGTTCTATCGGGTCAATCCGGGCGACACCCTCGCTGGCGTCGCCTCCGCGTATGGCCGCAAGCCGCAGGAAATCGCCGCGTGGAACGGCCTCGCGGTCAACTCGCCCGTCAATCCCGGTCAGGTGCTGCGCGTGTCTCCCCCGATGGCCTCCGGCAGCCTGGTGACGCCTCCGGTCAACGTCGCGCCTGGCGCGCCCGGCGCCCCCGGCGCCGCGCCCACTGCGCCGACGGCATCGGCGGGCCCACAGCAGGGCGTGCTGCAATGGCCGTTGCGCGGCCCCATCCTCAGAGCGTTCGCGCCCGGCAAGTCGAACGGCATCGTGATCGGCGGCCGCCCAGGCGATCCGGTCAAGGCGGCGGCAACCGGCCGCGTCGTCTACGCGGGCACCGGCATCGAAGCGTATGGCCCGCTCATCATCATCAAGCACGATGACTCGCTGATCACCGCTTACGGCCAGAACAGCGCGCTGCTCGTGCAGGAAGGCGACGCCGTCGCGCAAGGACAAACCATCGGCGAGGTCGGCGTGGACAGCCACGGCGTGGGCTCCATCCAGTTCGAGGTCCGCCAGAGCGGCCAGCCGGTCGACCCGCTCGCGTGGCTGCCGAAGACGGGCGGCTGAGTCTGCTCGCGTACGGGTCGCGGCGGGTAAGCTGCGAATGAATCCGCCGGACCCGCGAACATCCGGTCAGCGCCAATAACGTCCGCGACCCGAGCCCCTGCGGACGGCTAGCCCACAGCCATTCGTATTTCCGCGAACTCGCGTCGACCGATGCCGCGAGCGGAAACAGGGCTCTTCCCGGTGACATCTAAGTCCATATCAACGGTCGTGACGGATCGATGGGATCTGGACCGCGTCGGCGCGGCCGTGCGTCCGTCTACGACAAACCGGGAGACTTGTCATGAAACGGATCATCGTTGCATTGGTCGGGACACTGACGTTTGCCAGCTTCGCCGGCTACGCACAAAGCGGCGGCCCCACCGATCCTCAGATCGCGGCGATCGTGGTCACCGCCAATCTGGTCGATATCGACGCGGGCAAGCTGGCGGAGTCGAAGACCCACTCGAAGGACGTCAAAGCGTTTGCGCAGCAAATGATCACCGACCACAGCGGCGTGAACAAGGCCGCCACCGATCTCGTACATAAGCTGCACGTCACGCCGGAGCCCAACGCGACGAGTCAAAGCCTGAAGCAGGGTGGCGATGAAAACCTCGCCAAGCTTAAGACACTCGACGGCATGGCTTTCGATCGGACGTATATCGATCACGAGGTGGCCTATCACGAGAGCGTGCTCGATGCGCTCGACAAAACCTTGATCCCCAGTGCGAAAAACGAAGACCTGAAAGCGCTTCTGGTCAAGGTACGGCCGGCCTTTGTCGCGCATCTGGACCATGCGAAGCATCTGCAGGCGGAGCTGGGCAAGAGCAATGGTTGACATCCGCAGCCGCGTGAGTGCGATCGCCGGCAGTAACGTGCGCACGCGCCGCTACTCGCTGGCCGTTGCGCTCTGTGCGGCCCTTGGGATGCTGCTGGCCGTCCATGCGCGCGCCGAGCCGCTCACGCACCGGATAGTCATCGACCAGATGCGTTTTGATCCGCCTACGCTGACGGTCAAACGGGGCGATCGCGTCGAGTGGGTCAACAAGGACCTGTTCGCCCACACGGCGACGTCGACCTCGAAGGCGTTCGATTCGGGCAGCATTGCGCCGAACGCGTCGTGGCGTTTTGTCGCCGGCAGAGCTGGGAGCTATCCTTATCTATGCACCTTCCATCCGACGATGCACGGCACACTGAATGTCCGGTGACACAACCCGACGAGCGCGTCATGACGCACGGCGCAATGCCACAGCCGGCACCTGCAACGCTCGATGATCTGTCGATCGCGCGGCGCGTGGTTGCCGGAGACCGGAGCGCGTTCGAACTGCTGATGCGCCGGCACAACCGGCGCCTGTATCGTCTCGCGCGCGCTACGCTGCACAACGACGCCGAAGCGGAAGACGCGCTACAGGAAGCGTATCTGCGCGCGTATCGATCGATTGGCCAGTTCCGCGGCGACTCCGCGCTGCTCACCTGGCTGTCCCGGCTGGTGCTCAACGAATGCTTTGCCCGGTTGCGCCGGGAGACACGGCGCCAGAATGTGATTCCAATGGTGGACCCGGGTACTCATGTCGATATCGACGCCATGAACGCAGACGATTCGAATTCGCCGGACAAGGCGGCCGCGCGCACGCAATTGCGTGCGTTGCTGGAACGCAAGCTCGACGAGCTGCCCGATGTTTTCCGTGTCGTCTTCGTGCTGCGTTCGGTTGAGGAAATGAGCATCGAGGAAACCGCTGAATGTCTCGCGATTCCGGAGGCCACCGTGCGCAGCCGGCATTTTCGCGCGAGGAATCTGTTGCGCGAAGCGCTGGTGCAGGAAGCAGACCTGATCGAGCGGGATCTGTTCGAGTTTGGCGGCGCGCAGTGCGATCGGGTGGTCGCCAGCGTGCTGGCGCACATCGCTGGCGAGCAGGACGGCAGCGGCTGACGTTAGCGGGTTGGCGCGGTTATGCGCTGGAGACTTGCTATCGCTGCGTGTTTGGAAGGAGGCACGGTGACTGAAGCGCCTGCTTATCGGAGTGCAAGAACGGCTCCTCGTTGTCAAAGCATTCGCCGCGTCTCGACGATGTTGGCGCTCTTCGTTCTCGCGGCTAATGCACAAGCTTCGCCGGGGCAAGAGCGAACGATCCGCATCGTATCAGGCAGTTACGGCCTGAACTGTGGAGCGCCGCACGGCAACCAGACGCGAGACTTCGCGCGCCAGTGCAATGGCCTGATGACCTGCGGGTACACGCCGCGCGTCCCGCTCACGAGTCGGCCGGCAGGGAAATGCAAAAACGGGTTTATTGCCGAATGGCGTTGCGGTTCCGTGGACTTTCATACCGCCGCGCTCAGCCCCGAAGCCGGCCGCGGCGACACACTCGTGCTCAGTTGCGCGATCGAACGCGGCGCGGGCAAATAGCGCGCGCCGCGCAAAAGAGGCGAGGCGAAAGTGCAACGGCTTCTGCCACCACGACGCTATCTTTGTATCAGCCGGTCCTGCCAGCCGGCGCGAAGCGCCGCTTGCCGATTGACGGCGGGTCATGACGATCGGGCCTTCCGCGCCGAACGCCGAGCGTATTGCCGGCGGCCGAACGGTCCGCAAACGACAGTGCGCCGAAGAAGAACAGATTGGTAAACAGGCGGATCAGGTTCAGCAATGCGAACGCGGCAAGCGTGCTGACTACCCCGATGCACGCCGCCAGCGCAAAGATGCCGGGCAGCCGGGCGTTGGCCGAAAAGTCACGCTTATGTGAAGTCATGCTCAAGCTTAGTCGAAGTCGATTTGTGGAATCTGGAAAGCGCCCTCGAGCGATTTCAATTCGGCGCGGTGCAATTGCGCCAGTCGCGCGAGCACTCGCTCGCCGGCTTTTTCAAGGTGGACTTCGACCTGGCGGCGATCGGTTTCGCTGACCTGGCGGCGCACGAGATTGAGCGCTTCGCAGCGCGACACCAGCGCGACGACGCCGTGATGCTGCGACTGAAGCCGCTCGGCCAGTTCACCAACGGTGGCCCAGTCGCGCTCCGGATAGCCCTTGATGTGCAGCAGCAGCAGATACTGCAACGGCGTGATGCCTTCGCTCTGCGCGGCCTGCTCGGAGAACCGTTCGAAGCGCCGCATCTGGTAGCGAAACTCCGAAAGTTGCTCGAAGTCGGCTTTGGTCAGTCCACGAGTCCGTACTTTCATTGGATACCTGCTAACGGGAATAAACGACGAACATATCACATAATGATGTAATTGCCGGTCTCGCCTTGGGGGCAAAGCGGGCGTCGCTAGGCCGCTTTTTGCGCTTTGAGCATGGTTTGCCGATAGAGACCGGCGATCAGGTCCACCTGCGTGATCATGCCGGCCAGGTGCCCTGCTGCGTCCAGCACCGGAATGTGGTGATGGCCGTGATGCGCGAAGAGCGGCACGAGGTCGGTGATCGGCGCTGTGGCGCGCGTGGTGCGAACCTCGGTATTCATCACGCTGCCGACGGTCGGCGCGCGCGCCGCGCTGCCGCGCAGCCAGCCGTCCAGGCGGGTGGCGAACGGCAGGAACTGGCCGAAAACCTGCTTATCGACGAGGTCGGTCCGCGTCACGATGGTAATCAGATTCCGCTCGGCGTCCGTGACCGGGAGCGCCTTTACCTTGTTGCGCTTGAGCAGCCCCCACGCGACCGTTGCCCGCGTGCTCGCCGCCACCGAAATCACGCGGCGGGACATGATGTCGGCGCAGGTCAGTTCGTCGAAGCTGCGCGAGAAGGCCTGAAGCTGCGTTTCGCGCAGCAGCGATTCGAGGTCGTCCGGGTCGATGTCCAGCATCTCGCTGCGACGCTTCAAAACCGCTTCGAGGTCAGCGCGCGTAAAGCCTGCGCGCGACGCGTCGTCGGCCGCATTGCCGGTTGTGGCGCGCGCCAGGCCGCTGCTGTGCGGGTAGCGGTGGCCCGTCGCCGCGTGATAGGCGAGCGCCGCGGCAAGCAGCGCGGCCGACTGCAGCGCGATGGGTTCCAGCACGAACCGGTAGCCGAGCGCATGGATGGCGGGCCCGCCCAGCACCGCGGTCAGTGCCACCGCGCCCGAAGGGGGATGCACGCAGCGAAGCGCGAACATGCCGCAGATCGACGATGCGACCGCGAACGCGGCCGCGAGGGTTGGGTCGGGGATCAAGCTGGCACACGTCACGCCGATTGTCGCGGACACCAGATTGCCGCCGACGATCGACCAGGGCTGCGCCAGCGGGCTCGCGGGCACGGCGAACAGGAGGACCGCCGAAGCGCCCATGGGTGCGACCAGCAGCGGAATGTTCGCCGCCGGTCCGAGCAGCACGAACATCGAGCCGCCAGTGAAGGCGATGCCGAGCAGCGCACCCAGACATGAGTGCGCCCGCTCCTGCCATTTCACGGTAACCGGTACGGGAACGAAGCTGGCGAGCCAGCGCAGAGCAAGGGAACGGGACAAGATAGAAGGAGCAAAGTGCACGGCAAGGGAGCGCACCTTAGCGGGAAAACCTTGATAACGCGAATACCGTGTGGTCATGATTATATTTCAATGTGATATAAAATCGGCATGTGGGCCATCGCACGGGACGCGCGCCGCAACGCGCAAAAGGGGACGCTACATTTCATTTAGTCACGTTGTGACATAAAATGACGACAGAGGATCCACGAGAATGCGATGACGCGTGAGGCTTCGCGCGATCAGCATGCAGACGAGTCCGATCGACGAGTTGCCTGTCCCGCGTTCTTCCGGAGGAGGCATCATGCTCATTACTTTTCAATCGCCGGCATCGCCGGATGTCGTGATGCTCCGGGACCTTGCTCAATATCTGCTTGGCTTGATCGGCAAGCGTCTGGAAGACCGTGGCGTCATCGGGCATGACGAACTTCCCAGGGCGATTGGCCGGCTCGAAGCCGCGATTTCCGAGGATGCGGCGGCGGCAGCCACCGTCGAAGGCGTGCATTGTTCATCCAGCAACCGCCGCGAATCGCGCAACCGCTTGTCTCAACGCGCATGGCCTTTTCTGGACATGATGCGCGCGGCGCGCGACAGTGATGCGGATATCATCTGGGGCCTCTAGATGTCCGGGTCGGCGGAGGATAGACGGAGCCCGCTCGATCCGTCAAAGCATCGACGGATGAAACGTCATCTCTCGCGGCGGCGTTGGGCGGGCCTGTTCGCGGCCTGCGTGATTCCGCTTATCCACTATAGCGCCGCGGCGCGCGCACCCGAACTCTACGCCGAACAGGGCGGCGCGATGAGCGCTTGGGCGCACACTGCAGTGCGCAACCCACTACGGCTTGCCCAACTTGCCGTGATGCCTTCGCGGCCACCCCCTGCGTACTTCGGCGACGTGCCAGTTACCGTTGTCGGCGTGTACGGGGCGACCATGCTCGACATGTTGTCGAGTGGTCCATTGCTTCTGGTGAGATGGCCGAACGAGTGCTGCTCGGCGAGGCAGAGGTGGCACACGCGGCGTCCGACGGACAGCATGCCCGCCGACGCAAACGGCGCGCACATCTTCTTTCTCTGGCCGCAAGCATAAGCAGGGTGCGCATACCACTGCGAGCGCCCCAGGGTGATCCGCAGGCTGCAATGTCCTCAATGCCCGTTGCGCGGACGATTCCACCAACGGCGACGCACACTGGAGGCAAGAAGCCGCTCACGCAGATTCGCGCGGCGCTCCTGAGCGACGATCAGAAGCAGCAACAGTGCAAAGGTGCAAGCTGAACCAGAAAGTCCGTCATGACCGGTCTCCACTATGAGTTGTTTATCAGCCCGCTTACTCGGGAGTATATATCACGCTATGATCTAATTGAACTATTCGGACAGATGCGTGCGCGCTCTGTTGTTTCTACACCGCTGCGCTCGCAGGCCTGGTGGGCGGTCGCACTTTACATCACAAAATGATGCAATATGTCGGGGCGAGGATGCGGCAGCGTTTTGCCCGCATCTTCGCGTTTCCACTCGACGGTCAGGAGCCATCGTGCACACACATGCGTCAAAGGGCGATTTCGCCACCGATACCCGACTCCTGCGAATCACGGCCATCGCCGCTGTTCTAGGCATTCTCAGTACTTTCGCGGCGGATTTTCTGCTGCATCTAATCCGCTTCTTCACCAACCTGTTCTTCTTTCAGACAATATCGATCGCCGGCAATTCGCCTGCGGACAACAGACTCGGGCTGGGGGTTGTCGTCGTGCCCGTGATCGGTGGAGTGATCGTCGGATTGATTGCGCGCTTCGGTTCCGAGCAGATCCGCGGGCACGGTATTCCGGAAGCCATCGAGGCGATTCTATTCGGCAAAAGCAAGATGTCGCCCACTGTCGCGGTACTCAAGCCGCTCGCATCGGCGATCGCGATCGGCAGTGGCGGCCCGTTCGGTGCCGAAGGTCCGATCATCATGACGGGTGGCGCAATCGGTTCGCTGATCGCGCAGTACTTTCACTTGTCGAGCGGCGAGCGCAAGACCTTGCTGGTGGCCGGCGCGGTGGCAGGGATGACGGCGGTGTTCGGTACGCCCATAGCCGCGGTGCTGCTGGCGGTGGAATTGCTGCTGTTCGAACTGCGCCCGCGCAGCCTGTTGCCGGTTGCCGTTTCCTGCGCGGTCGCCGGCTTTGCGCGACCGCTGCTGATGGGCAGCGGCCCGCTTTTTCCGCTGCAATCGCTGGCGCTGGGACCGCTCGGACTCGCCTCTTGCGCGCTCGCCGGGCTGATCACCGGCGCGCTTTCCTGGGCGCTGTCGAGCGGGCTCTATAAGGTGGAAGACGCGTTCGCGCGACTGCCGTTTCACTGGATGTGGTGGCCGGCGCTGGGCGGACTCGCAGTCGGCATCGGCGGCTATTTCCAGCCGCGCGCGCTGGGCGTCGGTTACGACGTGATCGGCGATCTGCTGATGAATCATCTGGCCGTCAGCGCGGTGCTGGCCATCGTGCTGGTCAAAGCGGTGATATGGGTCATCGCGCTGGGCTCGGGCACTTCCGGCGGCGTTCTCGCTCCGTTGCTGATGATGGGAGCGGGCGTCGGTGCGGTGCTCGGTCCATTGATGCCCGGCGGCGATCCTGCCGTATGGCCGCTGGTTTTCATGGCGGCCGCGCTGGGCGGCATGATGCGCGCGCCGATCATGGCGGTGGTGTTCGCATTCGAACTCACGCACGATGCGAACGCGCTGTTGCCGCTGCTGACCGCTTCCGCCGTTTCATATGGCTTTACGGTGCTCTTCATGCGTCGGTCGATTCTTACCGAGAAGATCGCGCGGCGCGGTTATCACATCTACCGCGAATACGGCATCGACCCGCTCGAACGTCATCACGTCGACGAGGTGATGACTCGCACGGTCAAGACCATCGATGCCGACGCCAGCGTTGCGGACACATTGTCACGGGAGTTCGGACCCCATCAGGTTCACCGGGCCTACCCCGTTGTGCTCCGCGGGAAGCTTGTCGGCATGGTGGATCGGCGGATGCTGGGTGCCGCGCTCGAGGCGGGCCGCGCGAGCGCGCGAGTCGGAGAGCTGTTTGCCAACCAACGCCCCGAGATCGCACTGCCCGACGAAACCTGCCGGCACGTTGCCGCGCGTCTCGCCGCGCGCTCGCTGGACCGTGTGCCCGTGGTGGCCGACGAGTCCGGCTATCAGTTGGTCGGCATCGTGTCCCGCCACGACCTCGTCAAACCGTCGCTGTCCATTTTCAACGAGGAGCGCGAGCGGGTGCGCTTCAGGCGCGTTTCGCTGACGCGTGGCAAGGATGCGGTCGCGCTCCAGGATCGCGCGCCGCGCGAGTAGCTCACACTTCGATCGGGTGACCCATGAACGCTCATCACAGCGACACCTTGACGAAGGCGGACTTCGAGCGACTGTCCGAATTCCGCTATCAGCTTCGGCGTTTTTTGCACGTCTCCGAAGCGATATTGCGCACGGAGCACATCACCCCCGTTCAGTATCTGATGCTGTTGCATATCAAGGGCATGCCGGGACGTCATTGGGCGACTATCGCGGAGCTGGCCGAGCGCCTGCAGACCGTTCATCACGGCGTCGTGACGCTGGTGTCGCGCTGCGAGGCGGCGGGCTTCGTCGAGAGGCGCCAGAGTCCGAGCGATCGGCGGCAAGTCGAAGTCCATCTTGTGCCTCATGGCGAACAGCGCGTCACGCGAGTGGCCGAACGTCACCGTGAACAGCTCGTGCCATTCGGCGAGGCGTGGCGATCGCACTTTCATGTCGCCGGCTCGGCCACGCGGCGAGGCACGGGTGCGAAGTCGCCAGCGACACACTGCGCGGGTCGCGCTCCCCGGCTGATGCGCAAGACAGGTGTCGGGCGCCGGCGTTGAGGCCCGTATGTATCACGAAGTGACATATAATGAAGTGATGGTGTGTCGGCTCGGCGACGACGCTGAGTCGGTCGGCCGGCGCGACGCATCCGGGCAGTGCGTAGCGGGTTCTTGCACTGCAGCGAAGCGAAACACCGGGAGACCTGACATGCCGACTTTTAACCGCATTCTTCTCTGCTACGACGGAACACGTGAGGGGCAGCACGCGTTGAAGGACGGCGCCGCGCTGGCGCAGGATCTGAACGCGGAGGTGCACGTGCTTTCCGTGATCAACAATTCGGCATGGGTGCAAGGGGCCGACATCACTTCGGCTATCCCTGTCGATCTGGTTACCGAGTCGGCCAGAAGCGTGCTCGACGAAGGCTTGAAAAAACTCGCGGCGCGCGGCATGTGGGCGCGCGGGCATTTCGCTATCGGCGATCCGTTGGAGCAGATCCCGTTGTTCGCGAGAGATCTCAAGGTTGACCTCATCGTCGTCGGGCACCGTCACGCGGGCCGGCTCGCGCGCTGGTGGGCCGGCAGAAACGATGGCCTGTTGCTGGACCGGGTCACTTGCAGCGTGTTGGTGACCATGGGGCCGGAAACGAGCGCGGACGCCCCGCGTGCTGGCGAGAATGCCCGCTCGGTCGAACAGCTTTAGCCGGCTGAGATAGCAGACGTAACGCTCGCCGCGCGGCGGACCTCCAGGTCAACTGATCGCGCGTGTGCTGTCAATTGGCTGGGCAATCGAAGGTTGCGTGGGCGTGTGCGTTTGTGCATACATGTAGGCGCGATTGAACGGATAGTCGCCGTGATCGACGCCGAGCCCTCCGGTAGCGTGATCGCGCCGTTCCGTCATCTCGGCGGGGCGCGACGCCAGAATCTGGAACAACGAGGTCCAGCCTCGCTCGAATCCCATCGCCGAGCCCGCCAGATAGAGCCGGTACGCGCGGATGATTTTTTCCGCGTTGGCGCCCAGTATCCGCCGCGCTTCGTCCAGATGAGCCTCGAGGGCATCGGCCCAATGCCACAGCGTGCGCGCGTAATGCGGGCGAAGGCACTCGGCGTCCACGGGTTCCAGGTTGCCTTGGGTCATCGCTGCCATCACCGCGCTGACATGCACCAGTTGACCACCGGGGAAAATATATTTGTCGATGAAGTCGCCCATGCCGCCATCCAGTTGCGCCGTCTCGGGGCGGCCGGCCGTAATGCTGTGGTTCATCATCAGGCCGCCGGGCCGAAGCAGGCGGCGCATCTTCGCGAAATAGCCAGGCAAGTTCGGCCGGCCGACGTGTTCGCTCATGCCCACCGAAGCGATCTTGTCGAAGGGCATCGACTCGTCGACATCGCGGTAGTCCTGCAGCAGTATCCGGACGCGACCCTGCAGCCCTTGCTCTTCGATGAGCCGGTTCACATAGGTGTGCTGATTCCTGGACAGGGTGATGCCCGTGGCGTTCACGCCGTAGTGCTCCGCCGCCCACATCAGCAGGCCGCCCCAACCGGCGCCTACATCGAGAAACGATTCGCCGGAACGCAGCATCAGCTTTTTGCAGATGTGATCGAGCTTGGCTTGCTGGGCCTGCGCGAGCGACATGCCGGGCGCTGAAAAATACGCGCACGAGTACACGCGCAATGGATCGAGCCACAGCGCGTAGAAGTCGTCGGACACGTCGTAATGATGCTGGACCTGCGCGGCGTCCGCGGTCCGCGTATGGTGAGTGCGCTCCCAGATGGCGCGGCGGGCGCGATGCACGCGGCTGACCAGCCAGCCATCTGCTTCCCGGGTCGGGTCGTGACGGAGCAACGCAGGGGCGGCCGCCATCAGATCGTGAAGATCGCCGTCGATCTCCAGACGACCTTCCACGTAATCTTCAGCGAGACGACCGATTGCGCCTTGCGTCAGATGCAGCAGTGCGCGCGTGTCGCGAATGTCGAATGACAGCCGGGGTTGCGCGGCGCCGAGGCGCTGACCGTCTGGAAGCCTTACCGAGCACGGTACCGGCAGGCTGGCGATCTGGCGTTCCGCCGGTTCCCGAAAGAAGCTGGTTAGCGTCATGACCGCGGTCTCCTGTAGACAAAACCACCCTGTCTGGACCCAGCCCGCGTGAACGCGGGCGAGGTGGGAACATTACCGGCGTAGCATCGTCCGTACCTGAAGGGGCCGGCGCGTCAGCCATTGCGCCGATTCGATTTAATATCACAAGATGATATATACTCGATTTCGTGCGCTCGCGCGTTGCCAACCTGTTCGCAGGACACATGTATTCGGCCGCTACCGGCCGCGGCAGTCCCCTCACTGCTCGTCAAAACCTCTTCTCCGCCGGTATATGGCTTACAAAACGGTTGACTCCACGATGGCAATACTCCGCTCGTCCAGCTAGCAAGACTTCCCGGCGACACCATTCGCGCGCGCAACAACGTGATCCTCGGCAAGCTCGAGGGTTCCAATCCCGCGGGATCGGTCAAGGATCGTGCGGCACTGTCGATGGGACCGGCGCATTTCCGGCCTGAACGCGATCACCCCTGCGTCGTAGTTCGTTTGTCCGAGAGGCACCGATTGGTGCGCCGCACCAATGACAAACGTCGCGTCAAAAAGCACAATGCTCCACTGAACTGCGACGCCGCCTCCATGCGTCAGTGCAAGCGCGTCGCGCCAACCGGCACTCACGGACGTCATTTTTGGACGCACCACACAGCACGACACAGCACGATACCCACAGGGACACTCAATGATCGATTTGCGCAGCGACACCGTAACCCGTCCAACTCCGCCGATGCTCGCGGCCATGTCGGCCGCCGAAGTGGGCGACGACGTCTGGGGCGACGACCCCACCGTGCTGCGTCTACAGGCCGTCGTCGCCGAACGCGCCGGCAAGGAGGCGGGCCTGTTCTTTCCGAGCGGCACGCAAAGCAATCTGGCCGCACTGATGGCGCACTGCGCACGTGGCGACGAGTACATCGTCGGCCAGCTCGCGCACACCTACAAGTACGAAGGCGGCGGCGCGGCGGTGCTCGGCAGCATTCAGCCGCAGCCGCTCGAAAATGCCGCGGACGGCTCGATCCCGCTCGAGAAGATTGCCGCGGCGATCAAGCCCATCGACAACCACTTCGCGCGCACGCGGCTGCTGGCTTTGGAAAACACCATCGGCGGCAAGGTTCTGCCGGCCGGCTATGTGGCCGAGGCGGTGCAGCTCGCGCGTCAGCGCGGCCTGTCGACGCACCTGGACGGCGCGCGCGTCTATAACGCGGCGGTCGCGTCGGACAAGCCGGTCGCGGCTTTGTGCGAGCCGTTCGATTCCGTGTCGATCTGTTTTTCCAAGGGACTCGGCGCGCCGGTGGGCTCGGTGCTGGTCGGCAGCCAGGCGCTGATCGACGCGGCGCACCGCTGGCGCAAGGTGCTCGGCGGCGGCATGCGCCAGGCCGGCGTGCTGGCGGCGGCCTGCCTGTACGCGCTGGATCACAACGTCGAGCGCCTCGCCGACGACCACGCCAACGCCGCGCATCTCGCGGCGGGTCTCGCCGCGATCGAGCAGGTCAAAGTTCAGTCGGTCGCCACGAACATGGTGTTCGCGCAGTTTGCGCAGCACGATTGCGCGCCGCTCGAAGCGTGGCTCAACGAGCGCGGCATTCTCACGCAAATGCTGTACGCGTCGCGCTTCGTCACGCATACGGACGTATCCCGCGAGGACATCGATACGTTCATTGCCGCCGTGAAGGGCTATTTCGCGGCGCGTTGACCGGCGCTGATCAGCGGTCGATTCACCAACAAACGGGCGCGCTGTCATCACTGCGCGCCCGCCCGCTCTATTTCCGTGGCGCCTTCACGTGTCCACCCGCACGATGGGAAGGTGCGAGCAGCCGCAGTCCGCTCGCGAGGCTCGCCGCGCCGGCGAAGAACGCGCCCGTCCCGAGCGCCAGCGTCGGACCGTGCCGGCCCGCTATCCCGAAGCTCAGTGCCACCAGCGCCGCGCCCGTGGTCTGCCCGACGAGCCGCGCCGTCGCGACGATGCCGCTTGCGCCGCCGCTGCGTTCGGGCGGCGCGCTCGCCATGAGCGCCTTCAGGTTCGGCGACTGAAAAAAGCCGAAGCCCGCGCCGCAGATTGCCATCCGGATGCCGATGTCCAGCACTTGCGGATGCGCCGGCAACAGTGCCAGCGACGCCATCCCCGCCGACATCACCGCAAGCCCGATCGCGCCGAGCAGGCCGGGCGGGTAGCGGTCCGACAGTCTGCCCGCGAGCGGCGCGGCCAGCGCGACGACCACCGGCCACGGTGTCATCAGAAAGCCGGTTTCGACCTGGCTGCGATGCAGGATGTCCTCGAAATAAAACGGCAGCGAGACGAACGCGAGCCCCTGCGCGGCGAACGAGCACACCGCGGTCAGCGCCGATAGCGCGAACACGGGCCGCTTGAACAGATCGACAGGCAGCATCGGTGACGGATGGCCCGCTTCGCGGCGGATCAGCAGCAGCCCGAACAGCAGCGCGAGCGCCGCCGCGCCCAGCACGAGTTGCATCGACGCGCGCTGCGCTGCCTCACCGAGCGCGAAAATCAACGCGGCGAAGGTGATCACATTGAGCAGCGCGGCGACCGGATCGAAATGATGCTTGCCGCGTTCAGTGTGCGGCAGGGCCGGCCATGCAAAGCCCAAGGCGAGCAGGCCGAGCGGCACGTTGACCGCGAACAGCCAGGGCCACCCGGCAACCGACAGGATCAGCGAGGCCACCGTCGGCCCGACCGCGAACGACACGCCAACCACCAGCGCATTGGTGCCGAGCCCGCGTCCTAGTCTGTGCGGCGGATAGAGAAAGCGGATCAGCGCGCTGTTCACGCTCATGATCGCGCTCGCGCCGAGGCCTTGCATCACGCGCGCGGCCGCGAGCAGCGGCAGCGTCGAAGCCATCGAGCACGCGAGCGAGGCCAGCGTGAACAACGCAATGCCGCCGATATAAATCCGCCGGTGCCCGACGATGTCGCCGAGCGCGGCGAGCGGCAGCAGGGTCGCCACCATCGCGAGCTGATAGGCGTTGATGATCCACACCGAGGCTGCGGGCGCCGCGTGCAGATCCGTGCCGATGGCAGGCAGCGCGGTGTTGGCGATCGCAGTGTCGAGCGTGGCGAGCGCGACGGCGAGCATGATCGCAGCCATCGCGCGGCGGTTGGCGGCGGACATCGGGCTGTCCGCCGGGAAGGTCTGCGTGACGGCGGCGCTGGGGTTATCGGACAAGGCGTGGGTCGTCGGATTGTGCGCCGATGCGGCCGGTTGAGAAACGCGGCGTGCAAGCGGCGGGGTTGCATGGGGAGAGCGCGCGCCGACTGGTGCAGCGGTCAAGGCCAGTAGCGCGCGGCGAAACCTAGCGATTGTTGCAGAGACGCGGGAATTCTGCTGGGAGGCCGGCAGCACTGCGGTGAGCGCGCGTTAGCAGGCTTCGTGCGATCCCGTCGCTGCCAGGCCGATGTCAGCGCCTGAGACGCAACTAACGGTCAAGCCCAAGCGACGCCACCGAACCGAGCGGCGCGCGCTCCCTACATCTCCATTCAACGCAACGCGTTGAGCAGACGAGGTGCCCGATTCAAGCACATAGCGCAGCGTTGGAGCGACTCATCCACGCGACACCCAGAAAAAAATAATCGCGGCCTGCATGATCGGATGCGCAGGGCGCAGCTCGGCTGCACTGACTTCTTTGCAGCCGGTCCGTGACCGCTCTCATGCCGCCCGATGCACACGCACAGTGCCGCTTACGAGCGTTTTGCACCCTGTCCGGGCGAGAAGCCGCGATATCCGCGCGTCGCGGCGGGCATGGCATGTGCGTGAACATCGCTCGCGCTTGCTGGTGTGCGGCAGTCGTAAAATGTCCTACTCTGTTTTTTTAACCCGCCTGAACGGCACGCGCCTCCCGTCCGTCACCGAGCGGTTCGCGTATGCCGCGGCGCTTTTACCCCCGGAGGCTTCGATGACAACCGTCGATCTGGAATTCGACCAGCTCAACAGTACCGTCGACGCGCTACGGCGCTCCATTTCCAACCGCATGATGTACGGTGTCGGCAAGGACGCTGTCACCGCGCATCCGCATGACTGGCTGCATGCGGCGGCGCTCGCCGTGCGCGACCGGCTGGTGGCGCGCTGGATGAAAACCACGCGCCTGCAATACGAACAGGACGTGAAGCGCGTCTATTACCTGTCGATGGAATTCCTGATCGGCCGTACTTTTACGAATGCGTTACTGGCGCTCGGCATTCACGACCAGATGAAAGAAGCGCTCGCGAGTCTCGGCGTCGACATGGAGATGTTGATCAATATCGAGCCGGACGCAGCGCTCGGCAACGGCGGTCTCGGCCGGCTCGCGGCCTGCTTTCTCGATTCGATGGCGACGCTCGGCATTCCGGGCTTCGGCTATGGCATCCGCTACGAATATGGGATGTTCCGTCAGGAGATCGTCAACGGCGAGCAGGTCGAAGCGCCGGACTACTGGTTGCGCGCCGGCAATCCATGGGAGTTTCCGCGGCCGGAGATCAAGTATATGGTGCACTTCGGCGGGCGCACGGTGCAGCGGGGTGAACGGGTCGAATGGATCGATACCGAGCATGTGAACGCCACCGCGTACGACACCGTGATTCCCGGCTATGCGACGGATGCCACCAACACGCTGCGGCTATGGTCGGCGCGCGCCACCGATGAACTCGACCTCGGTGCGTTCAATCGGGGCGACTACCGCAATGCGGTCGATACGAAGAACATGTCGGAGAACGTCTCGCGGCTGCTGTATCCGGACGACTCGACACCCGCCGGCCGCGAACTGCGGCTGCGCCAGGAGTATTTCTTCGTGTCCGCGACGATGCAGGATCTGATCCGCCGCTATCAGCGCACGCACAGCACGTTCGGGCGTTTCTCCGAAAAGGTCGCGGTGCATCTGAACGACACGCACCCTGTGCTGGCGATCCCGGAACTGATGCGTTTGCTGGTCGACGTACATCATCTGCCGTGGGACAAGGCCTGGAAACATGTCACGCAGATCTTCTCGTACACCAATCACACGCTCATGCCCGAAGCGCTCGAAACGTGGGACGTCGAGATGCTCGCGCGACTGTTGCCGCGGCATCTCGAGATCATCTTCGAGATCAACGCGCAGTTTCTCAAGCATGTGAGCGAGCAATCCGGTCAGGACGGCGAGATGATCCGCCGCATTTCGCTGGTCGACGAATATGGGCAGCGGCGCGTGCGCATGGCGTATCTGGCGATCGTCGCGAGCCACAAGGTCAATGGCGTGTCGAAGCTGCATTCGCAACTGATGACCCGCGACATCTTCGCCGACTTCGCGCGCGTCTATCCGGAGCGCTTCACCAACGTGACCAACGGCATCACGCCGCGCCGCTGGCTTGCGCAGGCGAGCCCATCGTTGTCGTCGCTGATCGATCAGCGCATCGGCAAGCATTGGCGCACCGATCTGTTCGAACTCGAGCAGTTGCGCGAGCTGCGCACCGACAGCGGCTTCATCGACGCGTTCCGCGACGCCAAGCGGCAAAACAAGTTGCGGCTCGTGCAGCGCCTCGCGCAGCACACCAAGCTGCACTTCGATCCCGATGCGCTGTTCGATCTGCAGGTCAAGCGTATTCACGAATACAAGCGCCAGCTGCTCAACTTGCTGCACGTTATCGTGCGCTACAACCAGATTCGCGAAAACCCCGAGCTCGACTGGGTGCCGCGCGTCGTGCTGTTCGCCGGCAAGGCCGCATCCGCATACCGGATGGCCAAGACGATCATCCGGCTGATCGGCGACGTCAGCGAGAAGGTCAATCACGATCCGCTGATCGGCGATCGGCTGAAAGTGGTGTTCGTGCCGAACTACGGCGTGAGCGTGGCCGAGATGATCATTCCGGCGGCCGATCTCTCGGAGCAGATTTCGATGGCCGGCACCGAAGCGTCCGGCACGGGCAACATGAAGCTCGCGCTGAACGGCGCATTGACGATCGGCACGATGGACGGCGCCAACATAGAAATCTGCGACGCGGTGGGCCGCGAGAACATTTTCATCTTCGGCCATACTGCCGACGAGGTGGACAAACTGCGCGCGAGCGGCTACCGGCCACGCCAGGTCTACGAAGAGAACCCGGACTTGCGCATGGCGCTCGATCAGATCCGCACGGGCTTCTTCTCTCCGGACGATCCGTTGCGCTTCTCGGATATTTTCCACACGCTGGTCGACTGGGGCGATCACTACATGGTGCTGGCCGACTTCGCCGCGTTCGCGCAGGCACAGCAACAGGTGGATGCGCGCTTCGTCGACAAGCGGGCGTGGGCCGAAAGCGCGATCGAGAATGTCGCGGGCATGGGGCAGTTTTCGTCGGACCGCACGATCGGCGAATACGCGCGCAATATCTGGCATGTGAGTCCGCTTAACCTGGGACAGAGCTGAGGGCAATGCGCGTGCGCTTGCCGGCCGTGTGAGCGTCCGATAAGCGACAGGGCCGTGCGGTTCCTTGCCCGGAGCGCACGGCTTTCGTTAGCCCTCGCGTAACGTCACGGCGCGAAGCTTTCGCTGGCGTTCGCCGCACGCAGACCCAACTGGCCGCGCTGAAAATCGAACAGCACGTCGATGTTCTGCATCGCCATCAGACCGACCACGATCCGGTTCGCGTCCGGCATTGCTTTGACGATGGTCACCTGCGCGTTGTCGTAGCGATGCACCCACGATCCCACGCCGATCGCCGCTTGATAGTTGCCTTGGTTGAGGGTTTTGCCGACGTCGTCGTCGCCGGTCCAGTTCGGCGCCTTGTCGGTTTCGATGCGGATCATGCCGGAGGTGCCGGTGGCAAACACCAGCGGCGCGCAGAACGTCATCTTGTCGGCGACCCGCACGCAGCCTCTCGGCCACTGCGTTGCACCGTCTTTCGATGCGCCCATCGGCACCATCGTGTAACCGTTCGTCAGCGCATCCGACGGACTCAGCACGAGGTAGGGTTTCGCGACGTTCGAGCGCACCAGATACCGTTGACCGAGCTTGCCCGGCAACGCGCGCAGCGGCTGCGTGCAGCAGTTCTCGCCTGGCAACTCCGCGCCGATGCCCGCGATGCCCGAAAACGCCCAGCCGAACTCACCCGTGTAGCCGTCCATCGCGACGCAGCGCTTCGCTGTCGGCTGGCAGCGCACGGTATCGACCGCTTGCGCGGCGATCGGCGCGGGCTTCGTGCCGCCCACGCTGAACGGCAAGCTCACTGCCGCGCCGACCACTTCGGCGCCGTTTGCAAGCGACAGCGAGGTCACGTCGCCGGCGCGGGGGTAGTCCGCAGCGGGCAGCGTCGACTTCAGAATCCGCACGCCTTGCGTGCCTGTGTCCAACGCGACGTAGAGCGATTTGCCATCGAGCTGTATGGGCAGGCCGAGGCGCGCGTGATCCTGGTCGGCGCGCTCGGTGTGCAGGGGGATCAGCAGACCGTCGTTGCCGCCGTTGATCAGCGCCGCATTCTGCGCGGGGGGCGTGGGCACGGGGAACGTCGTGGAGCAGGCGGACAGTGCGGCGAGCGCGACGCCCGCAGACAGCGCTATTGCAATGAGACGGCGCCAAGCCGCCTGGAGGCGGACATCGGAATGCGCAGAGGACCGGGCGCAGAAAGCGGCGCGCCCATGGAGAGGAACGTACCGGCGTGCGGCATCGGGAGACGACAGGGACATGGTTCACGCTTCGCAAAAGGCGCGGTCCCTGGACGAGGCATTGCAGTGAACGCCACGCGCGGCAACGACACGGGCATCCCGCGGCGCTGCAAGCGTAGAGTCACATGCTGGCGAATGCCTGCGCAGGCCTGGCGAAGGGAACACGCGATAACAGGAGCGGCGACTCTACAGGGCCACTCGCGTGTGATTGCAAAGATGTGTAAAGGCTGCGCACGCGAGCCGCGCGTTGCGCGCGGACATCAGACCTTCGTCGGTACGTTCAGCGTCTTCAGGAGTCGCTTGGGCGGCCGATCGGCGTGGTCTTGTCGACTGGTGCAGCGGCGGTTGCTTTAGCTTGATGCACAGCCTCGCTGACCCGCTCGACGAATTCGCGATCGAGGCTCATCAACGCCTCGCGTTCACCACTGGCTGTTTGCACCATCAGACGGTGAGTGACGTCCTGCGTGGCCCAGGTGAGCCAGCCGACCACGATCAGCATCACACCGCATACGATGCCCACCGGCGAGCGAAAGATCGCGCCGACAATCGCGCCGACGAGGCCGAGCAGCGAGATCGCCAGCGGCAGGACCTTGTTCTTGTGCACGGTGACGACCCGCACGCCGACGACGTCGCGCAGCGGGAAAACCTGGCCGGCCGATGACAGTGCATTGTGCGTGACCGAGACGCCGCGATCATTGAAAGGGGTTTCCATCGAGTTGGATGTAAAGGTGGTGAAGCGGGGAGGGTAGCAGACTTCCGCCAGATTCCTGTTCCGAAAGAAGATGTTATCGCTCTCGGCTAGCGCAGGCGGCAAGTTACCACGTTCGGGAAGTTGCTGAGCGAACTGACCTACTTCGACCACGTGAAGGTGGCTGATGGCGTGAGGTGAGACGAAGCTTAATGACAAGCGTTTTCTGAACGGAATCGTGGATGTTGGGCTCCATCGAAGGAACCTCGGTAGCCGGAACGAAAGCCATTGCATCTGCACGGTTACCCGCTCGTGCATGCGATGGAGGCACGCTCTCTCGCGCTCCCGCGTCCGCACGGTCCGCTCTCGCGCATGAACACCCAGGCACCATTGCGAGCATGAGGCCACCGAGCGGCCATGAGCCTGCTCCGCGGAGACCCGGCAGATTCAGTGCGCCGCGGTTCGCGAGGTGGGCGAGCAACTTGCCGTACGCGGGCATGAGTAACGAGGGGCAGGCAGTGGAACGTGGCCCGGGCTTACATAAACATGTAATTTCGTGGCCTGGCCCAACGTTATATGTTGATTCCATGGACGCGTGGTCAAAGCGTCCGAATAGCGGGACGAAAGGTCAGTATCACCGCGACCGCTTGCTATCGCGTTCGCGATGCTCGCGTGCCTGATTTGCCAGGTGTCGAATCAGGGTGGAGTCCAGGTATGACGGAGATATCGACGAAGCCCAGGCAGGAATTTAAGAACATCGGATTGGGGCAGATTTTGTTCGCGTATCGCTTGCCTCTTGCGGGGCTCTGACGTCGATCTTGCATCGCGTGAGTGGCGTGTTGTTGTTTGGCTCGAAAACTGGTTCGAAGTGCGGACTCGATGACCCCGGGAAAAAAATGCCCACGCCTCCGGTTCGAACCGTTGCCGTGATTGATGATGACCGACGCGTTCTGGCGTCTCTGGGGAACCTGTTGGCCTCTGGCGGGTATGGAACACGCACCTACGAATCTGCACGGGATTTCTTTGCCGACGGATATGCGGGCCTCGTATGCGTTATCACCGATCTGGGGATGCGGCCCATTGACGGCATTCAGGTGCTCGACAGAACGGTTCATTCGGACGCAGCGACGCCGGTCATCATTATCACGGGGCGACCAGGTGGACATACGGAAGACTTCTATCTGCAGCGAGGCGCACTCGGCTTCTTCAGAAAGCCTGTCGACGGGGACGCGTTACTGGATCTGCTGGATACTATCGCTTGAACGGGCGCCAGCTGCGAACTCGCCGGACCCGCCCGTAAGGCCCTCATGCGCGCGGTGGCATGCTGGCGCGCGTCGCGGGAAACAGGGCAAAGCGCAGTAACAACATTATCAAAATCCCGCGCCTGCGGCGCCGCCGCGCGCTTGCGGGAAATACCCGTAAAGTCAGTCTCCACGGAATGAGGCCGTTCCGTACCCAGCGGGAGCGGCCCTCTTTGTTTACGCATTTTTTATAACGCCCCTGCCATCTTTGACCAGGCCTTTACGCAGATCGGCATAACCTTCGACCGATCCAAAGTCCGCTACTGGAGAACACAAAATGGATGTGGTGTACGTCGGGGGAATAGTGCTATTCGCAGCGCTGACCTTTGCTTTGATTGCCGGCTGCGAGAAGTTGATGCAGTTCCGGCGTGGCCAGGGAGCACGCTCATGACCTGGATTCTATGGCTATCAGGCGCTACTACCGCGCTGCTGTTCGCTTACCTCGTCTATGCGCTGTTGCGCGCGGAGGACATCGAATGAATTCGAACAATGTCCTGCAAACGGTCGTTTACGTGGTCGTGTTGCTTGCACTCGCCGTGCCGGTTTCGCGTTATCTCACGCGCGTGATGGAGGGTACCTCTCGTGTGGTCCGCTTCGGCGGTCCGCTCGAGCGCTTGCTGTATCGCATCG
>NZ_JBFOAH010000020.1:0-164581 GCF_040812055.1 Paraburkholderia suaedae | reverse complement strand
ACGTTTCGTTGACAGATCCAGACCAAGACCAAGTTGCGTCATCGAAGATACCCCTAAACTTTCCTATCTCCCAGGATAGTCCACCCGTACGTCGACGCCAGGACTTTTGCAGACCTTCCCTAGTACCTCGCTGACGTCGGGGCGCGTCAACAACTTCCTGGGTGAGTTCTTCAAAACACATCTCCCTCCATTCGAGCCACGCAAAACAGCGGCGGCAAACAGCCCAGCAAGCAACGCTCGTGCTGCGGCCGCGGAAGTCCGATTGGCGAAGGCAGTGCCAGCGCTTGACCGACCTCAGGCAGCAAAAAAGTCGGCTGCAGCGGTGTCCGCCGGTGAACGCTGGACGCTTTGAAGCGAGTCAAGGGGCCGAGCGGCCCGTCGTAAACCATTCAAACAGCATGCGCGGGAGGATCAGTCCAACGGTCATGGCCAGGAGTATCAGGAACGCCGTGGCGCCGTTCACAACGAAGGCCGGGACAAGGTCGGCCGACGCGCGCGGTCCGACGGCGACCAGTTCAAGCAGTGTGCTTGCGGCACCGAACAGGTAGAAGCCCGGCATCATCGAGACAATCGCGGAGAAGCCGACGGCGGCGAAGGGCAGCCGTAGGCGATCGACGATCGGCGCGACGATCAGGCCGACCAGAAGGCAGGCGAAGAACGCCGCTGTCGGGACATTTGCGCTCAAGAACGAGATGAGCGCCCAGCGCGCCGCGTGCGCCAGCATGCCAACGGCGATTGGCAAGGGCAGCAGGCGCCACGGCATCGAAAAGAAAGTCCCGAAGCTCGCGACGGCGCATCCTGCGGCGATGACATCGGCGGCGAAGGGCGCGGCCGCGGACGGCCCGGCCTGAAGTGCGCCGCCGGCGATGCCCGTCCCGATCAGCAGGCCTGCACAGATCATAAGCACGATGATGCCGGCATAGGTCAGGCGCGCGACGCCCAGCGTGATCCGTGTGCGCGCAAGATCTATCGCACCGTTGAGGATATGCGGGCCGGGAACCAGCACCATGCAGGGGCAAAACGCGACGAGCGATTGCGCGTTGGAAAGGTGGAGGCGACCCGCGACGGCGCCGATCGCGCCGGCGATCGTGGCGGCGGACAGTGGTTCGAGGAAAGGGTTGCCGCCAAGCTTCCCCAGCAAGCGACGGACAAGGGCTCCGGCGCAGGCGCTCATGGCGATCAGCGCCAGGCTCGCCACATCATGCACACCGTAGATCACGCCGAGAGACGCCGCGCCGATGGCCGCAAAGACAGCGAAGCGAAGTGTCGCGACGGGTGGCATGCGCCCTGCCGCTACGAGCGCCGGGGGCACGGCTGCGGTCGACATGGCGCCGTCGCACACTTGATGCATGATTGTCTGGACGGCCAAAACCTTGCCCATGTCTATGCCTAGCGGCTCGGCCGGGACAATTTCCGAGAAGGAGGTGTGGTCAAGCTCGACAACGAGTTCGCCCCAGTGCGGCAACAGCCTGACCGATACGCCGAGGGTGCGCCCGAGTTGCTGTGCCGTGACGACAGTCATCTCCGTGGTCTGTCCGTGCGTGAACAGGAGCGAGGCTGCCAATGCGACGGTGTTCACTTCGTCCGTGGAGCCTCGCCGAGGAATCGCTTCTTTGTTCATGCCGCCTCAAATAGGATAATGTCGGACCGGATGCCCGCGACCAGGCCGCTGGATGCGAATGTAGTCGTCTGGATCAACGATGTATCGGATGTTTGGCCTCAGATCGCGCGACCATCGACCGATCGCTCACGCCGCAAGCGGGTAGACGCGCATCGTTAGCCTGCACGCCTTTGCCGGGAACACATTCCACGAGCCGTCATCATGCCGGAAGAAAACGATGGTCAAATTTCCGTCGGCACTTGCCGCCCCGATGCGCACGTAGCGCCTTCCATCCACTCGTGTACGACTGAACTCCATCACACGTATTGTCACCACCGAGGGAGGTCCAAACCACTTGTCGACCAGCGTTCGCAAGCACTTCTCGCCGGAACCCATCTTGCACTCCTCTGACCGCGGCGCCACCATCAGCGCTACCCACTACGCTTTGATAGTAGTAAGCGCGACACAAGATGGCTATTACATAAAGCTGGAACGCTGAGGTTCAGACGTCGGTTCCGGTTTGCAAATGGCCACTGCACTCCGAGCACGAACGGTTGGCCAGAACCACTGTTCAACGCGTATCCATTTTTGGTCAAAGCTTACTTTGCGACGGCTCGGCCGAATCAGAAATGCCAGCATGACAACGGCGCACTTGCCCAGAGCGTCGATCGTGTAAAGACACATGCCAAATGGCGTAAGCGTGATATGCGAGACCGGCATAAGGATGCCTGCAATGAATCCGTCCCCGAAGAGAACAAAGAATTGAAGAAAGGAATCTAGGGATAAAGATCTCTGCGCTGCAGGCGAGCGTGGTCCACATCGCGGTAGCCGCAACGAATGCCATTGCATCGTTCCGGCACTTGGTTCGAGGCAGCTCGACCGCGAGTTCAAGAAGCGAAAAGCCAACGGTGAGAACGAGTGTCATGTCGAACAGCCCCAGGCATTGCCGCAGCGTTCTTATCGGGCACGTGACGCTCTGCACGGTTATCGTGGACGGCAGACTGGAAATTCACGCTCTGCCACTTGTAGACAAGATTCCAGTTCATTGATATATCGCGGTGCGTGTACGAATGACGCCGCGAATAGAAAAAGCTAAACGAAGCACGCGTTTGCCGCTTTTCGCGAAACATGAGGTGGCCGTTCCTGCACGTTTTTGCGCATCCTCATACGACGCTGGCGCAGCGGCGTTGACTTGAAGCGTCGGACAGGCGATGGTATGACGAATGGCACGATCGACGAAGAGGTCCGGAAGTTTTTCTTCACACTTGAAGCGGACGTCCGCTAACTTCTTGCTGTCGCATTCCCGGAGCAGACGAATTACTCCGGATACCCTCTCGTGCATGCGATGGGCGCACAGCCTCTCGCGCTCCCGCGTCCGCGTGGTCCAGTCTCGCGCATGAACATCGCAAGCACCATTGCGAGCACGGTGCCACCGAGCACCACGAGCCGGCTCAGTGGAGTACCCGGCAGATTCATTACGCCGCCGTTCGCGAGGTGGGCGAGCAGCTGGCCGTATGCGGGCGTGAGCAATGAGGCCAGGTAGTGGAACGTCGCCCGGCTTACATAAACATGTAATTTCGTGGCCCGACACAACGTTATATGTTGATTCTATGGACGCGTGGTCAAAGCGTCCAAATAGCGGGGCGAAAGATCCGTATCACCACGACCGCTTGCTATTGCGTCGTTCGCGATGCTCGCGTGCCTGATTTGCCAGGTGTCGAATCAGAGTGGGGTCCAGGTATGAGTGAAATATTGACGAAACCCAGGCGAGAATTTAAAAACATCGGATTGGGGCAGATTTTGTTCAATTATCGTCTGCCTCTTGCGGGGCGCACGTCGATCTTGCATCGCGTCAGCGGTGTGCTGTTGTTTGTCCCCCTGCCGTTCCTGCTCTAATGGCGCTGGACCTGATTCGCGACGCCGACGGCGACGTGCTTGGCGTGACCGCGCTGGAAATGGAAACGGCCGGTCCCGGTGGTACCGACAATCCACTATTAGATGGGCGGCATTCCGACGAACATGAACGGCCTGGTCGTAAGGGCGGTGAAGGGATCAATGCGGTCAATGTTCTGCTGGGCTTCGAAGGACGTGCGTAACACGTGATTTTGATGTGCGATGGTGCAATGCGGCAGTCGCTCGAAGCGAGGGGCAGAAGCCATGGCGCGACATGTCGATGTCAACGACGTTTCAAAACTGGTTCGAAGTGCGGACATTCCACGAGTGCTGACTTCGATGGCGAGTGACATCAAGCGAGACTATGTGGGCTGCAGCTCCGAGGTCCTGGTGAAGGGCGGTGACCGTGTCGTCTCCAGGACGTGGCGTGTGAATGCCGACGGCACACATACTTCCGTGCTGACCGTGCGGCCCTTGGGCGAAGCCCCGACGGAGGCCAGTCTGGATCGTCTGGCGCACGAATACGGCTTAAAGGACCAGCTGGACAGTGCATGGGCCGTGCGGCCGTTGGAACTTGTACGTCAAGGCGATCGGCCCGTGCTGGTATTCGAGGACCCAGGCGGCGAGCCACTAGAGCGGTTGCTGGGCGCGCCATTCGAATCCGGGCGCTTCCTGCGGCTTGCGATCGGCATTGCCGCGGCGCTTGGGAAGGCCCATCAGCACGGCCTTGTCCATAAGGATCTCAAGCCGGTCCACATTTTCGTCGACGAGTCGACCGGATCGGTCTGGCTCACAGGGTTTGGCCTGGCCACATTACTGCCGCGTGAGCGCCAATCGCCCGCGCCGCCCGAAACCATTGCGGGAACGCTCGCCTACATGGCGCCAGAGCAGACCGGCAGAATGAATCGATCGATCGATGCGCGCAGCGATCTGTACTCGCTCGGCGTCATCTTCTACCAGATGCTGACGGGGTCGCTGCCGTTTGCAGTGTCCGAGCCAATGGAGTGGGTCCATTGCCATATTGCGCGTAAGCCCGTTCCGCCGGGCGAGCGGACTGAGCGCGTTGCGGCCCAGGTTTCGCATATCGTGATGAAGCTACTAGCCAAGACGGCCGAGGAGCGCTATCAAACGGCGGTTGGCCTCGAGCATGATCTTCACCGTTGCCTGATTGAATGGAACGCGGTTGGCAGGATTGATCCTTTTTCGCTCGGCGAACGCGACATCCCGGATCGACTTCTGATCCCCGAAAAACTGTATGGAAGAGAGCGGGAAATCTCGGCTTTACTCACTGCCTTTGAGCGTGTCGTCAACGGGGGCACTTCGGGTTTGGCGCTGGTTTCTGGCTATTCAGGGATCGGCAAGTCTTCCGTTGTCAATGAGTTGCATAAAGTGCTCGTGCCGCCACGCGGGTTATTCGCATCCGGCAAATTCGACCAGTACAAACGAAATATCCCTTATGCCACGGTCGCTCAGGCTTTCCAGAGTCTCATCTCCCAGATTCTCGGCAAGAGCGACGTGGAGTTGGGCGGATGGCGTGCCGGATTTCAGGAGGCGTTGGGTCCGAATGGCCAGCTCATTGTCAACCTCGTCCCGGAGCTCGCGCTCATCATCGGCGAGCCGCCACCACCACCAGACGTTCCTCTGCAGGACCAGCAGGCCCGGTTCCAGATGGTTTTCCGGCGCTTCCTCAGCGTCTTTGCCCGTGCCGAGCATCCTCTAACACTGTTCCTCGATGACCTTCAGTGGCTGGACTGCGCAACCCTCGATTTGATCGAGCATCTGATGGCGCATCCAGACGTGCGCCACCTGCTGCTGGTCGGGGCTTACCGTGACAACGAGGTCGGTCCCGCGCACCCGCTGGCGCGGACCCTGGCGAGACTCGACCGCGCCGATGGGCGGGTGCGGGAAATCGTGCTGACGCCCCTTTGTCCAGAGGATGTGGGGCGGCTGCTGGCAGATTCACTGCACACGGACCAGGGGCGCGTGCGACCATTGGCTGAACTCGTGTTCGAGAAGACGGCTGGCAATCCGTTCTTCACGATCCAGTTCCTGCTCACCCTCGCCGAGCAGGGGCTATTGGTATTCGATCCTGGCATGGCAGTATGGACCTGGGATCTGCCTCGCATTCGCCTCAAGGGATTCACTGAAAATGTCGCAGATCTCATGGCGGTGAAGCTGAGTGGCCTGCCTGTAGCGACCCAGGAGGCTTTGGGAGAACTGGCATGCCTTGGGAACGTCGTGACGTCGGGTACGCTTGCCGCGGTACGCGGAGGGGCCGAGGAGGCGGCGCACGGGGCGCTTTGGGACGCCGTGCGGTCCGGGGTTGTCCTGCGCTCAGATAGCGACTACACCTTCCTTCACGACCGCATCCGGGAGGCGGCGTATGCGCTGATCCCTGAAGGGGCGCGTACGCTGCTGCATCTTCGGATCGGCCGCGCTCTCGCAGCCGGGACGTCCGCGCAGGACCTCGAGGAGAATATCTTCGACATCGTCAACCAGTTCGGTCGTGGCGCGGCGCTGATCAGCACGGCGCAGGAATGCGAACATGTCGCTCGTCTGAACCTCATTGCGGGCAAGCGAGCGAAGGCGGCAACCGCTTATGATTCGGCACTGCGGTACTTCATCGCCGGCCGCACATTACTGCGGGACAATGAATGGGAACGATGCTACCGGCTCACCTTCGACCTTGAACTTGATTGCGCCGAGTGTGAATACCTGATGGGGGAGCTGGCTTCAGCGGAAAAACGGCTCACCATGCTGTCGACCCGGGCACAGACGACGATTGACTCCGCAGCCGTTACCTGCGTGCGCCTCAATCTCTACACGACCCTGGACCAGAGCGACAGCGCTGTCCGGGTCGGCCTGGAATATCTCCGCCGTGTTGACGGCCCATGGTCGCCGTACGCAACGGAGGAAGACGTGCATCGGGCCTATGATCGATTGTGGCAACAGCAGGGTGCGCGCTCCATCGAGGCAATGCTTGATCTGCCGTCGATGCAAGACCCGGATCGGTGCGCAACCATGGACGTCCTGACGGTGCTCACGTCACCGGCCTTTTTCACCGACATGAACCTGTTCCGCCTCGTCGTGAGCCGGATGGCATCCCTCAGCATGCAGTATGGCAACACCGACGGATCATGCCTTGCCTATGAATGGCTGGGCGCAGTGCTGGGGACGTATTTCGGCGAATACGAGGCGGGGCTACGCTTTGGCAGGCTTGGCCTGGAGCTGGTAGAGAAGCGTGGGTTCGACCGCTTCAGCGCTCGCGCTTATCTGGTGTTCGCCGTCCACGTCGCCCACTGGACGCAGCCCCTGCAAACGTCTCGTGCCTTCCTGAGGCGCGCCCACGAGGCGGCGCTGATCGCCGGCGACCTGTCTTACGCGGCCTACAGCTGCATCGATGTGATCACAAACCGTATCGCCAGCGGAGACCCGCTCAGTGACATCGAACAAGAGGCCGAGCACGGGCTTGAATTCGCGCGGAAGCTAAAATTCGGTCTCGCGAGCGACTGCATCATCGGGCAGCTCAGGCTCATTCGAATATTGCGCGGGCTGACACCGGACTTCACCTCTGTCCATGACGTGGCATTTGACGAGGCCTGTTTTGAGCAACGTCTGGACGATCCGCAACTGGCCAATCCCGCGTCCTATTACTGGATTCGCCGGCTGCAGGCGAGCGTCTACGCCGGCGACGACGCGTCTGCCATCGCGGCTCTATTGAAAGCTGCGAGACTTCTTTGGGCGACTCCGACCCAATGCGAGTTGGCCGAATACCACTTCTATGGAGCCCTGGCTCGGTCAGCACGCTGCGATGGGAGTTCAGTTGAAGAGCAAGCCGGGCATCTGCAGGCGCTGGCGGCACATCACAAGCAGCTTGCGATCTGGGCAGAAAGCTGCCCAGCAACGTTCGCGAACCGCGTGGCATTGGTAGGTGCCGAGATTGCACGCCTCGAAGGCCGGGACCTCGACGCCATACGCCTATATGAAGATGCCATCAGGATGGCGCGCGAGGGTCAATTTATCCAGAACGAGGCCTTGGCCCACGAACGCGCCGCAAAATTTTGTGCGACGCGCGCCTTTCCGACAATGGCTGACGCGTATCTGCGAAATGCGCGGCATTGCTATCAGAGTTGGGGCGCCGATGGGAAGGTGGGGCAACTTGACCAGCGCTATCCCCAACTGAGCGGGAAGGAGCCTGCGCCGGGACCCACGAGCACGATCCGGGCGCCGGTCGAACATCTGGATCTCGCGACCGTGCTCAAGGTGTCGCAAGCCGTTTCGGGCGATATTGTGCTGGACAAGCTGGTCGACACGCTCATGCGCACGGCGATCGAGAATGCCGGGGCCGAGCGAGGCCTGCTGATTTTCTCCCACGGCAGTGAACAGCGGATCGAGGCGGAAGCCATAACGTGCGGCGATACGATCGACGTACGGCTGTGCAACCAGCCCTTAACCGCAGAGGTGCTATCCGAGGCGATTGTCCAGACGGTCGTTCGCACGCAGGAGGCCACGATCTTCGACGACGCCGCAGCCGAACCCGCACTGGCCACGGATCCGTACATTCGGCAACGCCAGGCCCGGTCCATTCTCTGCCTGCCTCTTATCAAACAGAACAAGCTCAACGGTGTGCTCTATCTCGAGAACAACCTGGCTCCGCGCGTCTTTACGCCGCTGCGCATTTCGGTGCTGCGGCTTATTGCATCTCAGGCGGCGATCGCGTTGGAGAATACGCGTTTGTATCGCGACCTCGCTGAGCGCGAAGCGAAATTTCGCCGCCTGGTTGATGCAAATATCATCGGCATTTCCTTCTGGGAACTTGACGGTCCGATTCTTGAGGCCAATGATGCGTTTCTCCGGATCGTCGGATACGATCGCGAGGATCTCGTCGCTGGCCGACTGCGCTGGACCGAGCTGACTCCCCCGGAGTGGCGCGATGGCCACGAACGCTGGTGGACTCCGGAACTCAAGATGACCGGCAGCGTGCAACCCTACGAGAAAGAGTACTTCCGGAAAGACGGCAGTCGTGTGCCCGTGCTTGTCGGCTCGACGAGCTTTGATGACACCCGGAACCACGGTGTCTCCTTCGTACTCGATCTGAGCGAGCGCAAGCGTGCGGAAGAGAAACTGCGGTGCAGCCGCGAGCAGCTTGCGCAGGCGTCGAGGATTGCGACGGTGGCCGAGCTGTCCGCTTCCATCGCCCACGAGCTCAATCAGCCGCTGCAGGCAGTTATGGCCAACGGGCACGCGTGCATGCGATGGCTTGCTGCTGCGCCGCCCAACGTGGGCGAAGCCAGACGCATTGCCGAACTGATCGTCAGCGACGCACATGCCGCGTCGGACGTGACAAGGCGCATTCGAGCGTTGTTTAAGCAGGCAGCGTCTGCAAAGACCCATCTCGACGTTAACGGATTAATACTTCGAGTCTGCGCCCTGATGTCTGACGAGATCCAGGTGGATGGGATCTCGCTCAAGACAGAGCTGGCCGCGGACGTCCCGATGATCAATGCCGACCCGGTGCAAATTCAGCAGGTAGTGGTCAACCTTTTGCGCAACGCCATCGAGGCGTCGATGGCGACGGCGGACCGATCGAAGCCGCTCTTGGTCCGCTCCCGGCGCGACGGGGACGACGTAGTGGTTGACGTTCAGGATCGCGGCATCGGGCTGACAGACTGCACGACCATATTCGAGCCGTTCGTTACCACAAAGGAAACGGGCATGGGCATGGGACTGGCAATCTGTCAGTCTATCGTCGAAGCACACGGCGGCCGCATTTGGGTCGCGCGCAATGAGGCGCAGGGCGTGACCTTCAGTTTCAGCCTTCCGGTTGATAGGGGCAGATTTGCCTGAGTCCGGCGATGGATCCGCGGGTATTGTCAACTTGTTGAGTAAAGCGCTGCCGAACGCGCAGTGCGTAAGGTCGGTGTAGTACCGGCAATGCATGAAGAGATTGGTCACCTGATCGGGGACCGACCGTGACCGCATTTCGAAGGGCATTTACCTGGCAATAGGGGGGTTCCATGGAATCCGCGAGCGAACTGGTGTATGTGGTCGACGACGACAGACGGGTATGTGAAGCACTCGCTGCGCTGATACGCGCAAACGGAAGAGACGTCCACACATTCAACTCCGGCCGGGAGTTTCTGGACACACAGCGTCAAGATGTCGTTGCATGCGTGATCCTGGACATGAGAATGCCAGGCATGAGCGGCCTCGAAGTCCAGAAGCTTGTCGGCAGGGACGCTCAGATGCCCGTCATTTTCATTACCGGAAGGGGAGATGTGCCGTCCACGGTCCAGGCCATGAAGGGCGGAGCGGTTGACTTCCTCACCAAGCCTCTCGATGAGGATGCGTTGATGCGCGCGATCGATGCGGCCCTCGCCAGGGCACACGTTCTTCGCAGGGAGGCAGAGGATGCAGCGACGCTCCAGGCGTTCTATCAATCGCTGACGCCTCGTGAGCAGGAGCTTTTGCCGTTACTTGCAGGCGGCCTGCGCAACAAGCAGGCGGCGGCAATCCTTGGTATCACCGAATACACCGTACAGGTATATCGCGGCCACATCATGAGAAAAATGCAGGCGGATTCATTTGCCACGCTGGTCAGGCAGGCGAGCAAACTGCGGCTCGAAACGTCATTGACAACTACGTTGCATGCCTGACGCTAACGCCAATTCGTTGTTGGACTCAATAACCCCGGGAAAAAAATGCCCACGCCTCCGGTTCGAACCGTTGCCGTGATTGATGATGACCGACGCGTTCTGGCGTCTCTGGGGAACCTGCTGGCCTCCGGCGGGTATGAAACACGCGCGTACGAATCTGCACGGGATTTCTTTGCCGACGGATATGCGGGCCTCGTATGCGTTATCACCGACCTGGGGATGCGGCCCATTGACGGCATTCAGGTGCTCGATAGAACGGTTCATTCGGACGCAGCGACGCCGGTCATCATTATCACAGGGCGACCGGGCGGGCATACGGAAGACTTCTATCTGCAGCGAGGCGCACTCGGTTTCTTCAGAAAGCCTGTCGACGGGGACGCCTTACTGGATCTGCTCGATAGTATCGCTTGAACGGTTGGGTCGGTGTTTAAGGTGAGGCGTGGGGTGCATACGCTAGTAACTGCTCGTAGCCCGTCGACGGCAGGCGCATCACGTAGCCTCGTGGCGACCCACTTGAAGGCACCCGATCTCAACTGCGTAAGACGGTCACCGTGATATCGGTGCCAGCCTGCAGTATTGCGACGGCACCACCGTGACTCGGCAGATGAGGGGGCAACTTGTGCCGGTGAAGAGTAGGCGCTTCCGGTACGGCGACAGGGACATACTTGCGCAGTTCGTACGCAACGCTGTCACGACTCAGCGGTTCACGCTTCCGGTTCACGAAGACGAAGTCGTCGGGCTTTGCATCGCGCACCGCGGGCAGCCACTGGCGCCCGAGCGCGGTTTCGCGCGACAGCGGACTCAGAAGGCCCTTCCGCCCCTTCCGGTGGAGTAGTACCTGGTACGGATGTGTCAGATAGAGATCGACGCAACGAATGGCCAGCGCCTCGCTTATCTTTCCCCAGTCGCGTCGCGAGCATGCCGCCGTCCTCGTCGCTTCAAACGATTGAGATGACTCGAACCACTGTGCAGCGCTACCCAAAGTTCCAGCAATATGTAATAGCCAGCCTATGTCGCGCTTACTACCATCAAAGCATGGCGAGTAACGCCGATGATGGCGCCGCGGTCAGAGGAGAGCGAGATGGGTTCCGGCGAGTAGTGCTTGCGAACGCTGGTCGGCAAGTGGTTTGGCCCTTCTGCGGTAGTGACGATACGCGTGATGGAGTTCAGTCGCACACGAACGGATCGAAGGCGCTACGTGCGCATCGGCGCGGCGCGCGCGGACGAACGTCTGACAATCGCTTTTTTCCGGCACGCTGACGGTTCGCGGAACGTGTTCCCGGCGAAGGCAAGCAGGCCGGCGATGCGCGCGTACCCGCTTGCGGCGTGAGCGATGGGCCGAACGTCTGGCGATCTGAGGAGAGCACAATGAACGCCCTGAAATTGGCGGAGGATGCAGGAATGCTGATCGTACTTGACGGCAGAATTGGTTGCACCGAATACCGAAGCGTCCATGGAACCCTGGATGCATTTCAGCGTTTTGTTCAGGCATTGGAATCGACATTGTCCAATGCCGACGAGTCCGGCGAACCTCGGTGTCGCGACAACCTACCCTCGGAGTCTTCCTCAACTTGAAGAAATGGCACCGGAGCTATTTCGGAGGCCTTACCCACAAGTCGGCACGTCCATCTGACCGCCGACCACGAAACTGTAGGTGGGAAGGACGTGCTAGTGCCAGTTCGTGTTTGTTTACACTGGGAGCAGGTCCGATTAAGTGGAGAGACTGATGAAGATTTCTGCAACCTACGCCTGCGTGATGGTGCTTACTGCAATCGTCGGCGGTCTCCCGCCGGTCTCGTGCTACGCTCACGCGCTCGATTCGCAGCTCGACTGTAGATCGAACGCACATGCGTTCATCGCTCCGCTCCTAAAGGAGAAGTATATCGATCCAAGTCCGATGCGCGTCGAAGCGAACTCGGTCAACGCATTTCGACCAGCACAAGGCAGCAACTTGACGGCATTTGGCTTTCGAGTATATGCAGTCCTCGGGTATGAAACCAATGATGCACTGTTCAGCCGCGGAGAGGGCCAGCCTATTACGGACTCAGCCTATGGCGCGGTAGTAATGGGCGCGGCCGGATCAGTAGAAGCGAACGCGCGCCAGGGCGGCAGCAGCGCTGACATTCATCAAGTAGTCCCCCTCTTGCTAACTGCCATTTTTTGCGGCGGACCGTGACGCGCTTGTGATTGCCGACAGTACGGCGTGTCGCCCACGGGCTAGTACTTTCAGTGCATTTGTCAGAATACTCGATGACGGCGTTTTGCCGGTGCTTCGCCGTTTTCCACGCCTTCCTGCGTGCACGAGACGCGCGGGTCACGTGCTTGCCTGTCGCACTGGCGAAGACGGCGCGAACTCCAGCTTTATGTAATAGCGGTCCCTAATCCTGCTTACTATCATGAAGACAAGGTGGGACCAGCATTCGGCACACGGTGCGCGCTACATGCCGTCGCGATCATCGTTATTAGGGGGGTGTCTGGCGCCGTGGTCCAGAAGCTGTTCTAGCGCCGTCGGCTCGTGGATCGATCCCTTACCGCTATACAAACGTGTCTGAGCCCTATGCTCACGAAAGACTGCGGTAACCGTTCGTGCAATGGTTTTCTTTGGGTCGTCCGCATATCTTGGTTTCATGGACGGTACAATTTTTTGAGACGTGATATGTCAGACGTTCTACATACCTGGATTTTTAAAAGTTGCAACGAGTATGACGAGCATACCTTCCTCTCCGGGTTTCCATCCAATTGTAGTGGTCAAGCAAGTCTGGATAACCTCCGCACTGAGGCTCGCCCCCGTACGTGACGGTATAGGCAGGCATACTGATGATGTTCCTGTCGTGGGGCATGAGGAAGATCACTATGACGATGAAGATTAGATACCCCCGCTTCACGAGCATCGAGTTGTGGGTCCTGGCCATCTCCATCATCATTGCAGCCGGAATGCAGATATGAGTGTAGGTGCCTATAGTCCCACCAACGCACGCCTAATGCTCTTCAAGACGCGCGATGCGATCAGCCCGTTGCTGCCGCTGTTGCTGATCGGCGGATTGATCTGGTTCATGCGCCCGGCCGTGTTTGGGTTGTGCGCAATGGGGTCCGTTGCGTGATTGCGAATATCGCCCCGGACCGGGATCGTTCCCGACAGTCGACGACGATAGCGTCGGCGGCTGCTCCCGTTCCCGGTCAAACTGACCGGGAATCAAGCCTTACGTGAAGCAATGGACCCTTGCTTCCTAGGCCGGAGCAAGGAGAGGAAATGACAGTCGCGCATTATCTGTTACTTGACCGCATCTGCAGAACGGCAGGCTCTGACCTCTATCGCGCCCGCCGCGTGGATGACCGTATGCCGGTGCTGTTGAAACTCCTCCGCTCTGAAACTGCCGGGGCAACCGAATTCGTCCGGCTCCGGCGCGAATATCTGCTGCTTCAGTCATTCAATGCTGCAGGAATAGCGAAACCGCTCGCACTGATCGCTGACAGCCGATCGCTGGCTCTGGTACTGGAAAATTTCCAGGGTGAATCGCTCGAATCCGTTCTGGCCTGCACGCGCCTGGATTTCACGGTCTCTCTTCAGATCGCCCGCCATCTGGCCGAAGCACTGGCAGACATTGATGCTGTTAAGGTCGATTATCAGAACATTCATCCCGCCAATATTCTGGTGGAACCGGCAACGGGACAGATATTGCTGGTGGACCTGAGCAATGCGACCGCCCAGGAAGCGAAGAGCGTCCCGTCCGAGGATTGCGCTGTGCCCGTGGCCGATTGGGCCTACTTGTCTCCCGAGCAAACAGGCCGCCTGAATCGTCCGGTTGATAGCCGAAGTGATTTGTATTCGCTCGGTGTTTTGTTCTATCGCATGCTTACCGGTCAGTTGCCGTTTCAGGCGCACGACCCTCTGGAATGGACGCATTGTCATGCTGCCCGCGTCCCGCCACCGCCGTGCGACATCACGCCCGAAATCCCGAAGACGGTTTCGGACATTGTGATGAAACTGCTCGCGAAGCTGCCGGAGGATCGGTACCAGAGCGCATACGGACTGCGATCCGACCTGGACCGTTGTATCGCGCAATGGCAGGCAACGGGTTACGTCGAGACATTTCCGCTCGGCAGTGAAGATATCTCCGACCGCTTTCAGATTTCGCGCAAGCTCTACGGGCGTGATGAGGAAGTCGCCACGCTGCTCGCCACTTTCGAGAAGGTGGCGGCAACCGGCCGCACAGCGCTGGTGACCGTCGCAGGCTATTCGGGCATCGGCAAATCATCGCTGGTGGGACGGAAGTCTCTTTCCCGTCGAGGTGCGTGCACGGGCGTTCAACCGCGGGGGGCGCCTTTTCGCGATTGCGCTTGCGAGCGATATCACCGAACGCAGGCACCGCGAGCAGCGGCAGCTCGCGCAATTCAGCGTCACGCGTACGCTGTCGGCAGCGGGCTCGCTCGAAGAGGCGGCACCACGCATTCTGCGCGAAATGTGTGAGGCACTCGAATGGGATTGCGGCGCATTGTGGCGTGTCGATCCCGAAGCGGGGGTGCTGATGCGCGTGCAGACATGGCCGCCGGACACTTTCGCGCGAGTTGGCTCCAGGTTGGCGGCCGGGACGAGAGGCTTCGGTATAGGACTTTCCGGGCAGGTGTGGTCGAGCGGTGCGCCTGCATGGATTCCCGACATGAAGCTCGATCCGGAGTTCCAGCGGGCGGAACCGGCCGCGAAGGAAGGGCTCCGCGCGGCCTTCGCCTTCCCGATCACGCTTAAGAGCGGCGTACTGGGTGTGATCGAATTTTTCAGCCGCGAAGTCCGCGACACCGACCCCGAGATCGTGCAGATGATGACCGCCGTCGGCAGCCAGGTCGGGCAATTCATCGAACGCGCGCGAGCGGAAGACGCGCTGCGACATGCCCGGGAGAAGCTTGCGCAGGCGTCGAGGATGGCGACGGTGGCCGAGCTGTCCGCGTCCATCGCCCACGAAATCAACCAGCCGCTGCAGGCCGTTTTGGCCAACGGGCAGGCGTGCCGGCGCTGGCTCGCAGCAACGCCACCCGACATCGACAAAGCACGACTTAGCGCCGAAGCCATCGTCCGTGACGGTTATGCCACGGGGGATGTAATCAGCCGCATTCGCGCGCTGTTCAAGCGCACGGCGCCTTCCAAGATCGATCTTGACATCAATAAACTGATACTTCAGGTCTGCACGCTGATGGCTGACGACATTCAGGGGAACCTGATCTTGCTCGAGACTCAGCTAGCCCAGAACGTGCCGATGATCAGAGCCGACGCAGTGCAGATTCAGCAGGTGATCGTCAACCTTCTGCGCAACGCGATCGAGGCGTTGTCAGCAACGGTCGAACTCCCGAAGTCGCTATTGATCCGCTCTCGGCGCGACGGGGACCACGTAGTGGTCGACGTTCAGGATGAGGGCATGGGGCTCGCGAATCCGGAGACGATATTTGAGCCATTTACCACCACAAAGGAAGCGGGCATGGGGATGGGGCTGGCGATCTGCCGGTCGATCGTCGAAGCACACGCCGGCCGTATCTGGGTCGCGCGCAATGGGGTCCGTGGCGTGACCTTCAGCTTCAGCCTTCCAACTGAAACTTCGGACGCAACGTGAAACAAATGGACCATACTGCCTACGTCCTCGTCAACTATCCTTCGATTGCCATCATATTGGGCGCATTGGACGAGCCCTTCTGCGATCGAAGTGGGCGATTCGATCTGCGCGCTTTGCGCACCCAATGCCAATTTTGTGGGCGTCGCGAAGCAATTTTCGGCCGGTGATGCTACCTCGAGCTTTCCGGATGCCGCTGCGAGGCTACGTGATGCGCCTTTCCATCGACGGGCTGCGAACTCGCGCAGTTACTGGCGTCTGCACCCCACGCCTTACTTTAAACACCGACCCAACCGTTCAAGCGATACTATCGAGCAGATCCAGTAACGCGTCCCCGTCGACAGGCTTTCTGAAGAAACCGAGTGCGCCTCGCTGCAGATAGAAGTCTTCCGTATGCCCGCCCGGTCGCCCTGTGATAATGATGACCGGCGTCGCTGCGTCCGAATGAACCGTTCTATCGAGCACCTGAATGCCGTCAATGGGCCGCATCCCCAGGTCGGTGATAACGCATACGAGGCCCGCATATCCGTCGGCAAAGAAATCTTGTGCAGATTCGTACGCGCGTGTTCCATACCCGCCGGAGGCCAGCAGGTTCCCCAGAGACGCCAGAACGCGTCGGTCATCATCAATCACGGCAACGGTTCGAACCGGAGGCGTGGGCATTTTTTTCCCGGGGTTATTGAGTCCAACAACGAATTGGCGTTAGCGTCAGGCATGCAACGTAGTTGTCAATGACGTTTCGAGCCGCAGTTTGCTCGCCTGCCTGACCAGCGTGGCAAATGAATCCGCCTGCATTTTTCTCATGATGTGGCCGCGATATACCTGTACGGTGTATTCGGTGATACCAAGGATTGCCGCCGCCTGCTTGTTGCGCAGGCCGCCTGCAAGTAACGGCAAAAGCTCCTGCTCACGAGGCGTCAGCGATTGATAGAACGCCTGGAGCGTCGCTGCATCCTCTGCCTCCCTGCGAAGAACGTGTGCCCTGGCGAGGGCCGCATCGATCGCGCGCATCAACGCATCCTCATCGAGAGGCTTGGTGAGGAAGTCAACCGCTCCGCCCTTCATGGCCTGGACCGTGGACGGCACATCTCCCTTCCGGTAATGAAAATGACGGGAATCTGAGCGTCCCTGCCGACAAGCTTCTGGTGGTCAACCTCAAAACCGCGCTCAGCCATCATCTCTTCGAGATTGCGAAGGCTTAACGAGTAGGCCACATACCACCGCACACACAGCAGGATCACGTCCAGCGGATAGTGCAGGCGCTTGAGTACCTTCGCTACGCTGGCAGGCAGGGCTTTTCTCGCAGTTGCCTTCTTCATATCACGCTTCACTTCAGGAAAATGTCCGCCTGAATTTCACTCCTGCATCCTTAGCGCGACACAACCAATCAACAGGTTTGAGCATTTGAACGCTCACCGAGCGGGGGCGCTTCAGGGTCCGTCGTTACTTTGAGGGTTGTCGCGCAGGTTGCCCGTGTGTCAGTTGCCCAAAGGAGATCTACGCTCGCAACTGATGAACGAAACGTCCTAAAGAATGGGTCTATCAGGCTGTTAGTTTGTCTACACTCCGGCTTACGTGAGCTTACTGTTTGTGCTGTACCTGTATGCACAGGCTTGATCTACGGGAATTCGCTGGATTCGTGCACGACTACTGGCAGGGGCGCGGTCTTGCGCTGCCGGTTCCGAGCTTCGGCCGTCTGGCCGACCGTGTTGCCAATGATTCCGCCTAAGAACTTATCCGTAAATTATGTTGACGTCCAGTGGCAGCTTACGAAAGGCGATGATGGCAGCGGCAAGATGGTTTAGGGCGACGAAACTGCGCTCGAGCTTTTCGTATCGGACGAGCAGTTTGCGAAAGCGGTTGAACCAGCTATGACAGACTTCAACCACCCAGCGCGTGGCCTTTTTATTCGGATCGCGCCGCTTGAGGTCGGCCTCCTTCCGGCGATCAACGACATGAGCAATGTAGTCGTGCTCGTCGACGATGCGAAGACACTCGGCGCTTCGGTAGCCCGCATCGACGCACAGGTGCTTGCTGCGTCGATACGCAGGATTCGGGCGCTTGACCATGATGGCACTGAGCACCTCATCGAGTCGCTTCCCGTCATTGACGTTGGCCCCGGTGACGATGAGCGACAACGGGACGCCACGACCGTCGACCAGAAGATGGCATTTGCTTCCATTTTTTTCCCCGATCCGTCGGGTTCGGACCGACAGGTTCTTGTGCCAGGAGAGCCTTCATCATCGCCCCGTCGACGCTTTGCCAGCGCCAGGCGATGCCCTCCATTTCGTCGTATTCGGACAATCCCGCCGCCCAGAGTGCCTCGAAGAAGCCCGCTGCTTCCCATTCGAGAAAGCGTTTGTGGATGGCGCTGGCACTACCGAAACGCTCTTTGGGCAACGCCTTCCATTGGCAGCCCGTGCGCAGTACATACACAATGGCTTTAAACACCTGGCGAGCCGGCTTCGGCGGTCGTCCCGCGCCCGGCCTGCGTAGGCACTTTTTCTCTGGTGAGGGCGCACGTTGCGGAATCAGCGGCTCCACCCGCTGCCAGAACGCATCGGTCACCTCCCACGATTCGACTCTCTTCCTGGCCAAGCCTTCGCTCCAATGCCGCACTCGATTGCGGCTCCGAACGAAGTATAGATTTATTTGCGGATAAGTTCTAAGTCCGATGCGGTTGATGACCCTAGGCAAAACCGCTGGCACGACCAGTTCGTGTGTTATCTCAAAGAGAAGGGACGGTATGCATTTCAGAACAAATATGGCGATGGCGCGCTCGCGTTGAGGCGCAATTCTCACATATCAAGCGCTGCATCGGCGCACGCTGCTGACTCACCGTATCGCGTCACACGTTCCGAAAGGCCGTGTGATCGCCAACCTGATCAATCAATGGAATGCTTTTGGCCAGGTACTAAAAAGGGCCTGCTTGCGTCTGTAAATGTGGATTCTTACCATCCAGAACAAAGCCCTTCGGCGGCCCACACCCCTGGATAGGCATCCCCAAATGCTGGCGTGGAGCCGGGGTCATGTGTTCGCACGTCCGCGTGGTCCGGTCTCGCGCATGAACATCGCAAGCACCATTGCGAGCACGATGCCACCGAGCAGCCACGAGCCGGCTGCGCGGAACACCGGCAGATCCATTGCGCCGCCGCTCGCGACGTGGGCAAGCAGCTTGCCGTACGCGGGCGTGAGCAAGGCGCTGAACGCGAATACCAGGAAATTGATCGCGCCGCTGGCGCTGCCCTTCACGTTGTCCGGATTGACTTCCTTGATGACCGTGTAGGGCAGCATTGCCGCACCGGAGCCGATGCCGAGGAGCAGCCCGAGCACATAAGGCGGCGCCACACCGGCTGGCAGATAGAAAATGCCCGCGCCCGACACAAGCATCAGTAACGCGCCTGCAATCAACACCGGCTTGCGACGCCCCAGACGGTCAGACAGGTAACCTAACAGCGGGCAGCCGATCACCCAGCCGAGCGGCACCATGCTCGCACGATTGACGGCCTCCGCATAGCTGACGTCGAGACCGTTGTGCAGGAACGGAATACCCCAGATCATGTCGCCGATCGTAGTCGGCAGGAACAGCAGGCCGGCGCAGAAACCGCAGAGATACGACTGCGGATTGGACAGCACTTCCTTGTACGGCGCGAACATCTTTATCCATGAGCCCTGGTTGGCTGGGCTGTCGTCATGGACTGCGGGCGTCGCGAAGAACACCAGCACGGCGATCAAAAGGATGACAAGGCCGGACAGCCACCAGAACTTTTGCCACGTGATGAGGCCGTGAATCAGCGGGGCAACGGCGAACTGCCCTGCGGAGCCGCCCAGCATGCCGAAGCATTGAGTGAATCCCACCGCCGTCGCAAGAGAACGCGGGGGAAAGCCGTGCGTGGCGAGATACACCGCGCCGATGAACCCACACGCCGAACCCGCGCCTTGCAGCAGGCGGCCGACCTGCGCCGCCTCCACGCTGCCCAGGCCGAACAGCGCCGCGCCGACGGCAACGAGGACGATGCCGGCCGGAATGACCGCCTTGCCGCCGAGCCGATCGAGCAACGCACCGCAAACGATCGAGAACAGCGCATAGGTGTAGTAGTACAGGCCGACTAGCGCGCCCACGCCCAGCGCATCGCGGGCGAACGCCGCACTCAGCTCGGGTATCATCACGCCCGGCGCCGAACGCAGCATGTACTGCATGAAGTAGAAGGCGGCACAGAAAAGCCAGGCGATGACGAAACCCATGTGGATGGGCTGGCGGTCTGATGCGACATTGACGGTGCTGACGACCTTGCTGGACATGGTTCGATTTCCGTTGAGTTTTGCGGACCGCGTTACCGGAACAGGTTGACCTTTGCGAGATCGATGAGCTGCTGGCCGCGACCGTCCATGACGGCACGAAGCATGAACAGCCCAAAGTGGTAGGCCTGATCAGCGGTGGTCGTGGGAGGCATCACGAGTTCCTGACGCGCGCTTACTACGTCGACGAGAGCCGGGCCTGGATGGGCGAATGCTTCGGCCAGGGCAGCTTCCAGTTCAGCAGGATGTTCGACGCGCACGCCTTTGATTCCTATCGCGTTGGCCATCGCGGCGAAGTTCGGATTTTTCAGGTCACATCCCGTATCGACGAACCCACTGGCCTTCATCTCCATTTCCACGAAGCCGAGTGTTCCGTTGTTGAGCACGACGACTTTGACCGGCAAACCGGTTTGAATCAGCGTCAGGAACTCACCCATCATCATGGTGAAGCCGCCGTCACCCGACATCGAAATCACCTGTCGATCCCTGAAAGCAGCCTGCGCGCCAATCGAGTGCAACAACGAATTGGCCATCGAACCGTGGTTGAACGAACCGACCAGCCGTCGTTTGCCGTTCATCTTGAGATATCGTGCGGTCCATGCGACGGGGGTGCCGACGTCGCAGGAGAAGATCGCATCTTCGTCCGCGAGTTCGCTCACCAGCCGGGTCACATACTGCGGATGGATCGTGCTGCTGCCGGCTTCCGGCTCCGCCAGCGCATCCAGACTCTGGCGGGCCTTGCGATAGTCGTGGAGTGCGCGATTCAGAAAACTGCTGTCCGCTTTCTCCTGAATCATGGGCAGAAGTGCATCAAGCGTATCCTTGACTGTTCCCAGTACACCAAGCTCTATCGGGCATCGATTGCCGAGCGCTTCCGCCCTTGTATCGACCTGCGCGATAGTCACCTTCTCCGGGTAGAACTGTCGATAAGGGAAGTCGGTGCCCAACATCAGGAGCATGTCGCAACTCTTCATCGCGGAATACCCGGAAGCGAAACCGACAAGGCCCGTCATGCCCACATCGAATGGATTATCGTATTCGATGTATTCCTTGCCTCGCAGCGAGTGCACGATTGGCGCTTGCAGTTTGCGGGCGAGTTCTACGACTTCCGCGTGTGAATCCTTGCAACCCGCTCCGCAAAGCAACGTCACGCGCGAGGACTTATTCAACAGACCTGCGAGTTTCGCGACTTCGTCATTCGATGGGCGAATCACCGGAGCAACAGGCGCACTCCATTTCGGCGCAGGTTTGGTGAGCGGCCCGAGTGCCACATTGCCCGGTATGACGACAACCGCGACGCCTTTACGCGCAACGGCCGTCCGGATGGCACGGCCCAGAATTTGCGGCAGTTGGTCCGGGCTGGTGACGAGTTCGACGTAGTGACTGCATTCCTTGAACAGTACTTCGGGATGGGTAGACTGAAAATAGTCGATACCGATTTCCGAACTTGGAATATGCGCGGCGATCGCTAGAACAGGAACACCGCTGCGATGGCAATCGAACAAGCCGTTGATCAGGTGCAGATTGCCCGGACCGCAGCTTCCGCAACAGACCGCAAGTTCGCCTGTGAGATGAGCTTCGGCGCCGGCGGCGAAAGCCGCGCCTTCCTCATGCCGCATGTGAACCCATTCAATCGAACCATCCTGGCGCAGGGAATCCGTGAATCCATTGAGAGAATCTCCCACGACGCCGAACACACGCTTCACTCCCGCATTCACCAGTGCACCGACCAGGTAGTCGGCAGCTATCGTCGCCATTTCATATCTCCATATATTAAGAAATTACTACAAGTCGGATGGTTCCCTGAGAAACAAGACAAACACGTTCTGCGTGAGCGCGTCGTCCTCTGAATTGAAATGTTGAAAACCTGAATCGTTCATGGACGATTCTTTTTTGTCCCAAGTTCCACCATCTTGATTCCGGCCGTCCCGGTATCGCGTCCGGATGCTCGTATAGAAACTGGAGGAGTGCCAAGTTGATGATAGGCGGCGGGGCAAAGGAGAGGTATTACATGAATCTGGTATCAGTTCAGTGTGGCTATCAGCACCCGACGCTTGATGAGAATGAGGCCGGGCACTGGAGTGCACCTCGGATTACATAAACCTGTGTATCCGGGCCGTGAGAAACGGTATAGGTTATTTCTGTGCGCGCTTGATCAAAGCGCCGGAATAGCGGGCCGAAAAGCAGGCGCTTGCCTTCAGCGACACGACATTCTGGAACCTGCACAACGTGAGCATGAACGTGATCTCTCGCTAGCAACGACCATCATTTTGTGCTCAGCGCCTGATTTTCCAGGCGTCAATATCAGAGAAGGGGTCTAGCATGACTGAAATCTTAACGAAGCCCAGGCGGGAATTTAGAAACATCGGATTGGGGCAGATTTTGTTCAAGTATCGTCTGCCTCTTGCGGGGCGCACGTCGATCTTGCATCGCGTCAGCGGTGTGTTGTTGTTTGTCTCCCTGCCGTTCCTGCTCTACCTCTTCGAGCAGAGCCTCACCTCAGAAATGAGTTTCGGGGTTTTCAAGGCGTTACTTTCCAACGTCATCGTCAAGATCATCGGGCTCGTGCTCGCATGGGCTTTCCTTCATCACTTCTGCGCGGGCATCCGCTACCTTGTGATGGATGCGAATCATAGGGCGGTGACGAAGCAAAACGGCAGAAGTACAGCGGTGGTCGTTCTAGTCGTGTCGCTCATCCTCACGGTCGCGTTCGCGCTCAAACTCTTCGGAGCGTTCTAAAAATGGCAGCTAATAACCGAATCGGTCCGAAGCGTCTGGTCGTCGGTGCACACTACGGTTCGCGCGACTGGCTTGCGCAACGCGTGTCCGCCTGTGTGATGGCCGTGTACACCGTGATTCTGCTTGCATGGTTCTTCGGCGCGCGAGATTTCTCGTACGACGGCTGGGCGTCGATCTTCGCCACGCAATGGATGAAGCTCGCCACGTTTGTCGCGCTGATGTCGCTGTTCTATCACGCGTGGATTGGTATCCGCGACATCTGGATGGACTATGTGAAGCCCGTTGGCGTGCGTCTCTTCCTCGAAGCGCTGACGATCATATGGCTGCTCGCGTGTGCGGGCTACGCTGCGCAGATTCTCTGGGGGGTGTAAAACATGGCTGCGATCAGGAATTCTTTGCCGCGTCGCCGCTTTGACGTGGTCATCGTCGGCGCTGGTGGCGGGGGGATGCGCGCTTCGCTGCAGCTCGCGCGCGCCGGTCTGTCGGTCTGCGTGCTGTCGAAAGTGTTCCCGACGCGTTCGCACACGGTCGCTGCCCAAGGCGGCATCGGCGCGTCGCTCGGCAACATGAGCGAAGACAACTGGCACTTTCACTTCTACGACACGATCAAGGGTTCCGACTGGCTCGGCGACCAGGACGCGATCGAGTTCATGTGCCGCGAAGCACCGAACGCCGTCTACGAACTGGAACACATGGGCATGCCGTTCGACCGCAACCCGGACGGCACGATCTATCAGCGTCCGTTCGGCGGCCACTCGGCCAACTACGGCCAAAAACCGGTGCAACGCGCCTGCGCGGCCGCTGACCGTACCGGTCACGCGCTGCTGCACACGCTGTATCAGCAGAACGTGGCGGCCAGAACGCAGTTCTTTGTCGAATGGATGGCGCTGGACCTGATCCGCGACGCCGACGGCGACGTGCTCGGCGTGACCGCGATGGAAATGGAAACCGGCGATGTCTACATCCTCGAAGGCAAGACCACGCTGTTCGCAACGGGCGGCGCAGGGCGTATTTATGCTGCCACGACGAACGCGTACATTAACACCGGTGATGGTCTGGGCATGGCCGCGCGTGCCGGATTTGCCTTGCAGGACATGGAATTCTGGCAATTCCACCCGACCGGCGTGGCCGGCGCGGGCGTGCTGATTACCGAAGGCGTGCGCGGCGAAGGCGGCATTCTGCGTAACTCAAACGGCGATCGTTTCATGGAACGCTACGCGCCGACGATGAAGGACCTCGCACCGCGTGACTTCGTTTCGCGTTCGATGGGCCAGGAGATCATTGAAGGCCGCGGCCTGGGGCCGAACAAGGACTACATCCTGCTGGACCTGTCGCACATCGGCACCGAAACGATCATGAAGCGTCTGCCGTCGATCCGCGAAATCGCCATAAGGTTTGCGAATGTCGACCCCACCAAGGAGCCGATCCCGGTGGTACCGACCATCCACTACCAGATGGGCGGAATCCCGACGAACATGAACGGCCAGGTCGTGGGCACGTCGAAAGGTCACGAAGATCCCGTCAACGGCTTCTACGCAGTGGGCGAATGCTCGTGCGTGTCGATCCACGGCGCAAACCGTCTCGGCACGAACTCGCTGCTTGACCTGGTGGTGTTCGGCCGCGCGGCCGGCAACCACATCATCAAGCACGTCAAGGAAATCAGGGAGCACAAGCCGTTGCCGGCTGACGCCGCTGATTTCGCGCTCGCGCGTCTCGACAGGCTGGAGAAGTCGAACTCGGGCGAGTATTCGCAAGCGATCGCCGGCGATATCCGCTCGACGATGCAATCGCATGCAGGTGTTTTTCGTACGCTACAGCTCCTTTCGGAGGGTGTCGCGAAGATCAAGGAGTTGAGCGAGCGCGTCAACTATGTGTACTTAAAAGACAAGTCAAAGGTGTTCAATACCGCCCGCGTCGAGGCGCTCGAGGTAGCTAACCTGCTAGAGGTGGCCCGCGCGACGATGATATCGGCCGAAGCTCGCAGGGAAAGCCGCGGTGCACACGCTCTTCACGAATACCCGGTGCGCGACGATAAGGATTGGCTGCGGCACACGTTGTGGTTCAACGAAGGCGATCGCCTCGAATACAAGCCCGTGCATCTGAAACCGCTGACAGTCGACACCATCCCGCCGAAGCCGCGTACTTACTGAGAACTCTTCGGAGACTTCCTCGGGGCAGAAAGATTTAAGGTGCTTCGGCGTTTCTTGAGAGATAACCCATTCAGAGGACAGCAGAAATGGCAAAGCGTATTTTTGAAGTCTACCGCTACGACCCCGACAAGGATGCGGCGCCCCGCATGCAGACCTATGAACTCGAAATAGAGCATGAGCGAATGTTGCTTGATGCGATCATCAAGCTCAAGTCGGTCGACGAAACCTTCGCGTTCCGCCGCTCTTGTCGAGAGGGCGTGTGCGGGTCCGATGCAATGAATATTAACGGCAAGAATGGTCTGTCATGTCTGACGAACCTGCACGACCTGCCGCAGAAGATCGTGCTTCGTCCGCTTCCAGGTTTGCCAGTGATTCGCGACTTGATCGTGGACATGACAAACTTTTTTAACCAGTACCACTCGATCAAGCCGTATCTCATCAATGATACGCCGCCGCCTGAGAAGGAGCGATTGCAGTCGCCCGAGGAACGGGACGAGCTTGACGGCGTGTACGAGTGCATCCTGTGTGCGAGCTGCTCGACGTCGTGTCCGAGCTTCTGGTGGAATCCGGACAAGTTCGTCGGACCGGCAGGGCTCTTGCAGGCCTATCGCTTCATCGCGGACAGCCGCGATCAGGCGACTGCCGAGCGGCTCGACAATCTCGAAGACCCGTACCGTCTGTTCCGTTGCCATACGATCATGAACTGTGTTGATGTGTGCCCGAAGGGGCTCAATCCGACAAGGGCGATCGGCAAAATCAAGGAACTCATGGTTCGCCGAAAGGTTTGACATGGACGTGACCTCACATCAGTCAGATGCACTGCGCCGCGCGCGGCTTCGCTGGCGCGCCCGGCGCGGTCTGCTCGAAAACGACCTTATTCTTGAGCGCTTTTTCAACCGTTACGAGGACTGCCTCAGCGACGACGACGTAGCAGCACTCACGTGCTTGCTGGATCTGGGCGATAACGACCTGCTGGATTTGCTATTCGGACTCAAAGAACCGGTAGGCGATTTGGCCCGGGGGGATGTCGTTCGCCTGGTGCGTATCTTACGTAGTGTTTGAGCGCCACTTGTGACTTTCTAACGCGTGATTGGCGCTCTTTCCACATTTTGACAGGGTGGCGGATGGCCGCTCACAGAAAGTATTGGTCGAGCGCAATTTCTTGAGCACCGCCCTCAACGAATCGCCGGGTCTGGCACTTCATTCAACTGACGGTGAATTCCTTTCTTTAATGGAAACGCGCCAGCAACGCGTAGCTCCAACGGAAATCCCGCAGCCGGTTGGTGACGGTCGGTGCCGTCGCCAGCTGGATACACACGCGAACGAAGCCAGGAAAGCATTCCTGCCGCAATCTACAATCCTCAAGGTTTCCTTTGTTATGTCCCATCGAATTATCATCGTGGGTGGCGGGGCCGGCGGCGTGGAGCTTGCCACTCGCCTGGGCCGCAGCCTCGGCAAGCGCGGCAAGGCGGAAGTCATCCTTGTCGACACGCATCTGACTCATATCTGGAAACCACTGCTTCATGAAGTGGCAGCCGGATCGCTCAAAGCCTCTGAAAACGAGCTTGATTACGTCGCGCAAGCAAAGTGGAACCACTTCCAGTTTCAGATCGGACGCCTTTGTGGACTGGACCGTGCAACCAGGACCATACAACTGTCTGCCACGATTGACGAGCGAGGCGTGGAACTGGTACCTGGACGCAACCTGTCATATGACACGCTGGTGATCGCCGTGGGCAGCGTCACGAACGACTTTCATACGGCGGGTGCCTCCGAGCACTGCATTTTTCTTGATAACCCGAAACAGGCGGCTCGCTTCCATCAACAATTACTGAGCCACTACCTGACAGCGCATGCGGGCTCGTCCGAAGCGGTCGAGCTTGGTGTCGCCATCATCGGCGCCGGTGCGACCGGCGTCGAGCTGGCTGCAGAGCTGCATAACGCAGCGCAGGAGTTGGCTGCCTATGGCTTAAGCAATATCCGGCCGGAGAACATGCGGATTACCGTGCTCGACGCCGGACCGCGTGTTTTGCCTGGACTACCGGAGCGAATCGGTCTCGAGGTACATCAGACGCTCGAAGGGCTCGGCGTGACGGTGATCACAGGCGCGGCAGTCACTGAGGTGACCGCAGATAGTTTGAAGACAGTCGATGGGAGGGTCATTCCCGCAACCCTGAAAGTTTGGGCGGCAGGAATCAGAGCCCCCGACTTTCTGAAGGACCTGAACGGGCTGGAGAGCAACAGGATCAACCAACTGCTGGTACGCCCAACATTACAGACAACACGGGATGACAATATTTTTGCACTGGGTGATTGCGCGGCCTGCCCGCTGGGCGACGGTAGCGGCAAAACTGTTCCGCCCCGGGCACAGGCAGCCCACCAGCAGGCCTCATTACTCGCCGGGGGCATAGAGCTTCGCATTGAGGACAAGCCTCTGCCCGAATACCGTTACCGGGACTACGGTTCATTGGTCTCACTGTCTCGCTTCGGTGCCGTGGGCAATCTGATGGGCAACCTGATGGGAAGTGTCAAGGTAGAGGGCTGGTTAGCCAGGATGTTCTACATTTCCCTTTACCGGATGCACCAGGTCGCGCTCGTTGGTGTATTTCGAACTGGTCTTCTGATGCTGAGCGACCGCATCGGCCGTAAAACTGAGCCCCGCCTTAAACTGCATTGAGCCGCCTGTACATCGCGATTCACGGCAAAACGTTCCAGGCGGGGACGCTACTGGCCTGGGTAGGGCAGCGCGTTTCGGACAGTCGTGTGCTGCGTTTGATTGAGCAGATGCTCAAGGCGGGACCGTCTCACCGATCTTGAGTAACATTCTTCCTACTCCGTTTGACTCGGAGATGCCGTTCAGCTTCAGCCTTCCGACTGAGACTCCGGATGCAACATGAAATTCGTGGACCACATTGCACACGTCGTCGACTATTGTTCGATTGCCCCCATTTTTGCTAGTGACGTCGCTTTATGCGAGCGCACGCGTTGGTGCCCGTCGCAGCCGGATAGGCCCCTGAGACGTGTTGGCCCCGCGCGACAACCGATGTGGCGCGCAGGACCGGTTTTCAACCGCGCTTCCGATAAGGCCGATAGCGCGGCTCCCAAACGAGCGCCGCGATGCGGGCGTCGAGGGTGGCCTCATCGCAAAGCTCGGCGACGCCGTCGGCCTGCGCCTGACGAGCGACAGCCTTCGCGACGGCCACCGCGACCTTGCGCAGGTCGGTAACAGGCGGGAGAAGCAGCCCCTCCTTGTCCGTAACCGTCGGCGACATGGCGGCCACAGCCTTTCCGGCGACCATGAACATCGTATCGGTGATCCGGCGCGCGCCGGCGGCGAGGACGCCCAGCCCGATACCCGGAAAGACGTAGGAATTGTTGGTCTGATTGACCTTCCGTGTCTGGCCGTTCCAGTTAAGCGGCGGGAATGGACTCCCCGTGCCGATGAGAGCGCGCCCCTCGCTCCAGGCCATGAGCTGCTCCGGAGTCGCTTCGCTGCGCGAGGTCGGATTGGACAGCGGGAAGATGACCGGCCGCTCGACGTGACTCGCCATGGTGCGAACGATAGACTCGGTGAAGGCACCGGCCTGCCCCGAAACCCCGATCAGCACCGTCGGGTGGGCATGGGAAACCACATCGAGCAGGCCGATCGCGTTAGGTGCCTCCCGATTCCAGCCGGCGATGGCCTCCGGGTTCTGAAGGAATGGTTTCTGCGCCGGCGTGATGTCCGGCATGCCCTCGACGAGCAGCCCGTTGCGGTCGACAAGGAAGAAGTGGCGGCGTGCGTCGACCTCGTCGGCACCGGCATCGATCATCGCCTGGAGCAGCAGGGAAGCGATGCCGCATCCGGCCGATCCCGCGCCGAGCACGGCGATGCGCTGCTCCGTTAGCGGTACGCCAGTGACGTTGATGGCGGCGAGGAGCGTGCTGACCGCGATCGCGGCGGTGCCCTGGATATCGTCGTTGAAGGTGCACAGCCGATCACGATAGCGTTCGAGGAGGCGGGCGGCGTTCGAACCGGCGAAATCCTCCCAATGAAGCAACACGTCGGGCCAGCGCTCCGACACGGCCGTGACGAATTCCTCGACGAAGGCATCGTACTCATCGCGGCCTATGCGCTCGTGCCGCCAGCCGACATAGAGCGGATCGTCAAGTCGTTCCTGGTTGTTCGTTCCGACATCGAGCAGGACCGGCAGCGTTTCGTCCGGATGGATGCCGGCACAGGCCGTATAAAGCGCCAGCTTGCCGATCGAGATGCCCATGCCGCCGGCACCCTGGTCGCCGAGCCCCAGGATGCGCTCGCCATCGCTGACGACGATGAGGCGCACCCGATCGAAGCGGGCGTCCGACAATATCTCGCGAATGCGATGCTGGTTCGGATAGCTGATGAAAACGCCGCGCGGTTTGTGCCAGATTTCGCTAAAGCGCTGGCAGCCTTCACCAACGGTCGGCGTATAGACCAGCGGCAGCGTCTCCTGGAGATTGCCGGCGATGAGCGCGTAGAACAGCGTCTCGTCGCTGTCCTGCAGCTCGCGCAGGAATGCGTAGCGCTCGAAGTCGGTCGCGTAGGCGCGCAGCACCTTCAGCCTGCGCTCGACCTGCTCCTCGAGCGTGCCGACATGCGGCGGAAGCAACCCGTGCAGACCAAACACACAGCGCTCCTCATCCGTGAAAGCCGTGCCCTTGTTGAGCATCGGCGTGTTGATCAGGGCGAATCCTGTCAGATCGGTTTCAACCGGTGCAACGAGATTAGTTGAATCACTCATCGGATATTCCTTCGTAGCCGCTTTCAGGCCAGACCGATGGCGACCGCGGCCGGCCGTCGCCATCGGATCTGCGATAGATTTAAGGAATCAGACCATGGTCGCGACGTAGGGCTTGACCATCTTCGCCGGGTCGACCACGCGGTCGAATTCCGCCTCACTGACAAAACCGAGAGAGAGGGCCGCCTCCTTCAGCGTCAGATCCTGCTCCATCGCGTGGTGAGCGATCTTCGACGCCTTGTCGTAGCCGATGACCGGCGCGAGCGCCGTTACCAGCATCAGCGAGCGCTCGACGTATTCGGCGATCTTCTTCCGGTTCGGTTGCGTGCCTTCTACGAGGAACTTGCGGAAGTTGATGCAGCCGTCGGTCAGCAGGGTCACCGACTGGGTGATATTCGCGATCATCAGCGGCTTGTAGACATTCATCTCCAGATAGCCGCCGGCGCCGCCGAAGCCAACGGCCACGTCGTTCGCCATGACCTGGACCGCCAGCATCGTCAACGCCTCGGCCTGGGTCGGGTTCACCTTGCCGGGCATGATCGATGAGCCGGGCTCGTTCTCCGGGATCAGCAGCTCGGCCAAGCCGGCGCGCGGGCCGCAGGCCAGCAGCCGGACGTCGTTGCCGATCTTGTAGAGCGAGGCGGCAAGCGTCCGGAGCGTGCCTGAGAGCTGGATGAGCGCGTCGTGCGCACCCTGCACCGTGAACTTGTTGGACGCGCTCACGAACGGCAGGCCGGTAAGCTTCGCGATCTCGGCCGTGGCAGCCTCTGCAAATCCTGGGGCGGCGTTGATGCCGGTGCCCACAGCCGTGCCGCCGAGAGCCAGGCGATAAACGCTCTTCAGCGCGTCGTCGAGATGCTCCAGATTCTCAGCGAGCATACCGGCATAGCCCGACCATTCCTGGCCCAAGGTCAGCGGTGTCGCATCCTGCATGTGGGTACGGCCGATCTTGACGATGTCCTGCCAATCGGCGGCCTTGGCCGCGATGGCGTCGTGAAGCGCCATGACGGCCGGGATCAGTCGCTGCTTCACGCCGACCGCCGCCGCAACGTACATCGCCGATGGAAAACTGTCATTCGACGATTGCGACATGTTGACGTGATCGTTCGGATGGACGGGCGCCTTGCTGCCGAGGGCAGTGCTGGCGAGCTCGCAGCAGCGGTTCGAGATCACCTCGTTCATGTTCATGTTGAACTGTGTGCCGCTGCCGGTCATCCAGACGTGAAGCGGAAACATGTCGTGATGCTGGCCGGCCAGAATTTCGTCGCATACCTGAACGATGAGCTCATGGATCCTGGCGTCAAGCCGCCCGCCCGCGTGGTTCGCGGTGGCCGCGGCTTTCTTTAATATCGCGTACGCCACGATCATCTCGCGCGGCATGATGTCCCGACCGATGCTGAAATGCTCGAGCGACCGCTGGGTCTGGGCACCCCAGAGCTTGTCAGCAGGGACACGCACTTCGCCGAGGCTGTCGGTTTCGATGCGGACTTCGGTCATGTCGATCCTCCAGAATTTGGCATTCGGCGCGGTCGGTAGCCGGCAGCGCACCGGACCCTGCCGACGAACACACGGCAACTGCTCGCCGGCGTAAGCGAGCATGGTCGGGATATGAACAGACTCTCGCCGTGGAGCATGAAGGCGCCCTTATTGAAGGTCGCCACGTTGAAAGACAGATCAAGCGTCCACACAAACAATATATAACGTTGTGTTCAACCGAGACATTGCATATTCATGTAATCCGGGGCACGTCCAGGTGCCTGTTCTCGTTGTTCAACATGCGCTGAGCGCCAATAAATTCGCTGGAGTAAGTTCAGATTCATGTAATAGACATCATTTGCCATGCTAACTATCATCAAAGCAATCCGGCACCCTCGGCCGCTCAATGGTGATTGCTGCGGGCCTTGATGTGACTGCGGTCCGGGTGAACGTCTCGCGCGCAACACACGGCAGCCGATTCAACCGCTCGTGCAGGAGAGATCGCATGGTTTCAAAGACGCTGTGACCAGGGCCGACGAGGCAAACAAACGGAATGCGCTTTTTCGCGAGGTACACGGTTAAAGTTCATTCCGTTGAAATGGATGCAGGGTGGGCCGGCTCAAAATCAACAGTCCGTTAGCAAACCCAACATGACGGCTCCATGAATGATGTGATGTGAAATGGCGGCGCGGATCAATCGCCCGCATGTGCTTCGCCCACCACCTTGCCGCGAAAGATGTAGTACTGGTACAGGTTGTAGCCGATCATCACGGGAAAGATCAGGCCGATACCGGCGAGCATGAACGCGAGAGTCCGCGAATCGGAAGCGGCTTCGACGATGCCCAACTTGCCGGGCACGAAGTCCGGGAACAGGCTTACCGCGAGACCGATGAACGACACGAGGAAAAGAGCTACCGCGCCGCGGAACGGACCGCGCGTCGCGCCAAGATAGAGCGATGTCATGATGAACGAGAACGCAAGCGCTGCTGCGACGCCGAGTGCGATCAGCACATGCATGACTCCCGGCTGCGACCAGCGTTCGAGGCCGACGTCACTGAAGAACCAGGTCCCAACCGTCAGCAGCACTGCGGCGGCTACCGTCAGGATCGCGCTCAGCAACGCCATGCGCCGCGCCCATTGCTCGATCATGCCGACAGTCTTTGCCACCAGATACGTCGCGCCCAGCAACGCATAGCCCGCGACGACGCCGATCGCTGCCACGACGACGAACGTCCTGTTCAGCTCGTCCGGCACGAAACCCGTAATGACCTTTCCGAGCACGACGCCTTGCGCGAGCGCCGCGATCAGGCTGCCGATGCCGAACACCTTGTCCCACAGCGGACCGTGCTCGACGCTATGACGAAATTCGATCGTGGCCCCGCGCATGATAAGCCCGGCGATCAGCGCCATGACGGGCAGATAGAGGTCCTGCAGCAGGTGTGCGTACGCGATGGGAAACGCACCAAACAGCCCGCCGCCGAGCACGACCAGCCATGTTTCGTTGGCGTCCCATACATGGCCGATCGACCGGACCATAACGTCGCGATCCGTGCGCCGCGACCGCAGCAAACTGAGAATGCCGACGCCGAGATCGAAGCCGTCTGTGACAACGTAGAACATCAGCATCAGGCCGAGCAGGCCGAACCAGATATAGGCCAGCAGCGAATGGGCAGAGCTATCCATGAGGCAACCTCGTGAGCTGAGTACCCGGCATCAGTAGCCGGAATTGGGGGGCGTGGTCGTCGTGGCGGAAGCGCCGCGCGCGGTGACGTTGACGGGCGGCACGCTGGTCAGATCGGGACCTTTGTGTAGCCAGCGGCGCGCGAGGACGAAAAACGTGACAAGCAGCACGACATAGAACGCGAAGAACATCGCTATGCTGAGCGAGACCGACGTCGCGGCCACGCTCGATACCGCCTGATTCGTGCGCAGCAGCCCATAGACCACCCACGGCTGACGTCCCACTTCGCGGACGATCCAGCCCGCCTCGACAGCGACATAAGGCAGCGGTATGCACAGCACCCAGGCAAGCAACAGCTTGCGCTGCGCAAGCAGTGCAGCCAGGCTGCCGCGCGTCTTGCGGAGCGCGTACGCTGTCCAGAACGCGAGCAACATGAAAACGAAGCCGATCCCCGCCATCACGCGGAAGGCGTAGTAGAGCAGCGGAATCATCGGCGGCTGGTCTTCAGGCTTGAATTCGGTGAGACCCTTTACGCGGCCGTGCAGCGAGTGCGTGCCGAGGATGCTTAGCATGCCGGAAATTTCCAGCGACCAGTCGTTGCGCTGCGCCTTCTGATCTGGCCATGCGAGCAGCGACCACGACGCGGCCGTGCCCGGCGGGTTGGTGCGCCAGTGGCCCTCGATTGCCGCGCCCTTGGCGGGCTGCGTTTCGAACACGCTCACTCCGCTCGAATCGCCGAGCCAGATCTGTAGCGGGGCAACAAAGACGAGCACGGTGAGCGCGATCTTGAACGAACGCGCAAAGAACTCGGGCTGGCGCTTGCGAAAGAGGTTCCAGGCCGAGATGCCCGCGATCACGAACATGCCTGTTTCGATTGCCGCGACCCACATGTGCGACACGCCCCAAACCATGTCGGGATTGAAGATCGCGGCGACATAGTCGGTCACCTCGATCTTGCCGTTGACCACAGCATACCCCGCCGGCGTCTGCATCCACGAATTGGCGACCATTATCCAGAACGCGGAGATGCTCGAACCGAGTGCGACCATCGCCGTTGCAAACAGATGGACGCCGCGCGGCACGCGTCCCCAGCCGAGCAGCATGACACCGACGAACCCCGCTTCGAGCATGAAGGCCATTGCGCCTTCGAAGCCGAGAATATTGCCGATGAACTGACCGCTGTACTGCGAGAAGCCCGCCCAGTTAGTGCCGAACTGAAACTCCATCGGAATGCCGCTGACCACGCCGACTGCGAAGTTCAGCGCCAGCAGCTTGCTCCAGAAACGCGCGTGCCGGTAGTACATCACGTTGCCCGTCTTGATCCACAGCGCTTCGATCAGCACCAGGAACGCGGAGAGGCTGATCGTCAGGATCGGCCAGAGGATGTGAAAGACTGCGGTCATCGCGAACTGCGCGCGCGACAGGTCGAGAACATGATCAGGCATAGTGGGGCTCCCGGCGTTGCAGGGCGACTGCACGGGTCCCGGAATCCGGGCGCACGGCGGCGGCACGTAGCACTTTCACGGGCACAGATTTGTACGACGGCGTGCGCTTTGCGGGTCGAACGCGTAGAGCGGCACGAGAATTCACTTCGGGGTAGTACGCACCGCAACAGCCGTTGGGCAGCGAATAGTCGACCACCTTGAGGCTGCGGATGATGCGTTCGTTGCTATCCGTCGAAAACGCGACGATATTGACGCGCTCGCCCGGATGCAGTCCGCGCTTTTCCAGTTCGCGCTGGTTCATGAATACAACGTCGCGTTGTCCGGACACGCCGCGGTAGCGGTCCCAGTGCGAATCGAGCGTGGTGTTGTACTGGTCGTGCCTGCTCATCGTCGTGAGCCAGAGCGCTTCGGGGTCGTTGTGCCAGGGGATTTGGTCAAGCCCTTTGAAGACGAGGAAATTGGCGCGGCCCGTTGGCGTGGCCCACACGCGTTCGCGTGGCGTCGATGCGAGATGAACACCACCCGGCACGCGGATGCGCTCCTTGTACGCCTGAAAGATGGGGGATACGATTTCGATCGCATCGCGGATACGGGCGTAGTTCGCCACCATGTGTTCCCATGGCACGCGGGATCTTTTGCCGAGCGTCGCGCGCGCGATGCCCGCGACAATGGCCGGTTCGCTTAACAGATGTGGCGAGGCAGGTGCGTTCCGGCCTGAGGATGCCTGCACCATCGACATCGAATCTTCGACGGTGATCGGTCGCGGCCCATCCGCCTGAATGTCGATCTCCGTGCGGCAGAGGCATGGCAGGATCAGCGCGTCCTTGCCGTGTAAGAGATGGCTGCGGTTGAGTTTCGTTGCGATGTGCACTGTCAGGTCGAGCTTGCGGATGGCCTCCTGCACACGGACCCAGTCGGGAATCGCTGCCGCGATATTACCGCCGAGCGCGATGAAAACCTTAGCGTCGCCACGCATCATTGAGTCGATCGTCGCAATCACTTCGTGACCGTGGCCTTCCGGCGCGCAGAACCCGAAGGCGCATTCGAAACCTTCAATCAGCTGCGCCGACGGCTTTTCCGTGATGCCGACCGTGTGGTTGCCCTGCACGTTCGAATGTCCGCGCACGGGGCAAATGCCGGCGCCCGGTCGTCCGACGTTGCCGCGCAGCCGGGCGAGGTTCTCGATCCGCTGAACGTTCTCCGCGCGGCGATGATACTGCGTGATACCGATCCCGTTGACGACGATCGCGTCGGCGTAATCGAAATCTTCGAGCAAGACCGTGCCTTTGCCGACGCCGATCGATTGCGGCAGGCCAACGCTCGTTGCCTCGTGGCACATGTTCGAGCAGTCCGGACAATTGTTGCTGCCGAATTCGGGTACAAAGAGTTGATAGAGGAACACGGCTTCGTTCGACGAGCGGCCCGACGTGTAGAAATAGGCCTGGTCAGGATGATCGAGCGCATTCAGGTGGTGGTCCACGAGCGCGAACGCATCTTCCCGACTGATGGGAAAATAGCGATCTGAGGCGCGGTCATAGGCCATCGGATGCGTTAGGCGTCCGACCATTTCAAGGTCGTAGACGTCCCATGCGGTGAGTTCGGACACGCTGTGCGCGGCGAAGAACTCCGGCGTGTATCGGTTCGCCGTCGCATCCCACGCGACTGCTTTTGCACCGTTCTCACAGAAGTCGGACGACGACGTGTGTTTCAGGTCGGACCACGCGCAGCCGGAACAGTCGAAACCTTTCGGCTGATTCATATGCAATAGCGTCTTCGCGCCGGAAACGGCAATGCCTTGAAGCGCGAGCGCTTCGCCTGTTGCCTTGAGCGCGCCCCTATCGCCTGCAGGGTCCCTGTAGATGCCGATTACCTTCTTCCTGCCCATGTCTGTTTCCTTTACCAGTTCAAAGAGAGCCCGCGAGGGTCTTTAGTTTCTCGGTGAACTGTTACTCGCGATATTGCGCGAGGTCGGCCAACTCGATAGCGTCACCTGACTACCGTCGTTTGCACTGCAGTCGGTGTTTTTCACCGACAGCGAACTGCATTCGACGGGCAATCTATTTCACGTCGACGCGTGCCTGCTCCATCCCGGCGGGCTTGCGGTGCTCATATGTCTGGAATAGCTGCGAACACAAGGCCGCCAGTGCAGCCAGATTCACGGCCTGATGTGGATACTCAACCTCCCCAGCGTTGAGTACGTCGTCTAGTACTGGAGCAAGACGACGCAGTTGCCGGAAGGTAGTCGCGTCGAGTTTCATCTCGGCATACTCCTTGTGATCAGTCCGTGCAGAAAAAAAGCCGGTGCATGGAGGAATTCGGGCGGTTTCGTTTCGCTAGAGATTCGAGAATTCTGCAGGGAGCGCTGTGTCTGCGCTTCCCACATGCGATCGTTCGGTACGGCGAGCTTCCCGAACGTGTCGCGCTCCATTCTCGTGATTTCAATCATCGTTCCCTCCCTCTCGTCACCTCATCAGGCGATGGTCGATCGGATCCGATAGCAGTCGGTCTACAAATCACAGTTCGCTATCGACGGTCAAAAGACTGGTTGGCCGCAACATTCCAAAGAGACGCTTCGATCTTAGTTCGTGGGGGCGGCGACGGGTATTACATGAATCTGGAATCGGCCCAGCGAGGCTATTGGCGGTCGACGCTAGTTGAGCAACGAGGCGAGGCACCTGGACGTGTTCCGGATTACATAAACGTGCAATGTCTCAGTAGAGCACAACGCTATATTCTGTTTCCGTGGACGCTTGCCTTGCCGATGCAACTTCGACTGAAGTCATCCAATAACCGGACGCTGGCGCGGTTGCCTTCGCGCAACCGTGCGGGTCCCACGCATTCCCGCGAAAAGGGGTGCCGACCGTTCTGACAACGGTCGCCGCTGACTCTTTTAGCGGCCAACTGCTGCCGGAAGTGTGCGTCGCATTCGACTTCATGGGATTGCATGGTTGAGTCCAGAAAGTAGGACGGGCAGTTCCGGGTCAGGCTGCTGCCGGAAACCATCAGGAATCGACCCGGATAGGAATACTGATGGAATGGCGTGGAGTGGGGGGCGGGTGCCACCCCTGCCATGCTTACGCCTTCATCTGGCGCATCGCGTCCGCGAGCATCCAGAGGGCGCGGTTGCGTTTCACGTTCTGGTCGATGCCGGTGATGGGGCGCGTGGACATCGAGCAGCCGGTGTGCGAGCGTCCATGCAGACCACCTTTCGTGAGGTTTTCCTGCCCGCGGACAAAGACCGTCCAGGGGTCGTCGCGGCGATCCTCGAAGCGACGTGGGGCGAGCAACTGGATTTCAATGATCGGAGCAGGTGTCTCGGTATCGGTTGGGTCGTAGCGCAGGGCGAGCGCGGAGCGGGCAAACGGGTGTTGTTCGTCACGGTCAAGCGTCACGTCGCGCATGCCTTCCTTGCAAAGACTCTATTCCAGGTTCATGGAGTGGATTCGCAAGGGCATATTGTCGTACGCAAGCAGTTGCGCCGCGATGAGGTACTGACGTTTTTCGCCAAGCTTGTGCCGTGCGTGGTTGGCATGGAGGCATGTGGGTATTCGCACTATTGGGGCCGGCAACTCACGAGGCTCGGACACACGGCGTGCCTGATTGCCCCGCAGTTCGTTCGACCTTAAGTGAAGGGCAACAAGACTGATGCGGCCGATGCTGAGGCAATCTGCGAGGCGGTAAATCGACCGCACATGCGCTCTGTGCCGATCAAGACGCAGGCGCAACAGACGATGCTTTCACTGCATGAAAGAACAGCACTGCCCACAGGACGAATACAGCGACCATGAGTAGGGAACTGAATGCGGTGCTTGAGCGTTTAAAAACGAGCATACTTTGTTGTATCTTACTAGTTCTATTTCAATTGCTGCTAAAACACTGCCAAAGCTCCGCTCACTGACATCGCGCATTTCAGCCGCGTATCGCGCGGCAAAGTCATACGCGCCTCGCGCTAAATCGGGCAGCCGAGTTGGGTTGCGAGGTCGTTCAAGTCCGTCGCCGAATAGTCCCACTGCTGTTCAGCCCGCAGGTCGCTGTGCTGGTTCGGGCCGTGTTCGACGGGCCGAACAACAAAGGCGGTCTTCAGTCCACACGCTCTTGCTGCGGCGAGGTCGCCGTTATGAGCTGCAACCATACAAACTTCCGCCGGCCTCAGACAAAGAATTTCGACAGTCTCAACGTAGACTTGCGGCGACGGTTTATATGCGCGAACGACCTCTGCACCCAGGATTGCGTCCCAAGGAAGTGCAGCCCTTTTTGCGATGTCCAGCATCAGCCGGATGTTGCCGTTCGATAGCGGGGCAATCACGAAGCGCCGCTTGAGCCGTAAGAGCCCTTCAACCGAATCGGGCCACGGGTCGAGGCGGTGCCAGGCGGAGTTCAGCTCGTCGAGTTCATCCGCAGCAATCGAACCGGTATCGATGCCGTAGTCGTTCATCACCTTGACCAGGTTTTCTCTGTGCAGTACGTCAAGCCTGATAAACGGCCGCCGTCCACTTCGTATTTCTTCCATTGCCGGTGAATACTCGCGTCGCCACGCGTCCGAGAACTCGAACGAATCGATCGGCAGGGCTCGGCCGGCCAAGAACTGGCCCACGTCGCGAGCGACGCCACTTCGCCAATCGACCACCGTTCCGAATACATCAAACAGGAGCGCTTTGATTTCCGAGTTGTCTGCCATGTAGTACACCTGTCAAGAGTGAGATAAAGCGAATTGATTTGCCGGGCCCCGTGGACGCATTCGGCAAATCGACGGGCAGGGCGCCCCTAAAATCTCTCGAGCCAGGGCCGCAACTCGACCTCCCATGTCCAGGCACTGCGATGCTGGCGGTGAATATGCAGATACTCCTGCGCTATGGCATCAGGGTTCAGCCATTTATCGTCGGTGCTGTCGTCATCTGGTTGCGCCCGACTACTGGCGATCCCACCGTCAATGACGAAGTGCGCAACGTGAATGTTCCTGGGGGCGAGTTCTCGTGCCATGCATTGGGCCATCCCGCGCAAAGCGAATTTGCCCATCGCGAATGGCGTCGAACCGGGTAGCCCTTTGACGCTCGCCGTAGCGCCGGTCAGGAGGATGGTGCCGCTACCGCGTGCCAGCATTCGAGCCGCTGCGGCCTGTGCAACGAGAAAGCCGCCCAACGCGGTGACTTTCAGCGCATCCTCAAGTTTTGATGCCTCGATGTCTGCGACTGCCGCGCGATAACGGCCACTCGCGTTGTACACGACGACGTCCGGCGTGCCGAACGCTTGCTCGACCTTCTCAAACATCGCGTTGACCTCGTCCTGTCGACTGGCGTCGCAACGCAACGCGAGGGCGCTCGTCTCATCGACGAGGTCCGCCAGCTTGCCGGTGTCGCGGGCAGCGAGCGCAACCTGCATTCCCTCTGCCGCCAACAGGCGCGCAAGAGAGGCGCTCAACCCGTGTCCCGCGCCCACGATCAATGCTGTCTCGGGTTCAGTCATGGTTTCTCCGCGTTCGAGAGTGACATTGGGTGAATCGATTCGTTTGCCCAAAATTATGCACCCACACGAGCCAGGCTGGCTTTCCCTCACGAGAGACGTTCAAGGCGCCGCATTCGAATGCAAACCGACTCTCAAAGCCCAAGCTGGTGACAAGTCTGTTAGCCTCGAAACGGGCGCTCGAACAGTGCCTGATTTCTGCCCCAGCGGAGGGGCGCTTCTAAGGCCTGCGGCCTTGACAGGTGAGGCGGCGGGCACCTTTCGAATGTTGCCTTCAAGTTAAGTTCCGCGCCGTCGTAAACTGTTCTGGAAACCCAATAAAGAAGGGTGGCGGTATTTGCTTCTGGCGCGATGTCCATGCGGGCAAGCTCGGGAGGTAATCGTCCATCATCGGCGGACCCGTACGGGGCGGCTGCACGGATGGAATCAAGTCGACTGCTAATTCGGAGGCGTGACATATTGAAGGACCTGCTTGAGCGCTTGATGCGCCCAGCCAAGCCCCGCAGGTGGGTTGGTTATATGGATATGCTCGCCGCATTGGCCGCATCGACTGCGTGCGCCATATCGGGCGTCGCCGTGGCGCTTCACGGGGGACCTGCCATAGCCGTCGGGGCTTCGTCATTCGGTTGCTTCGCCGGGGGCTACGTGGCGCTCCGGCTGCAACGGTGCAGGCGCAGGACTCATGCGACAGAAGAACTGACGCGGGGCTTGCTGGCAGCGAACCGGGACTGCCTGAAGCTGCTGGACTGCGATGGACGCATAGCCTGGATCTCCGATGTCGGTCTCCAACTGATGCGCGCGGAAACTCGGGCTCAGCTGCTTGGCGCAGACTGGCTCGGATTGTGGACGCGCAGCGGCGCTCGGGAGGCTTTCGAAGAAGCGCGCACCGGATCGCAGACGTCGTTTTTCGCTTCTTGCCTGAGCCTATCGGGCGAAACAAAGTGGTGGCGCTCGGACCTGGTCCCGCTTATGGACAGAAAGGCTGGAACGACGGCAATTCTATGTGCGTCGCATGATGCGAGCGCTGAGGTCGAATCGACTGCCGAGCTTCGGCGAAATGCTGAAATACTGCAGCAGATGGAGGATCACGCACAGGCCGTGTTCTGGCTGACCAGCAGCGATTTCCAGACCCTGCATCATGTCAGCGCCGGCTTCGCCAGCGTATGGGAGATGCCGCTTTCCGCACTGCATCAGAATCCGGCAGCCTGGCGTATGTCGATCCATCCGGCCGATTTGAGGTCACTGCTCGTGCAGATGGTCGCTGTGCGACGCGCCAGATCGGAAGCACACGTGTCCTTCCGGCTCCTGGCGCCTGATGGCACGATGAAATGGATTCGCGCGGACGTTTATCCGATCAAGGACGACAATGGAGATGTCGCACGTTTCATCACTGTATGCGTCGACGTTACTGAAGAGCGAGCGCGTTTGCAGCAGCTCGAAACGCTGTCGCAAACCGACGGGCTGACCGGGCTGCTTAATCGCCCGGCGATGTTGGAAGCACTATCGACGGGTTGCCAGCGAGCATTGCCGTTCGCGTTGCTGTACATCGATCTGGACCGGTTCAAGGAGCTCAACGATACGGCGGGTCACTCGTTGGGCGATAGTGCAATCAAGGAACTTGCGAGGCGTATCCGCGAGACGCTCCCCGACGATGCGGTGATATCGCGTCCAGGCGGCTGCGATGAATTCACCGTGATCGTACCGGGCGAATGGAAGCGCCGGAATATTGACCGCCTATGCCAGCGTCTCGTCGCTTGCGCCCGTCGCCCATTGTTACTGGCGGGCAAGACCCTGTCTGTGACGATGTCGGTCGGCGCGGCGCTCTTCCCGGAACATGGCGGCTCGCCCGAGGCGCTCTTTACGGGTGCGGACCTTGCGATGTACGCAGCGAAGCGGGCCGGCCGCAACGCGTACCGGCTTTTCGGGGCGCAGGAGCAAGGCGACCGGGAACGTCTGCAACTCGAAAGGGAGTTGCGCGAAGCGGTGCGGGATAAACAGTTTGTGCTTGTCTACCAACCGCAGTTTTGCGCCAGGTCCGGACGGCTGACGGGAATGGAAGCTCTGCTTCGCTGGAATCATCCGCAGCGCGGCCAGGTGGGTCCCGGTGCATTTGTTCCTCTTCTGGAAGAGACCGGGCTTATCATTCCGGTGGGATACTGGGTAGTGGTCGAAGCTATCGGCGCACTCTCCGCCTTTCGCAGGACAGGTGCACATGACCTCTCTCTGTCGGTCAACGTTTCTGCCAGACAGTTTCACGATACGGGGCTCGTTGATGTCATTCGGAGCAGTCTGCAAAAGAACGACATCGATGGCTCGCAACTGGTGGTCGAAATCACTGAATCGACGTTAATGAAGAGCCTGGAGCGTGCGCAGGAAATCCTCGCGCAACTGCGGCTCCTGAACGTGCGCATCGCCATTGATGATTTTGGCACGGGGTATTCAAGCTTGAGCTACGTCACCCGGTTCCGGCCGGATGTATTGAAGCTGGACAAGTCGTTTGTGGATGAGGTCGCTACCGACCACGCAGCCAACGCCGTGGTCGAGGCCGTCATCGAGCTGGCGCATAAACTGAATATAGTCGTCGTTGCTGAAGGCGTAGAGACGCAAGCTCAGTTCGACATTTTACGGTCGGCGAACTGCGATGAAATTCAGGGATACCTGCTAGGCAGACCCGAACCCTACGACATTCTATCGGGGCGATTTCCGCACGAGGGCTCGGCTTGACTGCCCCGCGCGTTGAACCGCAGACGTACCGGCGCTTCACGCTGCGGCAAGCTGTCCGACTGCCGCAGGCAATGTCCTGCGGTCAGCCGCGAGTGTTTGCGTGGTTTCATCGAGGGGGGCGGGTACTTCAACGCCCCCAGGCGATGAGCATTGCTGGAACGCGAGTGGCAACGAAGACCGCGACGACGGCGGCTAAAGTTGGAAAGCCGCTCATCTACTGGAACGGCTGCACGGACCGCCCGTGCCGGCGAGCAGTTACCGGATGGATGGCTCGAGCTGGCTTACGACATCGCATCGGTTCTTCGTCAGGCGAAAGCCGTCATGCGTCTGCTGTCTCCGCGCTTGCCAGCCAGGCCGGTGAATAGGGTCGCGCGCCGGGGTATTTGTGTCCCGGGGCGCCCGCCGTGCTCCTTCAGCGCGCGAGCAACGAAACGGTCGCGATGCCCAGAACGGTCATCGCCAGCGACGCGCCGACATGAATGACGATCTCGCCCGCGGCCCAGCCGAGGCGTCCGTCCTGCAGGCGCTGGACGACTTCTGCCGAAAACGTGGAAAAGGTCGACAGGCCGCCCATCAGACCCGTAATCACGAATAGCCGCCACTCGGGCGCGAGTTGCGGCGCACGCGCAAATCCCGCAACCGCGACGCCGATCACATAACCCGCGATGACATTGGCAGCGAGCGTGCCGAGCGGCAAACCGCTAAAAAGCCCGTTCAGGCGGAAACCGAGAAACCAGCGGAACAGCGAGCCGAGCGCGCCGCCAAGCGCGACAGCGAGAAAGGACCAATACATGGGAGCGAACCTGACAAAACCGGGTGGACAAGCCGGGCTGTACGGGCGATGCGATGCTTCGTCGGTAGTCATTCGGGCGTAGCAGGCATCATCAGCCCCGAGGGCGGTTACGGGAGAATGCCATCTCCAGCGCGAAAGTCTAACATCCACCGCAGCATGTGGGGACAGGTCCGCGCGTGCCATCGCCGGTGCACCGCACGGCACGCCTGGCGCAGGGGCCTGGCGCAGGGGACTGGCGCCGGCGCGGGCTCGTGCCCGGCAGGCGCGACCTGACCGCCGTGCACTACTCCGGAGTCGCCGAGATCCTGTGGATCGACAGATCCGCGCCGTTGTACTCCTCTTCCTGGTCGAGCCGCAGACCCACCGTCGCGCGAATCGCGCCGTACACGATCGTGCCGCCGAGCGTGGCCACCACGACGCCGCCGAGCGTGCCGAGCACTTGCGAGCCGAACGACACACCACCCATCCCGCCCAGCGCGTGCAGTCCGAAGATCCCTGCCGCAATGCCGCCCCACGCGCCGCACAGGCCGTGCAGCGGCCACACGCCGAGCACGTCGTCGATGCGCCACCGGTTCTGCACACACGTGAACATATAGACGAAGAGCGCACCGGCGATGCCGCCCGTGACCAGTGCACCGAGCGGGTGCATCAGATCGGACCCGGCGCACACCGCCACGAGACCGGCCAGCGGACCGTTATAGGTGAAGCCGGGGTCGTTGCGGCCGGCAAACCAGGCGCTCAGCGTGCCGCCGACCATCGCCATCAGCGAATTGACCGCCACGAGGCCACTGATCTTGTCGACCGTTTGCGCGCTCATCACGTTGAAGCCGAACCAGCCGACGGTCAGCACCCATGCGCCGAGCGCGAGAAACGGAATATTGGACGGCGGGTGTGCGGCGATGCCGCCGTCGCGGTGATAGCGGCCGTGGCGCGCGCCCAGCAGGAGCACGGCCGGCAACGCGACCCAGCCGCCGAACGCATGCACCACCACCGATCCGGCGAAGTCGTGAAACGGGGCGCCGAACACCTCGGTGAGCCAGGCCTGCACGCCGAAGCGGCCGTTCCACGCGATCCCTTCAAAGAACGGATAAATAAAGCCGACCAGTACAAACGTGGCAAACAACTGGGGGTTGAACTTCGAGCGCTCCGCGATGCCGCCGGAGACGATCGCCGGAATTGCGGCGGCGAAGGTCAGCAGGAAGAAGAAACGCACCAGCGAATAGCCGTTGTGCGCGGCGAGCGACTCGGCGCTGCCGAAGAACTGCACGCCGTACGCGATCGTGTAGCCGATGAAGAAGTACGCGATCGTCGAGACGGAGAAGTCGACCAGGATCTTGACCAGCGCGTTGACCTGGTTCTTCTCGCGAACCGTGCCCAATTCAAGAAACGCGAACCCTGCATGCATGGCGAGCACCATGGCGGCGCCCAACAGGAGAAAGAGCGTATCTGTGCCGGTTTTCAGACTTTCCATCGATGTGTCCCGCTTATGGCAAAAAGCGGGCAACGAACGCAAGAAGCGGGCCAAAACTGTGCTTTCCTGGTAAAAAAGGTGCAAAACCGCACCGACATGGCGTCGGGCCGCACTCGTGTACCGCGGGGCCGTTGTCGACGGTGCAATGCGGTGCATGGCATGCACAAGAACGGTGCATTACGAAGGTCGCGCTGCCTCCGGTGTGATCCACGCCGGGGCATGAACTTCGATTTCGATTACGTGTCCTTCAGAAACCTGACGCTTGCGTCGGCTTGCCGGCGGCCGACCCGTTTTTGTCTTCTTTGGTAAACGCCGACATAATGGGCCCACTCTTTTCCGCCCGACTGGCCCGCGACCCTCTCCCAGTGCACATGCATGAGACTGACAACTAAAGGCCTGCTCCTGATCGGGATTCCGGCGGTCTTCGAGCTGGCGCTGCTGTCCGGGCTGGTAGAGGCGCAGTCGGACGCGGCGCAGGGGGAACGCTGGGCGCTCCATAGTGGCGATGTGCTGCGCCAGAGCGCCGCCGTGGCCGATCCCGTGCTGAGCGAATCGGTGGCGCTGCGCGGCGCAGTGCTCGGGGGCAACGCGCACTTCTCGACGCCGGTGGCGGTCTGGGTGGACGTCGATCGCCGCATCGATCGGCTGGCCGAGCTGGTCGCCGACAATCCGGCGCAGGTCGAGCGCGTCGTGCAGATGCGCCAGGCGGTGCAGGCATATCGCCAATGGTCCGACCGGGTCCAGGACCTGCTGCGCTCAGGGCGGCGCCGCGATGTTTTGAACCGCTTCATCGATCTGGGCCAGGCGGACGTGCTCGATCCGTTCCGTCAGCAGTTGGTGGCGTTTCGAGCCGAAGAGCGACGCCTCGACACGCTCCGCTCGACTGACGCTAGCGTTGCGCGCAAACGGCAGCAGAGTCTGATCATTGCGGCTGCGCTCGGCTCCTTGCTGTTCGTCGGGCTGGCCGTGTGGCTCTTCACGCGTGGCGTAGGCGGCCGGCTCGCACGCCTGTCCGGCAACGCGGGCCGTCTCGCGGGCAGCGAGCCGCTCGCGCCCTTCAGCGCAGGCCGCGATGAGATCGCCTGGCTTGACGTGACCTTGCATGAGACCAATCGGCGGCTGCTCGAAGCCGAGCGCATCGAGGCGCGCTTGCGCGCCGATCTCGCGCGGCGCGCGGATGAACTGGCTCAGATCAACGAGTCCTTGCGGCAGCAGACGCAGGACAACGAGATGTTCATTCACAGCGTGTCGCACGATCTGCGGACGCCGCTCGTGAATCTGCAAGGCTTCTCGCAAGAGCTGATCCGCTCGTGCGATGAACTTCGCGCCGCGGTGCGTGAGTCGTCGTTGGCCCACGGTGCGCGACAGCGGATCGAGCGGGTGATCGACGAGGACATCGGGGAGGCGCTGCATTATCTGCAGAGCGCCGTCTTACGCGCGTCGCATATCATCGACGCGCTGCTTCGGCTCTCGCGGGTAGGGCGTATTGAGTATCGCCGGCAGAAGGTGGAACTGCGCGATGTCGTGCAGCGCGTGGTGGATGCGATGCAAGCTTCGATCCGGGCGCGCCGGGCTCACGTCAGCGTGGGCGACTTGCCCGCTGTGTGGGGGGACGCTACCGCGCTCGAACAGGTGTTCGCGAACCTGGTAGGTAACGCAGTGAACTATCTTGACCCGGCGCGCGCAGGCAGGATCGACATTGGCACGAAGCCCGCGCCGCCGGGTGTGCATACGTTGTGCATCTTCTATGTGCGGGACAACGGTCCGGGGATTCCGGCGGTTGCTTTGCCGCGGCTTTTCAACGCGTTCCAGCGGCTGCACGGCAATGCGACGGCGGGAGAGGGTATCGGCCTCGCGCTCGTGCGCCGGATGGTGGAGCGGCACGGCGGACGCGTGTGGGTCGAGTCGAAAGAAGGGCAAGGCACCACGTTCTATCTGTCTCTGCCCGAAGCGGATTCGCGGACCGAGGCAAGCGATGGCGTTGCGCTGCTCGCATCGCAGTACGGCGTTCGTACGACAGCGTGCGACGACGACCCGGCAAGCACGAGTGGCAAGACGGCTACACATTGCGCCGATGTCGGGCCCCGCATCGGCGTACGGTAGTTCCGCCAAACGCGGGGGCTGGTCGGCGTGCGCCGCTCAATGCATGGCGAAGAGCCGCCGCGGTTTGAGCAGCCTGCTGCCGCGAATCGACCAGTAACAGCCGCAGACAATCAGTATCGCGACGCCCATCAGTATTTCGGGCGGGGCGGCGTGCACACCTGGCAGGCCGTCGATTGCGAACAGGCCGCGCGCGACGATCAGCAGCGCCGCCCACAGCGAGCAGGCAGCCTGCACCAGCAGGCGCGTGCCGGTCAGACGTCGCGCGCGGTTGTCGTGCGACCAGTTGGCCGGCGTGCGCGCGCAGAAAAACGCAATTGCCATCAACGCGATGGCGAGAATGACAATCCAGTCGATCAGTTCCATCGAACCACACTCCCAAGTCAGCCACGACTATAGGAAAGTGCTGCAGTCCGAACTATCGGACAAATCTCAAACGTGGTTCTTAAGTTCTATCAGGCGAGCGCGACTGGACGCGAGGGCCTGGCGCTCGCCGTCGAACCCATGCCAGATGGCTCAGAGTTCGATCCGCGTGCCGAGCAGCACGAGGAACTGGCGCAGCCATTCGGGGTGCGCGGGCCATGCCGGGGCAGTGACGAAGTTGGCGTCGGTGATCGCCGCGTCGATCGGGATGTCGGCGTATTCGCCGCCCGCCAGCTTTACTTCGGGCGCGCAGGCAGGGTACGCGGAAATGCGCTTGCCGCGAATCACGTCGGCCGCCGCCAGCAGTTGTGCGCCGTGACAGACGGCCGCGATCGGCTTGCCCGCTTGCGCGAATTGCCGCACCAGATCGATTACTTTGGGATTGAGCCGCAAATATTCCGGCGCCCGGCCGCCGGCGATCGCGAGCGCATCGTACTCACGCGGATCGGCGTCGTCGAAGGAGGCATTGAGCGTGAACTGATGCCCGGGTTTCTCGGTATAGGTCTGGTCGCCTTCGAAATCGTGGATCGCGGTCTTTACGCGATCGCCCGCCTTCTTGTCAGGACAGACCGCGTCGACGCTATGGCCGACTGTCTTCAGCGCCTGAAACGGCACCATGGTTTCGTAGTCTTCGGCGAAGTCGCCGGTGAGGAACAGAATCTTCTTTGCAGCCATCGAATGCCTCCAGTTGATCAACGGAACACGGAATCTTGCTTGACGTACATCGCCGCTCGCAGGCGCCCACGCAGTCTACTCTGCGGAGTTTGACAGAACCGCGCCGGATCGCAATTGGCCTGATGGACGATGGCGGCGCTTGCCGCGCTGCGGGTTCGAGTCGGCCGCCGATGCGGCCATGTGCAGCAACGGCGTATCATGAGCGCGTTTTCGCACACACAAGCCGCTCCCGGTGGCTCACACAGGCAAGCCGCTCGACGCGGCTCATTCAGACATGACTTCATCCGTTCATTCTTCGTTGCTGCGCCGCGCGGCGTTCGTGGTATTCGCATTGGGCGGGCTCGCTGCGTGCCAGAAGAACGACGCGTCGGCAGGACAGGTGGCCGGCAAGCTCGATGCGGCGGCCCAGGCCGCCGGCCAGAAACTCGACCAGGCGGCGAGCTATGTCGGCCAGCAGGTCGACGCGACCAAAGCCGCCGCCCAGCAGAACCTGGAATCGGCGTCCGCGCCGTCGATTACCATCAACCCCGGCGCACTCGCTTCGGGCGCGCAGGCCAATCTGCAAAGCGCCGCGAGCCTCGCCGATGCGCAACTCGGCAAAGCCGCGTCGCTCACCGGCCAGAGCCTGGAAACGGCCGGACACAAGCTGCAGCAGTGGTCGGCGCAGAGCTCGGCGTCGTCGGCGAACGCGGCCGCTTCGTCGTCGGCCGACTCCGCCGCCGCCCAAAAGCAAATGGACAAGTGACAGCGTGCGGGTCGGGCAGCCTCCTCACGCTTTGACGGCGGGATCAAATGTAATTGCCGTGAATACAGATTGTCGATGCCTTGCGGGTTTGCGGTGAATACGAGCAGCCGGTTTGCGTTCGCGGTGCATGTGCTGGCGCTGTTGTCGCTGCAGCAGGGCGTGCCGCTTTCGTCGGAGATCAGATAGGTAATCAAAACAGTTACGACGCCGGCGCGCGTGGCGGGTTGAAACTGGTGCGGCCACACGGGAATGCTGCGCGGGAATGTGACTGCGTCGGTCCGCGGACGTTCGAGAAGCGGGCCGGAAGCGGGGCAGCAGTACTGGTACGCCGCGAAGCGCCTCGCTCCTTTCAGCGCTTCGCCATCCCGCGCAAGCGCTCTAACATTCAGTTACGCATGTCCGGTCGCGCCCGATAAAACTACGGCTACACTTGGCGTCTCCCGTTTTCCTGCGGATTGCCATGCAGTCATGCCCGTCACGGCGTGAGTTCGAGGCTACGCCGTCCAACGGCTGCCAGCCGGCGACTCGCGCCGCTCTTCATCTCTCCACCGACCGCACCGCCCCCGGCGAACGCGCCAGCCTGCTCGCGCGCTTCGGCGCATTGGCCGCGACCTTGTGCGTCGCGCTGCTCCTGTGCGTGGGCTGGATGCCCGCTCAAGCGCAGGCCGCCGGGACCGCCGCCAGCATGCCGGTGATTCCCGCTTTGCAGAGCCTGATCAACAGTGCGACGGTGAGCGCAACACCGGCGACAGCCGCGTCCGCCTCCTCCGCGGCTTCGGGCGCGTCGGCAACCGACGCGGCGTCCGCGCCGTCGCCGGCGAGCCAGGCCGAGCTGGCTCGCTCGCTCGACAGCGTGATCGCCACGCTCGAGAACGACCACCAGCGCAGCGCGCTCGTCAGCCAGCTCAAGAAGTTGCGCGACGTGTCGCGCAACGTCGCGCCGGCCGCAGCGGCGCCCGCGCAGCCGAGCCCCGGGCTCCTCGGCGCGATTGCGTCGGGCATCGCGTCGTTCGAATCCGACGTGCACGAGGGCCGCACGCCCGTGCGCTATTGGGGCGGCCGCCTCAATGCGGCCGCCAACGAGCTCTACACGATCATCTCGAGCCAGGGGCGGGAGAGTTTCGGCAGCGTTCTGCTCTCGATGCTCGCGATGTTGGCCGGCTGGGGCGCATGCGCCGGTGCGCTGATTTACCTTCAACACCGGCTGCACCGGCGCTTTGGCATCGTCATGGGGCTGCATCCGAACCCCACCACCCGCGAACTGCTGATTTTCGCGTTGCGCCGCGTCGGGCCGTGGATCATCGCGTTCGTGACGGCGCTGCTGTTCGCGCGCGCGATGCCCGACGCGCTCGGCCGAACGCTCGGCATGGTGGTCGCCTATGCGATCGTTGCGGGCGCGGTGTTTTCGGCGATCTGTCTGATCATGTTTTCGCTATTCGGATCGGGGCATCGGCGCATCGCCGTGCGCCTGCTGATCGATCACGCGCGGCGCCTGCTGTTCGCGGTCGGCGTTTGCGGCGCGCTCGGCGACGCCGCCGTCAATTACGACGTCGCGCATCAGCTCGGCACGAACCTCGCCGCGCTGATTTCGACGGTCGCCAATATGACGGCCGCGGTGCTGGCCGCCTACTTCGCGCTGGCGTTTCGCCGGCCGGTCGCACATCTGATCCGCAACCGGCCGTACGAGCAGCGCCACCACCACAAAGCCGCGACCGATGCGTTCGATCTGCTCGCCGCGCTCTGGCACGTGCCCGTGCTGGTGTTGGCCACGGCGTCGGTGGTCGCCACGCTCGGTGGTTCCGGTTCCAGCGAAAACGTGCTGCAGATTTCAGTCGTGACCGCGCTGATGCTGGTACTGGCGTTTTTCCTGTCGGCCATCGTGCTGCGCATGACGCGTCCGCGCAGCGCCCGCGCCCGTCGCCGCTCGCCGTATCTGACGCGGCTCTTGCGCTTTTTCGGCACGCTGCTCACGGTCTTCATCTGGCTGTTCTTCTTCGAGCTCGCGGCGCGTCTGTGGGGCGTGTCGCTTGCGGCGATGATCGAGCAGAACGTCGCTGCGCGAGGCATCGCGCACGCGGCGACGGCGATCTTGGCCACCGTGTTCATTGCATGGCTGCTGTGGATTCTGGTCGATACGGCGATTACCGAGGCCCTCAGCCCGGGCGCTCCGCGCAACAAGGCGCGCATTCCGAGCATGCGCGCCCGCACGATGCTGCCGCTCGTGCGCAATGTGCTGCTGGTGACGATCATGACGATCGCGGGCATCGTGACGGCGGCCAATCTCGGCATCAACGTGACGCCGCTGCTGGCGGGCGCAGGCGTAATCGGTCTCGCAATCGGCTTCGGCGCGCAGTCGCTCGTGACCGACCTGATTACGGGTCTCTTCATCATCATCGAAGATACGATTTCGGTGGGCGACTGGATCGACGTGGACGGCGGCCACGCGGGCACGGTCGAACAACTGTCGATCCGCACCGTGCGTCTGCGCGACGGCCAGGGCGCGATTCATGCGATCCCGTTCTCGCAGATCAAGATCGTCAAGAACCTGTCGCGCGATTACGCCTATGCGGTGTTCGAAGTGCGCATGGCGTTCTCCACCGACGTCGATCAGATCACCGAACTGATTCGCGAGGTCGGCGCGGATCTGATGGACGACTTGCGCTACCGGCGCGAGATGCTGGGGCCGATCGAAGTGTGGGGGCTGGACCGCTTCGATCCGAACTGGATGGTCGTGAAAGGGCAGATCAAGACGCGCCCATTGCAGCAATGGAGTGTGGCGCGGGCGTTCAATCTGCGGCTCAAACTCAAAATGGATGAAGCCGGGATCGAGATTCCGGTGCCGCAGATGCGGATCTATACGTCGTCGAAGGATAGCGAGGGGCAGCCGTTGCAGGATGACGAGATTTCCGGGTTCGTCACGCACCCGCATGAGCAGGTGATGCGCCCGGTGGAGGCGACGGCGGCAGCGCGGGCCGCGCATGCGCCGCTCGCGATGGCCCGCGACGTGTCGCACGAGCCGCGTCCGGCGCCCCCGCCGACAGGGCAGACCGCGCCGATTGCGCCACAGATTCCAACGGCAGGGGAAGCGGGAAAGGGGTGAGCGGGCGCGTTGCCTGAAAATCCGCAGCGTGCGCCCCTGCGACGAACTCGTTCAGACGAGCGCCGTGGCATCCGCGACGCGAACGATGTCGTTCACATGCGTAGCGATCTGCGCGCCCGGCACGCCGTAGACATGCAATGAGACGGCGGGCGCGTCGCTGCGATTGCCCAGCCGATGAATTCCGCCGCGCCCACCGCGCACGAACGACACCGCGCCCTGCCGGCGCGTGTGCGTGCGTGTGGCGCTCGCGCAATGCTGCGCGCCATCCCATTCGAACATCGTTTCGGTCAACTTGCCTTCGAGCACCGCGTAGCCGCACCACGTGTGATGCGCGTGCACGGGGCTCGCCTGGTGCGGCTGCCACACCAGCGCGGCGATCGCGTAGCGGCCGCGCGGATCGGCGGCGAGCAGGTGGCGGCGGTAGGTTTGCGCCGAGCCTTCGCGCTGCGCCGGCGTGAGAAACGCGGGGTCGGCGGCCGCTTCGGCCAGCGCACTGCGCATGGCGCGCGCGAAGAAGGCGGAGTCGGACGGCTCGGGACAATGCACACTGGCTTCGAAGATCGCGTCGAGCGTCGCGCACAGGCGAGCGAGCGGCGCGCGGCGGCGCTCGCACTCATGGCCGCCCGAGCCGGACGCGTGCGACAGAGCGTTGAACGACGCTCGTGGGTCCTGTGTGAGCGGCGACTGGGACTCGTGGAGACGGTCGGACGACGTTGCGCGAAGGCCTTGGTTCATGGTGTGGGCGCAGCGGCAGCGCTGCTTATCGGTTGTTATCTGACAGCGATATTTATACCGGTTTCAACCGAGAAAGAGTTTCCATATAATTCCCCTCGAAATCTGAAAAGTAGAATAATTTCCTACAAGGATGTCACGATGGGAATGGATAACATCGACCGGAAGCTGCTCGAACTGCTCCAGGAAGACGCGACTCTGCCGATCGCCGAGTTGGCGCAGCGCGTGAATCTGTCGCAAACGCCTTGCTGGAAGCGGCTACAGCGCTTGAAAGAGGCCGGGTTGATCCGCGCGCAGGTAGCGCTGTGCGACGCGCGCAAGCTCGGCGTGGGCACGACGGTGTTCGTCGCGGTGCGCACGAACCAGCATACCGAGGCGTGGGCGCAAACCTTCACGCGCTCGGTGCAGGACATTCCGGAAGTGGTGGAGGTTTACCGGATGAGCGGCGAGACCGACTACCTGCTGCGCGTGGTGGTGTCGGATATCGACGACTATGATCGCGTTTATAAACTGCTGATCGCTGCCGTGCCTTTGTACGACGTGAGTTCGAGCTTTGCGATGGAGCAGATCAAGTATTCGACGGCGCTGCCGGTGCGGCCTTCGGCGGTGAATTAACGGGGCAGCGCGGACGCTGTGCGGCTCGCGGCTCGCGGGTGCGCGGCTTGCTGCATTCGATAGCGACAGCCGCGCCGCGATGCGCGGCTCCAATGCTGCGGCGCTGAGCCCGGGTGACCGCTTCGGCTATCCCGCCGCACGAAACAACGACGCGCAACAACGACGCGCGCCACGGGGACCAACCACCGCCCGCCGCACCGCTTGCAGCACTCGCCGTCTCACCACTGCAAGCCATGTGCAAGCCACGTGAGCGTAGAATGCCGCCTTCCCAAACAGCATTCGCACCTGCTTCGCGAACCGAGCCCGCCTCATGAACAAACCGCCGCGCAAGAAGAACCCGACCTTTGGCATAGCCGTCTTCATCGTGGTCGCGATCCTGGTGGTGATTGCCACGCTGTTCTACAACGCGATCCGGGAAAAGCACGAGGCCGAAAGCCAGAACGCGCAGGCGCCGTCGATTTCATCGGAAGCCGCTGCAGCGACGACCGCTGTCAAGCCCGCAAGCGGCGAGGCGCAATAGCGGTCGCGGGCGTCGGCGGCAAGCGCGATACCGGCCGATCTCGAGAGCCTCGCAATTCTGCGCGACCCCGCACTGCACGCGGCGCTGGTCGATACCGCAGCGCTCGCAAGGTCCAGCGCTTGCACTTCACTCGTGCGGCAACCGGATCACACTCGCATCCTTGCGGATGAGCGCCGCCGCAGCCAGCATCTGCTTGCACTGATGGGCGAGCAGTTTGATGTCGTTCACCGCATCCGCGGAATAGTCCGGCGACTTTTCCGTTTCGACCACCATCGCATCGAGCTCCCGGCTGAGCAGTTTGCTCTGCTCGGCGTAGTCGGCCGGTAACGGGGTGCCGGTTTCGGCTTCGGCGAGATTGTCGCGCACGGCGCTCAGCGCGCGTTGCAGCGGCTTGAGCGACACGTCTTCCGCGTGCTGCTGTTGTTGCGCGGAACTGCGCAGCAAGGGCGCGGCCGCGGCGATCTGCGAAGCAAGCACGTGGCTGCGCAACAGCAGGTCGTTCAGTTCCGGCACGAACTTTTGCGCGGACCTGGGTTCGAGCATCATCCGCTGGAACGCCTGGCCCAGGTTGGCGAACGCGACGTTGACGTTCTTGCGCGCGAGCCGGTAACGGTAGTCGCGGTCGAGTGCGGTGGCGGCGGCCACAGCGGCCGCGGATGCGCCGGCCGCCGCTTTCCTGGCCGTGGCGCTGGACGTCGCGCTGGCCGTCGGGGCGCTTGCCCCCGCGTCGACATCCGCGATCGGCTGGATGGCGCCCTTGCTGCCCACCGCGGCGATGTTGGCGCCAACGCTGCCACCAGCGGCAGCTCCCGCCAACGCCGCTGCGTTGAACCCGATCGACGCATCGGCCATCGCCGCGGCCGGCGCGCGCGCGCCGGCTTCGGTCACGGCGGCCACCACCGCGGCAGCCGGCTTGCCGCTCCACCACCAACTGGCTTCCAGATACTGCCGCGTCGCGCTGATCACGGTGTTGACGAGCTTACCCATCAAGCGGTATTCCCAGTACGGGAACAGATGACTTGCGGCGATCGCGATCGCGCAGCCCACCACCGTGTCGATCGCGCGTTCGCCGATGATCCGCATGCTGCCCGGCGCGAGCAGGTGAAACAGCAACAGCACATACGACGAGGTGAACACCACGCTCGCCGTATAGTTGAAAAGCAGCAGGCTGTAGCTCATCACCATCGATGCGAACATCGCCACCATCAGGAAATGCGGCTCCTTGACGAAGATGATCAGCGCGATGCTGGCCGTGCAGCCGATCAGCGTGCCGACGATCCGCTGTCCGTTGCGCTGTTTGGTGAGCGAATAGCCGGGCTTCAGGATAATGACGGTGGTCATCACGATCCAGTACGCGTTGGTGAGCGGCAGCAGACGCCCGAGCCAGAACCCCACGGCGACGGCGATCGTTACGCGCAACGCATGGCGAAAGCTTGGCGAGGCCATCGTCAGATTCGAGAAGATCTGCCAGAACGGCACCCGGCGGCTCGACACGAAGCGGTTGAGTGCCTGGTCGATGCGCAGTTCGGTTTCGGTCGCGCTCGGCTCGCTCGACAGGCTCTTGCGCATCTTGTCGATCAGCCGCGTGGCGCTCCAGATGCGCCGGAAATTCGACGACACCGCCGAGTACGCCTCCGGGTTCTGCGCCGGCATGTCCTGCTTGCGCATCAGCTCGATTTCGAACTCGATCGCGCGCAGCTCCGCCTTCACGTTCACGCGTTTGCGCGGCGCCTGATTCTGCAGCACCGCGAGCCCGATCTCTTCGAGATCCGCAGCGGCCTTGCGAATCAGGTCGCGATAGAACACCAGCAGATCGGAGCCGCCGAACGTGCTGCGCACCAGCGAGTAATCCGTGTGTGCGCCGACGAACAGCTCATGCAGATCGACCGTGTTGATGAACAGGTTGAACAGCATCGCGCGGCGCGGTTCGAGCTTGCCGCGCTTGAGCTTCGGAAGATTGCGCAGCACGATGTCGCGCGCGGCGTCCTGGCGTTCCACCGCGGCGATCTGCTTGTCGATGAGCACGCGGTAGCACTCGTCCAGATCGTTGTCGAGATCGTAGAACGCGGCGCGCGCGAGCAGGTAGTCGGCGCAAGCGAACACGCTCTCGGCGAGCGCCTGCTGCTCGATACGATGCAGCATCCAGCGGCTGACGAAAGTCGACCAGTAGGTGAACCAAAGACCGCCCAGCAGAATCCACGACGCGTTGACGAGCGCCTGCAGCGGCGTGAAGTGGTCCTCCAGCGTCATGATCATCATGAACAGCGTGGCGAAGCTGATCTGCGGCCAGCGGTTGCCGTACACGACGATCAGCGACAGCGCGAAGGTGAGCGGCACGACCGTGCACCACAGCGCGATCGGATTCACCGTGGCAAGACCCGTGGCGAGCGCGGATAGAAAGCCGATCACCGAGCAGGCGAGCATCTCGTTGTGTTTGTACTTCAAGGGGCCCGGCATGTCGACGACGCACGCGCCGAGCGCGCCGGTGGCGATCGTGAACCCGAGTTCACGATCGTGAAACACAATCAGGCACAGTAACGCCGGCAATGACACGCCGACCGCGATGCGCAGGCCGCCATAAAAGTACTGGCTGTAAAGGAATTTTTTTATCTCGACCGAATAGCGCATCGACTGCATGAATTCCATTCACTGAGCAAACCGCGGTTGAAGGGCGGACCCGAACTGCCGTCGAGTCTAACTGATTTTGGGTGTCGTCCGGCCTCGGCCGTTCGGCCAGGTGATGCCCGGGGAGCCCGTTTGCTATGCTGTCGCTTCACTGTCTCACGCGGCTCGCAGATTGCATTCGTGCCGCGCGCCTGAACCGGAATCCATGCTCCAGCTCTTCTATTCGAACCGTTACGAAACGCTGGTCGGGGCATTGCTCGACGACCTGGCGCAAGCGCCGTCCGATCCATGGACCGCGCAGCCCGTGATCGTCCCGAGCGCGGCGGTGCGGCGGCGGCTCGAACTCGATATCGCCGCGCGCCAGGGGATTTGCGCGAACGTCGATTTCGGCTATCTCGCGCAGTGGCTGTGGGCGCAGATCGGTCGCGTGATCGAAGTGCCAAGGCACTCGCCGTTCGCGCCCGACCGCCTCGTGTGGCGCTGCTACCGGCTGCTGGGCGACGCTGACGACGCGCTGCCGTGGAATGCGTCGCCGCGGCTGCGCACCTATCTCGACGCGGCGGACGCATCCATGCGCTACGAGTTGGCGCGGCGCGTGGCGAGCGTGCTCGACCACTATCTGACCTATCGCCCGGAATGGCTGCTGCAATGGCAGAAGGGCGGTTCGATCTTCGCGAGCGGCGCGGCGCATGACACCGGCCCGCGCCTCATTGGCGCGAGCGACGCGGCGCGCGAGGACGAGCGCTGGCAGGCGGCCCTGTGGCGTGCGGTGCTCGCCGAAGTGGCGGATGCCGCGCCCAATGCGCAAACGCCCGCTGGCGCATTGCCGCCGGCCTATCGCTTTCTGGACGAGATCGGCACGCTCGATCTCGAGGCCATTTCGCGGGCGCAGTGGCCAGAAGCAGTCAGCGTGTTCGCGCTACCGACCATGCCGCCGTTGCACATCGCTTTGCTGCGTGCGCTGTCGCGCTGGATCGACGTGCGGTTGTACGTAATCAACCCCTGCCGCGAGTTCTGGTTCGACGTCGTCAGCGAGGCGCGCGTGCAGGCGCTGGACGCCGCCGGGCAACTCGACTATCAGCAAGTGGGTCATCCGTTGCTCGCCGAATGGGGCCGTCAGACTCAGGCGCAGTTGCACATGCTGCATGAATTGACCGAGAGCGCCGCGTCCAACGAGACCGGCGATTACACCGAGAACCCCGAACCGAGCTGGCTGGCCGCCGTGCAGAACGGCATTCTCGATCTGCGCGAGCAATCGGACGCCGATGATCCGCCCATCGCGCGAGGTATCGAGGTCCACGTGTGCCATAGCCTGTCCCGGCAATTGGAAGTGCTGCATGACCGCCTGCTGGGCTGGTTCGACGAGTTCGACGATCTGCAACCGTCCGACGTGCTGGTCGCCGTCGCGGATCTCGCGGCCGCCGGTCCGCTCATCGACGCTGTGTTCGGCACGACGCCCGCCGGCGACACGCGCCGCATGCCGTATCGGATCACCGGCTTGCCGCCGTCGCAGGCCAATCCGGTTGCGCGTTTGCTCCTCGACTGGCTTGCGCTGCCCGAGCGCAGCGTGGGTGCGCCGGAGCTGATCGAATGGCTGCGCGTCGACGCCGTCGCCGTGCGTTACGGCATCGACGCGAACTCGCTCGAAGCCGCGCAGGAGTGGCTAGCCGCAGCCGGCGCGCGGCGCGGGCTCGCGCCGCTCGAACCCACCGGCGAACACGTGCCGGTGGCCCGTCACACGTTCGCAGATGCGCTCACGCGCCTTTACCTCGGCTACGCGATGCCCGATGGCGGCGAGCCCGTCGATGCGTGGTTGCCGGTGGCAGGCGCGGACGGTTCGGATGCCGAATTGCTCGGCCGTCTGTCGCGCTTTGTCGACGACGTGGAAAGCTTCGCTGCGCGCTGCGCGGTCGAGCAGACGCCGGCCGAATGGTCGCGCCTGCTGCTCGAAACGCTTGCGCAGTGTTTCGACGGCGGCGTCGAATTCGCCGCAACGCTCGCCGCCGTGCGCGATGCGCTGGGCACAATGAGCGACGCGATGCAGGCCGGTGCCGGGAACGTCGCCTTGCCCGCCGCGGTGGTGCGCGTCGCGCTCACGGAAGCACTCGACGATCCGGCGCGCGGCGGCGTGCCCTGGGGCAGCGTGACGTTTTCGTCGCTTACCAGCTTGCGCGGTTTGCCGTATCGCGTCATTTGCTTGCTCGGCATGGACGACGGCGTGCTGCCGAGTCTCGCGCGCGCCGACGAATTCGACCTGATGGCCGCGTTCGGCAAGGCCGGTGACCGCCAGCGCCGCGACGACGAGCGCAATCTGTTCCTCGACCTGATGCTGGCCGCGCGCGACCGGCTCTTTATCGCGTATACCGGGCGCAGTGTCCGCGATAACTCGCCGCTGCCGCCGGCCGCGCTGGTCGACGAGCTGCTCGACTACCTTGCACAGGTGTCGGCGGGCGAGCAGGCGAGTCCCGCCGAGGTGGAGCAGGCGCGGCGCGTGTTCATCGTCGAGCATCCGTTGCAGGCGTTCGCGTCGGAGTACTTTGCGGCGCAGCGCGAGCTGTTCAGCTACGATGCCGACCGCGCGGAACTGGCGACGCTGCTGGCCGCGCCACATCATCCCGCCGCGGCACCGTTCTTCGATCAGCCGTTGCCGGCGGAAGACGCGGCGCCCGTCGCGTTCGACGAATTCGTGCGCTTCTGGCGACATCCGGCCCGGGCGCTATTGCGCGATCGTCTTGGCATCGTGCTGTCGGATGCGCAAGGCGAACTGCTCGACACGGAGCCCTTCGAACTGGACTACGCGGGGCGCGATGCATTAGCCGAGCGTCTGTTGCCGGTGTTGCTCGACACCGATGCCGAAGAAGATGACGGCGCAATCTTCGAGCGCGTGAGCCGGGTTGCCGCCGCGAGTCCCGAGTTGCCCGGCGGCGCGACCGGCGCGGTATGGCGTGCGCGCGAACTGGGCGCATTGCGCCAGCTCGCCGCGAGTGTGCGGCGCGAAGTGGCCTCGGGTGTCGAGCGCTTGCCGTTCGTGCTGCAGATCACGCCGCGCTGGCCCGACAGTGCGGACATCGCCGGCGCGCTGTTCGGTCCTCACGACGCGGCGCTGCGCGAGGCCGCCGAAACGCCCCTGCAACTGCAGGGCACGTTGAATTTGCTCACCGGTACCGGACAAGTGATTTTTCGTTACGCCAAGGCGAGCGCGCGCGACTATCTGTCGGCCTGGCTCGCGCACCTGGTCTATTGCGCGGCGCGTCCCGACGGCCCGCGCCGCACCGTATGGCACGGCAGCGGCGAGCGCTTCGAATTCGCGCCGGTCGCGGCGCCGCTCGACGAACTGGCCCCGCTCGCCGCGCTGTTCAGGGCGGGGCGCAGGCTGCCGCTGCGCTTTTTTCCGAAGAGTGCGTGGACTCGGGTCAGCGAAAGCGATTCGGCGGCGCAAGGCGTGTGGATCAACGATCGGGTGCGTGGCGAATCGGACGATCCGGCGTTGCGTATCGCGTTGCGCGGCACGCCGCTCACGCTCGACGAACCGTTCGGCAGCCTCGCGTCGATCGTGTTCAAGCCGCTCGTCGAGCATCTGCGGAGTGCATCGTGAGCGGCGCCGCGCGCACCGCCGCGCTGGTCGCGGACGAACTCGACGTGTTTGCGTGTTCGCTCGACGGCGTCAATCAGATCGAGGCGTCGGCGGGAACCGGCAAGACCTGGAACATTTGCGCGCTGTATGTGCGGCTGCTGCTCGAAAAGAACCTCAACGCGGATCAGATACTCGTCGTCACGTTCACGAAGGCGGCGACCGCGGAATTGCACGAGCGCATTCGCGCGCGCCTGGCGGAGCTGCATCGCGCGATCGAGCTGGATGACGACGGCGACGATCCGTTCATCCAGCGTCTCTTTGAAACGACGCTCGGGCAGCAGTGTGGCATCGCGCGAGAAGACGCGCTCAAGGTGGTGCGCCGCGCACTTCGTACGTTCGACCAGGCCGCGATCCACACCATTCACGCGTTCTGTCAGCGCGCGTTGCAGGAAGCGCCGTTTGCCGCGGCGATGCCGTTCGCGTTCGAGATGGAAGCCGACGACGCCGCGCTGCGCTTCGAAATGGCCGCCGATTTCTGGCGCGAGCAGATCGAGCCGGTGGCGCATGTACATCCCGGTTTCGCCGCGTGGCTGGTGGCCAAGGGCGCGGGTCCTGGGTCGCTCGACGAGCAACTCGCGCGGCGTCTGAAAAAGCCGTTGGCGCAGTTGCGCTGGGGCGCGTTCGAGACAAGCGGCGGGAGCGCGGATCCGCAGGCAGACTTCGATGTCGCTTGTGCGCTGTGGCACGCGCAGCGCGATGCAGTCGCCGGTCTGCTCGCACAGGCGCAGGAGCGGCTCAACAGGACCACGCACAAGCCCGAACAGGTGAGCGCCGCGATTGCCGCGTGGACCGACTACTTCGCGCGGGGCGACTGCCATGCGCCGCCGCCCAGGGCCGCGCTGAAGTTGACGGTGTCGGCATTGAAGAAGGCCACCAAGGCCCGGTTCGAGGCGCCGGCGCACCCGTTCTTCGAACATGCCGAAGCGCTCGCGGCCGCCATGGCCGCGGCCGAGGCCGAGCAGCGCATACGCTGGCTGGAACTCGTGCAGATGTGGCTCGACTACGCGCCCGCCGAACTCGTCGCGCGCAAGCGCACACGCCGGGTCGTGTCGTTCGACGATCTGCTGTCGAACCTGTATCGCGCGCTCGCCGCTCATCCGTGGCTTGCGCGTGCCTTGCGCACGCGCTACCCGGCTGCGCTGATCGACGAGTTTCAGGATACCGACCCGCTGCAGTTCGCGATCTTCAGCAAGATCTTCGCGCCGGCTGGGCCGCTCTTTCTGGTCGGCGATCCGAAGCAGGCCATCTACAGTTTTCGCGCGGCGGATCTGCACACCTACCTGGCCGCGCGCGCTGCGGCGTCCGCACGTTACACGCTGGCGGTCAATCAGCGCTCGACCGCGCCGATCGTCGAGGCTTGCAACCGCCTGTTCGAAGCCAATCCCGGCGCGTTCGTGCTGGCGGGGCTCGACTATCAGCCGGTGCGCGCGGGCGAGCGGCGGCGGCCGCCGTTGTCCGATGGCGCCGCGCAGAGCGGCGATTTCCGCGTCTGGACCCTGCCGCAAGGCGAAGCCGCGTTGACCAAGCGCGAAGCTCAGCGCGCAGCGAGCGAAGCGTGCGCGGCCGAGATCGTGCGGCTCTTGCGCGGGGCTCGCGAACGCACCGTGACCATCGGCGACGCGCCGCTCAAGCCCGGCGACATCGCTGTGCTCGTGCAAACGCACAAGCAGGGCAGCCTGATCAAACGCGTGCTGGCGGCGTGGGGCGTCGGCAGCGTGGAGCTCGCGCAGGCGTCGGTGTTCGCGACACTCGACGCCGAGCAGATCGAGCGCGTGCTGGCCGCCGTCGATACACCGGGCGATCTGCGCCGTCTGCGCGCCGCGCTGGCAACCGACTGGCTGGGTCTGGACGCCGCCGCGCTAGGGCGTCTGCAGCAGGCCGCCGCCGACGCGCCGGCGTCCGGCGACGACCGCGCGCAAGCGGCGGACGCAATGGGCTGGGTCGAGCGTTTTTCGCGCTATCGCACGCTGTGGCATGAGCGCGGCTTTGCGGTGATGTGGCGCACGCTGATGCGCGAGTTGCGGGTGGCGCAAAGGCTCGTCGCGGGAGTAGACGGCGAGCGCCGTTTGACCAATGTGAACCATCTCGCCGAGCTGGTGCAGGCGCGTGCCGCGATGCAGCCGGGCATCGCCCCGACCTTGCGCTGGCTCGCCGCGCAGCGCGCGCAAGGAGGCGGCGAGGAGGCGCAGCTGCGGCTGGAATCCGACCGCAACCTGGTGCAGATCGTCACCGTGCACAAATCGAAGGGGCTCGAGTATGCGGTGGTGTTCTGTCCGTTTCTGAACGACGGTGGGTTGCGCGAGCCGCCGTCATCGGGCTTGCCCGACGCGCGGGAATACCATGACGAAACCGGCGAGGCGGTGCTGCACTACGGTTGCGACGACCAGGAGGCGGAGCGCGCGTCGCGTTACGCACTGCGCGAGCAGGCCGCGGAGCGGGCGCGCCTCGTCTATGTGGCGCTGACTCGCGCGGTGTACCGCTGCTATCTGGTCGCCGGGACGTATCTGTCGGCGCGCTCGACCAAAGAGTCGCGTCGAAGCGTGCTGAACTGGCTGGTGGGCGGAGGCGGTCACAGCTTCGACGACTGGCTCGCCGAGCCGCCCGACGAAGCCGCATTGTCCCAGCGGTGGCAGGCGCTCGCCGGCGGCCCGGTCACGCTGCAGGCGCTGCCGCAGGTGGTGCGCCGCACGCCGCTGGAAAACCTTCAGGACCACGGCGCGCAGATGCAGGCGCGAACCAATCGCAGGCCCTTGCGCGATCAGTGGCGCATGGCGAGCTTCAGCGGCCTGATCGCGGCCGGCGGCAAAGCTGGGCAGGCGCGCACGCCGCTCGAAGACGTGCGGCCCGATCACGATGAGCTCGCCGATGCGCTCGCAGCCGCGCCTGGGACCACGCTTGGGACCGCGCCTGGGACCGCGCCGGGGACCACGCAGGCGCTAGCGCCCGTGCCGCCAACGCCGCCGTATCCCAGCGACGACATCCTCGCGTTTCCGCGTGGCGCGGCCGCCGGCGACTGCTTGCACCGCATGTTCGAGCTTGCGGATTTCAGCGATCCCGACACGTGGCCCGATGCGATCCGTGCCGCGCTGCGCGAGCGGCCGGCACCGGCCGCGCCCGAACTGGCCGCGCGTCTGCCGGCAATGATGCGCAAGCTGATCGCCGATGTTGTGACCACGGAACTCGTGCCCGGCATGACGCTGTCGCGGCTCGATCCACACCGTCGGCTGAACGAGCTGGAGTTTCTTTTTGCTGCGCCATCGCTCGATTTCGCCGCGCTGCGCGAGCTGCTGATCGCACACGGCTATCCCGACGTCGCGCTGGAACCCGGCGCGTTGCGCGGCTTCGTCAAAGGATTCATCGACATGATCGTCGAGCACGAGGGACGCTTCTGGATCGTCGACTGGAAGTCCAACCATCTGGGCGAGAGCGCCGCCGACTACGCCGCGGCGCCGCTCGAAGCGGCCATGACGAGCCACGCGTATCACCTGCAGGCGCTGCTTTATACGGTCGCGCTGCATCGCTATCTCAAAACGCGGGTGCGCGATTACGCGTACGACACGCACATCGGCGGCTATCTGTACCTGTTCGTGCGGGGAGTGCGCCCTCATTGGCGCGATGCCGACGGCCCGGCCGGCGTGCATATGCGGCGACCCGCTTTCGAACTGGTGGCCCTGCTCGACGCGGCGATGATCGGAGGCCTCGCATGAGCACGTTTGAACCAAGCCTCGCGGCGCCGCCCGAACTCGACGACATTGGCGTGAACCTGCCGGCGCCGGCCGATTTCAGTCTCGCGCTCGCCGAAGGTTTCGCACGCCGCATCGGGATGCTGGCGCGGCGCAGCGGGGCGTCGACCGAAGCGGTCAAGTGGGCGGCGCGCGGCGCATTTGCCGCAAGCCGCGCGACGGCCGAGGGCCATGTATGCGTGCCGCTGGCCGTGCTCGCGCGCCGCTTCGAGGCGTCGCGCGCCGAGGTGCACGCCGCCTTGCTGGCAAGCGGCATGGCGAGCGACGGTTCACGAGGCGCGGCGGCGCTCAGGCCGCTGGTGATCGACGCGCAGGGCAGGTTGTACCTGGCGCGGTACTACGACTATGAGCGGCGCCTGGCTCGCTCGCTGGTCGGGCATGCTCGCGAGCGCGGTGCAGATGAGGCCGGTGCGCATATTGGCAGCGACGACCCGGCGCTGCGCGCGCGGGTGCTGCACTACTTCGGTCCGCCGAAAGACGACGAGGTCGATTGGCAACGCGTCGCGGCGGTGATGGCGCTGTCGGCACGTCTGACGATCGTCAGTGGTGGACCGGGCACTGGCAAGACGACCACCGTGGTCGGCGTGCTCGCGTGTCTGCTCGATGCCCAAGCCGATCTGCGGATCGCGCTCGCCGCGCCCACCGGCAAAGCGGCGCAACGAATGCAGGAAGCGCTGCTCGCACGCGCCGGCGAGCTGCCGCCCGAACTCGCCGCGCGGCTGCCGCAAACTTCCTACACCTTGCACAGACTGCTCGGCTCGGGGCCGGACGGGCGGCTCCGCCATCATCGCGACAATCCGCTTCCTTACGATGTGGTCGTGATCGACGAAGCGTCCATGATCGACGTTGCGATGGCCGCGCATCTGCTCGATGCGATCGCACCGCAAACGCGTCTCGTGATGCTGGGCGACAAGGACCAGCTCGCCGCGGTGGAAGCCGGCGCGGTGTTTGCCGAACTCAGTGCCCGGCCGGCATTCACGTCGGACGGCGTTAAGCGGATCGCGCTCGCGCTCGGCATCCAGCAGGCGCGTCTCGCGCAAGCCTTGCCGCGCGTGTCGCCGCAGGTCGGCGACACGTCGGCGGATTTCTACACGCCGTTCGAAGCACAGCGCGATTTTGATTTGCCAACCGATGATCTGTTCTTGCCGGCTGCGCAGCCGGACGAGTTCGATCGACCACCCGCGAGCGACCTAAGCGACCTGTTCGACAGCGCCGAGCCGGTCGGCAGGCAGCGTGGGTCGCGGGCATCTTCGTCGCCCGGTCTTTCAGCGGCGTCATCAAGCCACGCCCCCGGTCCTCTCGCCGACCGGGTCGTCTGGCTCGAGCGCAACTACCGGTTCGGTCTCGAGTCGCCGATCGGCCGTTTGTCGCTCGCGATTCGCGGCGGCTCGGCGAGCGCCGCGCTGGAAGTCCTGCAAATCGATCCAGGCGAGGCATGCGCGGCTGCTCTCTACGAAGATGCGCACACGACGCTTGCGGAGCGCACCGTCGCGAGGCTTGGCAAAGGCTTCGCGCCTTATGCCGACGCGCTCGTCACGGCGCTCGCGGCTAAAACACCGGACCCGTTGCCGCTGTTCGATGCATTGAACGGCTTCCGTATCTTGTGCGCGACACGGTCGGGACCGCGTGGCGTCGATCAGGTGAATGCGACGATGGCCGCCCAGGTGCGGCGCGCCGCCGGTGTCACCCTGGCGGTGGGCGCGCAGTGGTTCGCCGGGCGTCCGGTGATGGTGACGCGCAACGATTACGCGATGGGTCTTTTCAACGGCGACATCGGTATCGCGTTGCCCAGTGCGGGCGGTGCGCTGCGCGTGTATTTCCGTACCGGCGACGGCGGTGTGCGCGCGGTGTCGCCGGCGGCGCTGCCACCTCACGACACCGCTTTTGCATTGACGGTTCACAAGTCGCAAGGCTCCGAGTTCGAGCACGCGGTGCTGATGCTGCCCTCGGCTTTCAGCAGGGTCTTGTCGCGCGAACTCGTGTACACGGCGATCACGCGAGCGCGTGAACGGGTGGAGGTGATCGGCGCGCGCGCGGTGCTGGCGCAGGCGATCGCGACGCCGACGCAGCGCGATTCGGGACTGGCGGCGCGGATCGCGGAAGCGTGGAGGCGCGCTGGATAGTGACGGCGAGTCGCAGGCCGTCTGGGGTTTGCCGGGGAATCAGAAACCGGAATGAGAGCGGGTCGCAGACGGGGCGGGCAGCTGGGGGAAGAGTCAAGGTTGTCGCGGCCCCAACGTGCTTCGCTCTCAACCGACCATTCCGTCCGCCCGCACAGGTGCATCGACGCAATTGCGCACGGTGTTCCGATACCACAGCGTCCACAGCGTCAGCCCGCCGTAGATGCCATAGCCGATGAACGGCGACACCACCAGGAAGCGTTCGATCGGCCACGTGAGCGCCATCCACGCCCGCAGCGCCGTTTCGCAGGTCAGGCCGGCGCCCCAGACCAGCGTCATCAGACGCATCGACGAAGCGAGGCCGGGCCGTTCGCGCCACAGCATTTCGAAACGCGCGGCGCCGCCTGCCATTTCACGAGCGACGGTGGCGCGCGCGAGATAGTAGAGTAGCGGCCGGCGCATCGGCAGAGACAGCAGAAACACCACGCCGATCGCACCGGACACCAGCGACTCGCGCAACAGCAGCACCCGTGGACGGCCGCCGAGCGCCATTGCCGCGACAGACAGCACGATACCCGCCACCACCATCATGCTGAGCGCATCGACGCGCCGAAAGCGCACCAGTTGGATCAGGCTCGAGACGGTCGGCGGCCCGGCCGAAGCGATCAGCGCGCCGGTCTCGCCGAGATACGGCAACGCGAGCCGGTAAGCGAGCCACGGCAGCACAAAATTGACGGCCAGTTCGACGACAAGTCCGGGACGAAGCTTCATATGGATTTACGCTGGAAGGCAAGAGGGCAATATTGATGAGGCCGGCACTGCGCTGCAAGCAGTTTTTGCGATCGGCCGCCGCGCGCGATATCCGATGCTACGAAGCTGATGACAAGCGCCGCCCATCACGCTGTGTACACTGACGTCTCTTGGTCCAAGCCAGCCTCATGACATCCCGCTATCCGATCCCGCCGAACGAAATCGAATTGACTGCAGTGCGCGCCCAGGGAGCGGGCGGCCAGAACAGCAACAGGACTGCCCCTAAGTAAGATACTTATAATTTAAAATCAATGACCTACGATAAGTATTGTTACTTTTATCAGATACTTTGAGTATCTGCGGTGGTTGCCGGTTTTGGCTTTTTGTCTTCGGGTTCGCAATATCTTTCCTTCTGCTCGGGGGTGCAGGGGGGCAGAGTTATCCACAGGGGCGAGGCGGACGTGCCCATATAACTTGCGGCTAGACGGCTGATAATGGAAGGCCACATGTCAGGTCTATTTAACGCCCCTTCCAGCCAGCTTCGCCTCTATAGCCTTTCTCAGTTGCCTGCGCTCTGCTTTCGAGAAGGTGCCCCAAGCCAGCACTAATTCCGCGAGGTCGTCGTCCTCGCAATAGAAATAAGCCGCCGGTACACATAGCGCGTTGGCCAACTTCCGAGCGATTTCAAATGGTGGTTCGTGTACGCCCGTTTCGTAACGGCTAATTCGCGCGCTCGCCGTATGTTCATCAAGCCCAATCTGGACGCCCAATTTGTCCTGTGGAATATCCGCATGACGCCGGGCACCCCGAAGTCGCCGACCAAACAGAGAGGCAGATTGCTGGATTGTCATTCTACGAATATCGTAGGATTCGCTTGTGGAATCTCTACGTAATTCGTAGAATTTGAATCTGTCGTGGCATCTCGCTGACGTATAGGGAAAATCACTTGTACGTCAAGGTCTTCCATCGGACTGACTGTGCCTCGTTAACTACGAAGGCTAGTAGTTATCTGGCGCGCACCGACGTATGTCGGAAAACGACGAGCTGTTAACTAGCTCAAACGTCGATGTTGTTGGGACGACTGTCTCGGCGTTCCTAGGCCAGCGTTGCATGATGGAAGGATGGTACCGCGCAAAGCAGCGTCTCAGAGCCAGCAAGTGGCGCGCGCAAGCAATCAAGGAGATTTTGATGCGCCGTCAGCCCATTCCTCGCACCGCGGTCGAGCCCGATGTCTATCTGTCGTGTTGGAGAATTTTTGAGACCGATGACGGTTTCAAGCGTCTTGTCGGTTCCGACGCCCTGTGCACCGATGCATTTTTTCGTATCTGAGCGTCCAGGCGTGCACGAGCCCTGTCATCATTTTTGGACCTGTCCGATGCTATTTACTGACAGCAGTTGGGAAGAGCCACATCCCATCAAGAAGAGGCTCATGCAGCCACTTCTTCCGTGGCGCTGCGTTGGATGGTCGGACCTAACGCTGAACTTCTTTGTCGTTGCCTCATCTGGCGGTGCGGACTGCGCGAGCCCGGACGGTTGGGTGGTGGACGGTGCCGAGGCGCTGATTGAACTGGTACTGCATCTTGGCGATGTAAGCTTTTCGGTTCACCTGTTGGCTCGTAGTGAGGATGACGCTTCCGTCACGCTCTGCCGAGTAAGCGGGTTGTGGCAGGAGGCAGAGGGCAAAGATAAGGACGTCGTGCACTACTGGTATTCCACCACCGACGGAGAGACAAGACGGTGTTCGCCTGTTGCATCCGGTAGGCGCGTTGAGAGGCCACGGCTGGTAAACGTAATGAGCTTCGGAAACGGATGAGTACGAAGCGAGATTCGAAGTCTGCGGCGGGCAGCAGAACGAGCTTATCCGGGAAGGCCGGCCTGTCGTTAGGTGCGGACGTTCGACTTTGTCCTGCACCGGTAAGTTTGAGGTAGCAACACAAGGAAGGAATATGCCACGGCCAGGAAGCATCACGAAGGACATCCCGCTGTTCAATGACACTGATGTGCGACATGTCATGCGCAATGCCGCCGTTGCGGCGATGCTGTCGGACCCAACAGGCGCTGAAGCGCTTCTTGCCCTGTCCGATGCGGAAGTCGGGCGTCTCTTCAAAGCACACCTCATTCAAGTCATTGGCACCGCTACGTTGTCGAACCTGGACTTAAGTTCCACTCGTGAGGAAGACGAGAAGCGAGGCCGCTTGACCAACCGCCGAGCTTCAGAATTTCCGGGTTTGACCAATGTCTCTGCGGCCAACATAGAGCGGTACTCCCTTGTTCTACAAGGAAGGCTGCTACCTGCAGAGAACTTCTGCAAAGCCGCAGGCATCACTGAGCAGAAACTAAGCGAAGACGTTGCGTCTTGCCGAGTATTCACCGTGGAATTTGAGTCCAACCAGTATTACCCAATTTTTGCCTTATCGAATCTAGTCGACCAGAGGGATTTCGCGAAGGTCGTACGGCGCTTGGGTGACTCAACCGGTTGGAGCAAATGGAAATTCTTCACGACGCCATCAGAGTCACTTGGAGGTCTCACGCCGCTGAGACTTCTGCAGCGCGATGAGGTGGAGCGCGCACTTGCCGCAGCAGATGAATTCAAAGCCCTAAGTGCGGTGTTCTTTAGTATTGCAAGAACCACACCGCTGTCTAACTAATTCCTGCCGCCATGAATCCAACCACGACCAAAGGAGCGTCAAAGCCACGGCTCTCTCGCCAAAAACGCGACACCGCTTCGCTCGAAGAGGCGTGGCTTGCACAGATAGACCACGCGATTCATTGTGCAGTTGTCGCTGCCCTCCTGGTTGACCCTATAAGCTGGAACGCGCTTCTCACACTTTCCGACGAGCAACTCGGTCGTATGTTTAAGAATCGACTGTGGAAAGTCATTGGCGTGTCGACGATATTGAACCTAGACCTCCCTTCGATGCGTGACGAGGGTGAGAAACAACGCAAGGGCGTTAGCCGAAAAACCAAACTGCGAACATCTGAAAGCCAGGGTGCGATACAGAGCGCGTCGCCAAACTCCGAGCGCTACGACCTCGTGCGTCAGGGAAAGTTGCTGCGTATGGGCGACTACCTTGGGGCGGCAGATGTTACAGAGAAGAAGCTGAGCAAATCCGTCGCTTCAGGGAAAGTCTTTAGCGTTGAGCTTGAAGGAGAGGTGTACATCCCCGCGTTCTTTATTTCCCCAATGATTCATCACAATGACTTCGCGGAGGTCATACGTAGTCTAGGTGATACATCCGGTTGGAACAGATGGGACTTTTTTACCACTCCGACAGAAGCGCTCGGTGGTTCGACGCCGCTCCAATTTCTCGCAATTAAAAAGGTGAAGCCTGTGCTGAAAGCCGCTGAAGAATTCGCGAAGCGCTGAGTCTCAGCTCCCTTCGAGGCCATGGAACAGATTCCGGAAATCGCTCTCCAAAACCTACCGCTACTGTATGTGCCGGCGGTCGGAGCCGCTCTCGCGTTGGTCGTGTAAACATAAAGAAGCGGTAGGTGAACCAGGGCTACATATTCCGGCGCCCAACCGTTTCCTCGCGCGAGCATCATGCTACGTTCACTGCAGAGAGCAATATGCCTATCGAAAATCAACTTGACTTGGAGATTGCGCTCCGCAAAATCCACGAACTTGCTCTCGCCGACGGAGACCTTGGCTTTGAATACTGGCAGCAAGTCGGCCAGTTGCTTCGAAGAGCAGCTGGCATGCAAGCGGAGATAGACGCTCTCAGTAAAGAGTTGGAGCAATGCCGTGCGAAGCAACGCAAGAGGCACTGAGATGGGTACCTTCTTATGGTAACGATGCCGAAAACCGATACACACCTCCCGGCCGACCACATCGCGGTTAGCAGACTTCTCTCGAAGATTTTGCGACACGAACCCGAGATGATTGGCATTCGGCTCGACAGTCAAGGCTGGGTATCTGTCGACGAACTGATACGCGCTATCGAACGCGCTGCGCGCACTCCGGGTGCGTCAAAGCGACTGAGAACGCTGCCGACAATCACCAAAGACGTCATACAGGCTGTGGTCGCGACGAGCGATAAAAAGCGATTCACGCTTTCACGGGATGGCACGCGAATACGTGCGGCGCAGGGCCACTCAATAGAAGTGAGCCTAGGATTTGTCGCAAAGGAACCGCCGGCTGTTCTCTATCACGGCACCGCTCGGAGTAACTGGACGAGTATCGCTATTGAAGGGTTGACGGCTCAAACTAGGCACGCGGTCCATCTGAGCACGGATGTCGATACGGCTACGCGTGTCGGTGCTCGCCACGGTGCACCATTGGTACTCGTCGTGGATGCCGCGCAAATGCATGCCGACGGGTACGGTTTCACGTGTTCGGATAACGGCGTGTGGCTTACCGCGGTAGTCCCGCCTGCATACCTGACTCAGTTGAGGCCGGGCGAAGGTGGGCGGAAATCATGAACGTGCGTTCTCGTGTCAAATCTCTCACAGCGCAACGGATGCAAAGACGCGAACTGAGTCGGCAGCGCGCGAAAGAGTTGCTACTCGACGATGCCATTTCTGGGCTCAACGATGTGAAATTCGGGCGCGTAGCCAGCGAGCCCGAATTTCGCCGACGGTTTCGGCGATGAAGGCGAGCCAGCCTACATCGTGCGCGACCCCTTTCGGCTGCGGAGCTTGATGGCTCAGAGAGCGGTTGCATCATGCACGGATGTCACACGGTGGTGTTTGGTTTCGTAGCATCATCGGCGCTTATGCCGAGCACAGGAGATTCGCAATGACCTCTGACCTGAAGGCCTTGTTTCGGCGTGCCACCCCGCTATCGAGCGAACAGACGGAGGCGCTCATCAATGCACACATGGCCTCCAATGCTCATCGCTACCCGTCCGCTTCGGAAACCTCGGTCCCAATGGACAGCGAGAATGAGCCGACGGACGACCAGGAAGTAAAAGCAAGAGAACTCTGCGGCTGGCGCGGTATGCGCTCCCGGTTCATCCCGCACGACCAAACTGTGAGACGCATGAATATGCGTCGCCTAGGCCGTATTACCAGGCACAAGGAGGCTCGAATGAAAGAAGAAATCCGTCTTGAAGAGCGACTGTTCAGGAAATCGGACAAACCTTCTGAGGACTTGAGTTGCAACTGGCACTACAAGAAATCCCCGAGCTACAACGACTTCGCCTCTACAGATGCGGCAGGGAAATGGTGCATCTTTGTAAGCCCCGCCGAAGTGGACGAGGAATGGAGCAAAATCAGAGGCGTAATCGAGAGCGACCAGCTAATGTGTGCCAAGGTGTCCACCGCTCTGCGCAGCATGAGCCGCGATGGCCACGTCATCTGCGTCTACACGCGTGACTGGGCCGATAGGCAGGACCTCATGCGCGCCCGCGCGGTGTTGCGGTCACTGGGCTTCGTGAAGGAACTCGGCTACAAGCGTGACATTGATACCCGGAGCGGGAAGTACGGCCCCAATGAGTGGTACTTGCGTGCGTAGCCAGCCATTGTGGCTAACCGGGACCAGATGACTACAACAGTTCCTGACGATTTCCCCCGAGATGTGACGCCAGCGTCGCTGGCAGGCAAACTAATGAAGCTTTCGGGCAGACTGATTGGCGGCAAGTTTGTGGTCGGCCAGACCGCAGACGAGCGGTACCAATGCTGCGATTTATGTGAAGACCTACCCGAACATCCAAGGGGAAGTTCGTGGCTGAATCGCGACTGACAACCAGAGGCCGTACCACCGTGCCTGCCGAGGTCAGGAAAGCGCTAGGCATGAAGCCGGGCACGCGACTGGTATGGCATGTCATGCCCGATGGCAAAGTCCTGGTACGGGTAAAATCGAAGTCGCTTCTGGAGCTGGGGGAATCGTGGAATCCCCGGTCCAAGGGGTGACCATCGAGGACATGAAAACGTGGCGACGGTAAGCCAGTGAATAATGACAGCAGACTCGTAAGGCTTCTGCAGCAACACGAGTGCGCCTATCTGTTCGACTCAAAGCAGCGCTCGGCGGCGTCGACTCAGGCTGCTGGATTCAATTCGGCGAGACGTTGGCGGGCACGCCCGAAATCAGTTTGGCGTTATTCGAACGGGGCGAATGCGTTGTGTGCGCCTGCACCATCGTTGTTTTTGCGAACGGGAGCGTAGAGTCCGCCAGAAGCTGGCGTCCAGTTGGAATGATTTGCGTCCCGATAACTATGCCCAGCAATCCGACGAGGGCCACCATTGGCGGCGCCGGCGACCTCACACGAATCAGGCTGTATATCGCGCCGGCGAGAATGCCACCAAGGAGCGAGAGAATATAAGGTTTCATTGGCAGAAAATTGCTCGGACTCGGATGCCAGCGTGCTCCGTGGATGTCGCGAACTATTTGCATTCAAGTAATAGCCATGGACATTGCACTGAAAGGCCCGCACCGGAATGATTACTCCGGGGACGAGCCTCGCATGTCACCTGCTCAGCATGCGTTGTTACGTCAGGTCTTCGCCGGGACTGGAGCGAGAGACTCGTGCTTTGTCTTGGTACGCTGGGGGGCGTTATGAACCCTCGTGTAGGCGTAGTCGACGCCCATTCCGTAAGCGCCCGAATGCTCCTTCACGATTTCCATCACTGCGTCATACGTTTCTTTGCGCGCCCAGTCGCGCTGCCACTCGAGCAGGACCTGTTGCCATGTGACCGGGACGGCGCCGGCCTGCACCATTCGTTGCATCGCGAAGTCGTGCGCGTCCTTCGACGTGCCGCCGGACGCATCGGCGACCATGTAAATTTCGTAGCCGCCTTCGAGCATCGCGCAGAGTGCGAACGTCGTGTTGCAGACCTCCGTCCACAGGCCGGCGACGACGACCTTGTTCCGGCCGTTTTTCTTGAGCGCGTCGCGGACCTTCTGGTCGTCCCAGGAGTTCATCGAGGTTCGCTCGAGAGTGGGCTGGTCCGGGAACACGTCGAGCAGCTCCGGGTACGTGAAGCCGGAGAAGCTTTCGCTCTCGACCGTCGTGATAGTCGTCGGGATGTTGAATGTCTTCGCCGCCTTCGCCAGTCCGACGACGTTGTTCTTCAATACTTGCCGGTCGATTGACTGGACGCCAAAGGCCATCTGAGGCTGCTGGTCGATGAAGATGATTTGGCTGTTGGTCGGTGTAAGTACTTCCAGTTTCTCTGTGCCCATGATGTCATCCGTTCGTCTGAGGTTTTAACAAAACGTCGCGCCAGATTTGAGCGCCGGAAGAGCCCTTGCATTGCTCTAATGAAGCCAATAGCGACGTGTCTCTGGCTGGAGAAAAAAGACATGAGCAATGCCGTCTCGTGGTCGAAAGGAAGCATAGTGTGACGCTGTCGATAACGATATAACAGTTTTATGTATGTTGCCAGTAAGATGCTTTTCTTTGGACATGGAAAGTCATAAGCTGCGAGGAAAGCGCAAGACTCGTTGTCCTTCGATAGCCGGTGTCTCGCTGGAATGCGTCCTTCAGTCGTTGCCAGGTGGGCGACACCTTTTGAAGCCAGTTGCGAATACGTGGAGGAATGCTATTTTTTTCAGCTTGGTCATTCGTCGTCGCGAGTGGTTGCTTGCGGCGTACCAGAGGAGGGTTGGTCGATGAAAGCGTATGTGGTTTCGCTGCTGGCTGGAATCCTGATAGGCGTGGTCTACAGCCTGATTGGCGTGCCGTCACCGGCCCCTCCTATCGTCGCCCTCGTGGGCCTTTTAGGCATACTCGCGGGCGAACAAATTTTCCCGGTTGTAAAGAAGATGCTTTCCGGGGCCAACTTTCGTGTGGCCTGGAAGGAGGAGCATTGCAATCAACACCTGTTTGGGTCTTTGCCAGGCCGGAACTCCGGAAGCCCTCGGCCCATGGCGGGAGTATCGTCTGAGGAGAAGCGTTCATGACGTCTCATCAAGATGCGCCAGATTTGATTCTTCTTAATGGCCGGTTTACGACATTAGATAAGTCGAAGCCAACTGCCACTGCGGTTGCTATCAAGGACGGTAAATTCATTGCCGTCGGCGGCGACAGCGAGATAAGCGGGCTCAAGTCCGATGGCACGCGTACGGTCGACCTGAAGGGACGCTCAGCTCTTCCGGGGTTAATCGACAATCATCTCCACATCATCCGTGGCGGGCTGAATTTCAACATGGAGCTCAGGTGGGATGGTGTGCGCTCACTGGCGACTGCCATGGAGATGCTCAAGGCGCAGGTCGCCATCACCCCGCCGCCTCAATGGGTACGTGTCGTCGGTGGGTTCACGGAGCACCAGTTCGACGAGCGTCGCTTGCCGACCATCGAGGAGCTGAACGCTGCAGCACCCGACACGCCGGTTTTCATGCTGCACCTCTACGACCGCGCGCTACTGAACGCCGCGGCGCTGCGAGTGGTGGGCTACACGAAGGACACGCCTGAGCCCCCCGGTGGCGAGATTGTGCGCGATAGCGCGGGCAATCCGACCGGGTTGCTGCTGGCGAAGCCCAACGCGGCCATCCTCTATGCGACGTTGGCGAAGGGCCCCAAGCTTCCTCTCGAATATCAGTTGAACTCAACGCGGCATTTCATGCGCGAGCTCAATAGACTGGGCGTCACCGGAGCCATTGATGCCGGCGGCGGTTTCCAGAACTTCCCGGAGGACTATGAGGTCGTCAGGAAGCTAGACGCTGAGGGACTGCTGACCATCAGGCTGGCCTACAACCTGTTCACTCAAAAGCCCAAGGGTGAAAAAGAAGACTTCGTCAACTGGACGAAGACGTCGAAGTATAAGGACGGGAACGACTACTTCCGGCACAACGGCGCGGGCGAGATGCTCACGTTCTCGGCGGCGGACTTCGAGGACTTCAGGGTGGCGCGCCCGGACATGCCTCCGGAAATGGAGGGCGACCTCGAAGGGGTCGTTCGCGTGCTCGTGGAGAATCGCTGGCCGTGGCGTATGCATGCGACGTACGACGAGACCATCAGTCGTGCGCTCGACGTATTCGAGAAGGTGAACCGCGATACTCCCCTTGCCGGCCTGAACTGGTTCTTCGACCACGCGGAAACTATTTCAGAGAAGTCGATGGACCGCATCGCAGCGCTCGGTGGGGGCATTGCGGTCCAGCATCGGATGGCGTACCAGGGCGAGTATTTCGTCGAGCGATACGGTGAGAAGGCGGCTGAGGGCACGCCGCCTGTTGCGCGAATGCTCGAGAAAGGAATTCATACGTCGGCGGGGACCGACGCAACGCGAGTGGCGTCCTACAACCCGTGGGTCTCCCTCTCCTGGCTGGTGACCGGCAAGACGGTCGGCGGCCTGCGCATTTATCCCCAGCGCAACTGTCTGGACCGTGAGACGGCCCTGCGCATGTGGACCGAGAAGGTCACCTGGTTCTCGAATGAAGTCGGCAAGAAAGGGCAGATTGCAGTCGGTCAGCTCGCGGACCTTATCGTCCCTGACCGCGACTTCTTTGCCTGCGCCGAGGACGACATTGCTGGCGCTTCGTCTTTGCTTACGGTGGTAGGCGGCAAGGTGGTGTATGCGACTGGCGAGTTCGCCGCCCTGGACGACAGTCCGCCACCTCCGGCGATGCCTGACTGGTCACCGGTGCGAAAGTATGGCGGATTTGCCGCGTGGAAGCAGGGCGACGAGTCCGGCGCGCCGCTTCAGCAGGTGGCGTCCACAGCATGTGACTGCGCGCGCGCTTGCGGCGTTCACGGTCACGACCATCGGCGCGCGTGGCTCGGCAATGCGCCGACGTCGGACTACAAGGGCTTTTGGGGAGCGCTGGGATGCGCGTGCTGGGCGGTCTAGAGCAAGGGCCAATGGTGGACAGTCCATCCTGGGTAGCGGCGCTGCTTCGTCAACCGTGGGTGATGCCATCGGTCCGCATCTGTCTCGTCTCAGCGTACCTCATTGGCGGTGTCGCCAAGCTGATGCATTTCGACGCTGCGGTCGCTGAGCAGGTGCACTTCGGTCTCCATCCCGGGTGGCTTTGGGCTACCCTGGCGATTTTCGTGGAGATTGCCGGCTCCCTGTGCGTCATCTTCAACAGGTTCACGTGGCTCGGAGCGGGAGCGCTAGCTGGATTGACGGGGGTGGCGATGCTCGTGGCGAACGACTTCTGGCGTCTGGAAGGCGTGGCGCGCTTCGTTGCGTTGAACAGTTTTTTTGAGCACCTGGGATTGATTGCCGCCTTCGTGATGGCCACCTATCTGGCCAGCGGTGAGCGACGCTCTCGCGTCTAAAAAAAAGACAGGAAACTCACTATCATGCGTAACTTTCAATCGCTCGGCGTCGCCGTTGCTCTTGCTCTCGGTCTGGTTGCAAGTGCTCCGTCGACTTCTTTCGCAAAGGCAAACATCGGGGCGCCGCAATCTGCGTCTTACTCTGTCGGGCCGCAGTACGACACTACTCACGTGTATGTGGCACCGGAAGACTTCGACAAGTTCACGGAGAGCTTCGCTGCCACGTTTGGCGGCCACAAATCGCAGCAAGGCGTCTTCCAGGTGACGCCGACACCGAGCCAGACGATGTCTCAACTGGTCTTCACGCCGGTCGGTACGATTTCGGTGTTCGGCTTCAAGACACCGATTCCGTTTCCGTTTGGTGACGAGCGTACCGGCTACCTCGTCACGGACATGGACGGCGCGATGAAATCGGCGAAGGCTCACGGCGCTGATGTCATGGTCGATACTTTCGCGGACCCGATTGGGCGTGATGCAGTCATCTCGTGGCCGGGCGGCGTGCACATGCAGCTCTACTGGCATACGCAGGCTCCGAACTACGGGGCGCTCGAGACTGTTCCGGAGAACCGGGTGTACGTCTCGCCGGGGCGTGCAAACGCACTCATCAACAACTGGGTCGGGTTCTCGCACGGGAAGGTGGTTTCCGACAATCACAGCGCGCCAGGCGTTGAAATCGGTCGGCCGAACGATACCTTCCGGCGCGTTCGACTGACGTCGGGATTCGGGAACATGACTGTCTTTGTGACCGATGGACGTCTTCCGTACCCGTATGGGCGCGAGATGACCGGGTATGAAGTGAAGGACTTCGATGACACCATGAAGAAGGCTCAGGCCGCTGGTGTTTCGGTTCTGGTGCAGCCTTTCACGTCGGACCGGAGAGAATCGGCAATCGTCCAGTTCCCGGGCGGGTACATCGCGGAAATTCACGCGGCTGCGAAATAGGACAGCGTCACTACAAGAGGAGTGTCGATAGTCGAGAGGCCAATCTCGCTAACGCCTCTCCATAGGGTGAGCAATGAATGACGATAGTTTGCTGTCCGCAATTGCTGGTTATGTCGACACTCTCAGCTTTTTCGCGCTGTTCGGCCTGTTCACCGCGCACGTGACGGGGAACTTCGTGCTCATTGGTGGTGGCGTCGCAGGGTATGGGCAGGGCATCTTCCTTAAATTGATGGCGTTTCCTGCTTTTATCCTGGGAGTCGCGCTGAGTAACTTCATCATTCGCGGCGCAAACCCCGAGACCCCGATGCGAGGCGCGTGCATGCTCTACGCCCTGCAGGCGCTTCTGCTTCTGGCGTTCTGCTTTGCAGGTGTCAGGCTCGGACACAAGTTCAACCCGGAAAATTGGGCGGTGGTCGTGTGTGGGATGATTGGCGCGACCGCGATGGGTGTCCAGAACGCCCATAGCCGTCTTGTTGCCCGGCCTGGTGTGCCGAACACTGTCATGACCGGCAACGTGACGCAGGTCATTCTTGACACGCTTGACCTGTGTACGCCACGCGTTACAGCGGACGCCAAGATTGCTGCGCGAACGCGAGTCGCCAAAATGCTTCCAGCAATCGCGGCATTCGGGCTCGGCGCCGTTGCCGGTGCTCTGGCGTACAGAAACTTTGGCTTCTGGGCTCTACTGGTGCCGGTAGTCGGTCTCGCCTGGCTGGCAATGCATGCGTGGATGCACCGGAACGCGGTGGGTAAGCTTGCCGCTTGACACCTTCTCCTGCGCGCGCACTCGCTGGTCGCGCTACAGGGAGGGAGGCATCGACGGTGCCTTGATGGCATCTGAAAAGTGCGTGGGGTATGCGGTGGCGGAGGGCTCCACTCCATAGGGGCCGGAAGAACAATGTTTGACAGGGCGGGAGGCCAGGTGGGATGCAACTTGCGGCATTGATAGGGATTGCCGTTGCTGGGCTTGCGCTCGCGTTCTGTGAAGACACGCGAGCGGATAACGAGGGGCAACCATCTCAGCAGAGTCGGACGCCGACTGAGACGTGTGACGCCAAGCGGCCGGTTGTGATGTTCAATCGCTGGCAGGAAGATTGGTCCGTTCTCGCGAATCCTTGTGTACCGCGCAAGCCACTCGACAGCCTGAAATATATCCCGCTCGGAGGTGACCCACATTCGTATCTGTCGCTGGGTGCCAATTTACGCGAGCGCTTCGAGTTCAGCGGGGCACCGCTTTTTGGGCTCGGCTCGGCAGGCACCGATAGCTACGTGATTCAGCGGGCACAGGTCAGTGCCGATGCGCGTATTGGCCCATACCTTCAGTTCTTTGCGCAACTCGAAGATGCCCGGCCGTTCGGCAAGAATACTGTGACCCCTGTCGACAAGAATCCGCTCGATTTGGAGCAGGCGTTCGTTGCCTGGGTGAGTCCGCTCGGCCCGGGAATGATAAAGTTGCGCATTGGGAGGCAGGAAATGGCCTTCGACTTGCAGAGATTTATCTCTGTGCGCGACGGTCCGAACGTACGCCAGGCGTACGACGCTGTCTGGGCCGATTACGAGTACCAGAAATGGCGCTTCATCGGTTACCTGACCCAGCCCGTTCAGTACCGCGACGTCTCAGTATTCGACGATACGTCGAATAGCCATTTGACCTTCAGCGGCGTGCGTTTCGAACGGCAGGGCGTTGGGCCTGGAGACCTGTCTGGATATTATTCGCTTTACACCCGTGCCGGTGCGCATTTCCTTGATGCGCAAGGCGATGAGCATCGCAATGTATTTGACCTGCGATATACGGGGAAAATCGCTGCCACAGATTGGGACGTGGAGTCGATGTACCAAACGGGCCACGTCGGCGACAAGACGATTGCTGCATGGGCGGTTGGCTCGCTGTTTGGCTATACGCTCGATTCTCCCTGGAAGCCACGGTTCGGTTTGCAGGTTGATGCTGCTTCCGGTGACCGCCATTTGAACGACGGCCGCGTCGAAACCTTCAATCCGCTTTTCCCGAACGGTTATTACTTCACGTTGGCGGGCTACACGGGGTATGCAAACCTCATCCATGTGAAGCCTTCGATTACGCTCAAGCCGTCCAGCAAGCTAGCCTTGTTGTTTGCCATTGGATTCCAGTGGCGAATGAGCACGAACGACGCCATTTATCAGCAGGGAAATGCTGTCGTTCCGGGTACTGCTGGCCACGGGACGCGATGGACTGGCGCCTATGCACAAATACGTGCTGACTGGACGGTGGCGACCAACCTGATTGCAGCCGTTGAGGCCGTTCATTTCCGGGTCGGAGATTCCATCCGCGAACTGGGCGGGAGCAACTCTGACTATGTTGGGCTGGAGCTGAAGTATGGCTGGTAGCACCGGGCGGGCGAGGCTCGGGCTCCGTATCGTGCGGAAAGAAGAGCTTCAAGATGCCTGTCTTAGCCGCGCACGTGTTCCCACAATTGCCCATGGATAACGTCCAGTTTTTCCACTACCTGCTAATGCTGATGGCGGGCGCGTGCGTTCTGACCTGGCTCGCCGACCGTGTGGCATTTCCTCCCGCGCTCGCGCTCCTCGTCGGCGGGTGTTGCGCGGCCCTCATTGGAGGGCACTCTCTGGAGCTTGACCCCGGCCTCGTGCTCGCAGCAATCCTTCCGCCGTTGCTGATGTCCAGCGCCTTCTATACCGCATGGGATGACTTTCGCCGGGAAGTCGGCCCAATCATTTCGCTTGCACTGGGGGCCGTGGTGTTTACGACCGTTGTCGTCGCAGCAGTTGTCCACACGGTCAATCCATCTCTGCCGTGGAGCGCGTGCTTCGCTTTAGGTGCTATCGTCTCGCCGCCTGACGCAGTCGCTGCAAAGGCGATACTTCAACGCAATCCGCTGCCCGCCAGGTTGGTGACAACGCTGGAGGGTGAAAGCCTGGTCAACGACGCGTCAGGTCTCCTGCTTTACCAAATAGCAATTCTGTCCGCGTCGACTGCCAGCATTACGCTGGCAAGAGGCGGCAGTCTTTTTCTCGCGCTCACCGCCATAGGAATCGCGGCAGGGACTCTCAGTGGCACGGTGATGACCTGGCTGATAGCGAGGATTAAGGATGTCGCTATCGGCATCACGGTGACATTCATCATGGCGTGGGCAAGCTACGCCATAGCTGAGGAAATGGGCGGCTCTGGCGTGCTCTCGGTTGTGACGTGTGGACTGATATTGGGGATTTCCCAGCATCGGATTTTCGGCGCCAGCATGCGTCTGAAAGCGAAAGCCACGTGGGAAGCTGTCGAGTTCGTTCTCAACTCTCTGGTGTTCATCCTTATCGGGCTTGCGCTGCGCGGCATCCTGGCCCGCATGCAGCAGCAAGATTCGTTGCTGGTCGATGGCCTGAAGATGGCCATACCCGCCATCATCGCCACCTTCGTTGCGAGACTGGTGTGGGTCGGCGTCGCGATGTACGTTCCAGGGCAACTGCTCAGGAAGACGAAGGTAGTTCGGGCCTGGTCGCTTCGCGAGTCTGTGATTCTCGTGTGGGCGGGTATGCGCGGAGTGGTCAGTCTCGTGGCCGCACTCGCGTTACCCAACCATTTCCCCGCGCGCGACCTGATTATCTTCACCTCCTTCGCGCTTATCATTTCCACTTTGGTCATCCAGGGCGGGACGTTATCGTTTTTTATTCGACGCGTTCGAATTCGTCCGGTGACGCGAGCGACGATGTCCGAGCTGGAGGCGAGGTCAAGAACATTCAATGCGGCGCTGCAGGAGCTGGGAGCGAGAAAAGCTGGCGGCGAGGAGGCCGAGGAGGTAGCGCTCCAGCGGGTCCTGGACGAATACAAGGTTCGGGTAAGCAATAATGAGCGAGCCCATAGCGAAGGAGCCGAGCAGGGCAATGTGAGAGCGCGACAACTACGCCTGGAACTCGACATGGTGAGCGTGTCGCGCCGGGAACTGTTAAAGCTCAAGGAAGCAGGGAACATCGACGATGCGGTCCTGCATCGGATAGAAGCCGAACTTGACTTCGAAGAGATGAGGCTCTCGCGCCTTCTGGAGCCTTGACTGGAGCGTGCCACGCGCACAGCCAGTGCAGCTGCTACTGCCGGCGCTTCCATAGTGGAGTTGCGAATTCTGGCGCGCGAGCAAACCGAAAACCGCTGCGAAAGAGCCCGTGAGAAAGCCAGCGAAGGCACCGGCGAAGAATGCTGCTGTCGCCAAGAAGGTAGCCACGAAGACGAATTTCCGCGAGGCGCCGGAAGCTGCGACTGCAGGAAGCTATTGTGAAGAGACGAGTCAGGCGACCTGCAAGGTCGCCTGATGTTGCTTAAGCTCTGGGAGCTACAGTTTGTGGTTCACCAGCAAGGGAAAAAATTGGCAGCGTTAGAGAAAACGTTGCACCCTGGTCGAGGTTGTTCCTCGCGGTCAATATACCGTCATGTGCTTCGATAATTGAGCGTGAAACTGCCAGACCTATGCCCATGCCTTTTGCCTTTGAGGTGAGAAACGGCTGGAAAAGAGTATCGGGCTCAGCGATACCATTGCCGTTGTCAGAAATTTCGATTTTAACCAATCGTTCATCGAGCACAGCGCCGGTGATGCCGACTTGTGGTGTGCGGCCGGTATTTTCTGTTGCTTCGATTGCGTTCGACATCAGGTTGATAAGGACCTGCTGAATCTGTATCCGGTCGACGTTCACGTCTGGAAGATTGGCGGGAAACTCCGGCGTTATGGCGGCATCTCGCATAGTGGGGTCTTCTTTCAACAGTCTCACTGCGTCCCGGACCGTGCCAGGAATACTGCATTGAGACTTCTTGAGGGACTCTCCTTTGAACAGGGTCCGGATGCTCTGCATCGTTTCGTCGGCAGCATGGCCATCCCGGAGTATGGCCTCCACGGAAGAGCGCGCCTCGTCGAGATTTGGCGGGTTGGCGGCAAGCCAGCGCCGACAGGCGTGAGCATTGGCGATAACAGACGTAAGTGGTTGATTGAGCTCATGCGCTATCGAGGCCGATAATTCAGCGACCGTCGCAATCCGGGTCGCCCGAGCGAGTTGGGTTTGTACTTCTCGCAAGCTGTCTTCAGCACGTTTTTGTTCGTCGATGTCGATGTTCAGGCCGTACCATTGAACGATGTTGCCATCCGCATCGCGCATCGCTTCGGCGCGTACCTGATACCAGCGGTATTGCCCGTCCTTGCTGCGCATACGGCGGACGCCGGTGTAGGGTTCGCCAGTCTGAACTGAGTGTTTCCATCTTTGAAAGACCCTTTCCCAGTCATCTGGGTGGATGGTCTTCCTATATCCGAGGTCACGGGTTTCCGATATGTCCACACCGGCGTATTCTGCGAGTCTCCGGTTGAGGTAGGTCGGTTGCCCGCCAGCATCGGTGCACCAAATCATTCCTGGGATTGTTTCGGTAATCTCTCGCAGCTGGTGCTCGCGGTGCTGGAGTGCGACTTCCGTTTCCTTCAGGTCGTCAATGTTCGTGCAAACCAAGTACCAGTTGACGACGACCCCTTTGTCATAAAACGGTTCAGCGAGGAGGCGTTGCCATCTGTACGCGCCATCGTATTGCTGCATCCGGACGACGACATCGACGGGGCGACCTGCTTCAATACATTGCGCCCATTGGGCACGGGCAGCTTCTACATCTGTGGGGTGGATGTAATTCATCCATAGGTCACCGACAACCTCTTCGCGTGGACGGCCCAATGTGGCAAGCCCGACCTTGTTGACGTAAACGAGTTTGCCGGCGGGGTCTGCCACGCACACGCAAGCTGGCACGCAGTCAACCATTCGCCTGAAGTTTTGCACTTGGCTCCGAAGACGCGACTCCGCAATCTTGCGGCCGTTCATGTATTCCGGTTGACCGTCAATGGTTCGCGACCAGAGCTGACTGGCCAATCTCTCTATAGGCAAGTCAAACGGGTCATCTTTCATCCGGGCGTTAGATACCGGTTTCCTTGGGCGGCGAGAGACCAGTTCCGCGCATAGCCACGCTGCAAGAATCGTAACAATGGACCGGGTGATTGAGCTTGATGCGAGTACAGGATGGGGTAGGCCGACCAAGACCCAGACGATTCCTGTAGAGACGAAAGCGGCAGAAAGGCGGCCAATGTCTCGCCCCAACAAATGGGTGAAGAGAATTACAAGGACCAGACCCAGGCAGCCGGTATAGGGTTCGAGTAACGCCACGGTACCAGAGGCAATCGCAACGCCGATAGCCAGGGCGGCAACCCGAGAAAAGCGTGAGATTCGCACGGTAAGCAAGTCAGCCTCGAGTCCGACATTGACTGGCCTCGAGACGTTCTGGTTCTCTACCAGTCCTTCTTATGTTTCGTAACATGGCGGTGCTGATGAATGACCTCGATGCTTCGCACCCGCAACGAAGCGTTTATCGCGGCTGCCTCGCACGGGTTGTGCTCTTTCGAGTCGCATCATTGAGGGCCGGGCAGCGTTGAACGGCTGGTTGTTGGATGAATCGACAAGACTACTATGCGTCACGTCTTTGAAACGTTCTCTTCGACTGCGGTACCAATGACTCGTGCTCAGCGCTGGGTAATCGGTGACCCTACGACCCTCGCGTTCATACGCGTGCGCGAGTCCCTTTGGTCAGGCCAGGACCGACAAACTACGATGGCGTGATGGACTCGCGCAATTACATATTTATGTAGCCCCTCACGCGTTTTCGCGGCTGAAGGCTGAGTTGCCGGATGAACTTCCTCTCTCGGGCATCCGGGTCACGGCACTAGGCGAGCCCATTGCAGTCAAGACTGGGTCATCCCAATGGGACGCCATCACCGGGCAGTTCCTGCTCGACCGAAGTCGCTGAAATCAAGGGGGATGTCGTTTTCCTCGACACAATACCGGGCAAGAAGGAAGCGGCACTTCAAGCCGGGGAATGGTACGACCTTGGCGAGCTGCTGATGGAGTCGGATGTCAAAGGTGCGGAGCAGGCGTACCGGAAAGCGTTGGAGCTCTCGCCCGAGCCGTTTTACGAGGCCTATGTCGACCCGTGTGCAATGCTCTGCGAGGAGGAAGGGCGATGTGAAGACGCGCTTTGCATCTTCTGTACGGCGTCAGTCAGTCGACCAAGCCAATCAAGGGTGACGGCTCGTTTGAAATGCAATACTGCGTCATCGGGAAAATGCGACAGGGCCTCGCTACGAGCGATGCCTTGAACTCAATCCTTCATACGCAGATGCGCATCACAACCTTGCCATACTTCGCGACAGGCTTGGTGACAGGCAGGGCTTCGTGCGCCATCTGAGCGCCTATCGCGGGCTGAGCATCTGAAGGCGCAGACGAGATTGATGCCGTCGCGTCCGAAGTTGTACGTCAGCGGTTATAGTGAAGCTATGGCCGCGTAGTTGGGCTCCTATTCAAGACATGGAAGTTCGACGGACGGTCTAATGACGGCGACGGGTATTGGTCCGGACCATAGAAAGGTTAGGTAGCCGGTTGATGGACCGGTGATGGGTCTGCGAATGCAGACACACGAAGCCCGCAATATTCGCGCGGATGCCTACCAGCGCTGCTTAGAAGTTGACGCCAGCCATGCCGACGCTCATTTTAACCTTGCACGGCTGAGCGAGATTCGCGGGGACAAACAAGGTCTTGTACGGCACCTCAGTGCTTATCGTCGGCTGGTTGGCTGAAGTCGCCTCCCAAGCGGCGACGCACACCATTTTCGTTGACACGAGCACTCGGGTGCCAGTCAACATCGCGCGCGCCGGTGAAACCGCACGCGCGTAAGAACGGCGCAGCTCGCGCTGTTGCCTCAGTAGCATCGGGGTGCGCAAGCATGCGATTGGAGCCGGGCCGCTTCATTGAACCCCGCTCGTCGGCGCACCAATCTGCAACCCGAGTACGCACATGGAATCTCACGATAAGGACGAGCCGCTTGAGACCCGATTGGTTCAGGTCCGTGACCAAGTGCAAGGCGTGGGCTATCGGGAGGCCTGCGTACGGCGCGCGAAAAAACTGGGCGTCACCGGTTGGGCCGCAACCGGATGGACGGTTCGGTAGAGGCGATGCTGCAAGGCTCGCCGGAGCAACTGGCAGCCATGTGCGCCTGGCTCAGCGAAGGCATGTCCGCAGCGCTTGTCGAAGAGCTTGAGGTAACCGAGGTGCCCCCACCGTTTGCCCGCTTTGATAACTTCGAACGTATGCCCACGCTGCTAATGCCGGGGAATCGCTGCAGTGGAGGTTACGCTCAGCAGGGAGCTGGAACAATGTCGCGCAGCGCGCCCCGATGCGGATTGAAACGGATATGACAGCAACAGCCGCCAGTCCGCGTTCGGCCTTGAGCCGTCGGGCCGCTAGGATTCGTTCCGCGATTTGCGCGCTCGAATACCCGTCCAATATCATCTGCGAGCATGGTTTTTTGGGACCGCTATTGGTGAGGTGACCCCGTACTTCGCCGACGCGGTCGGCACATCCCAACGATGTAACCATTATGTAGAAGTTCATCGACATGACTTGTCCTCCACCCACGTTTTGCTTGTCCTCCACCCACAGTTTACTTCTCCTCCACACACGTTTTGCTTGTCCTCCGCCCACGGAAAATGGGTATCCACTTCTGAAACCTCCCCTGTAGCCAAGGAGTTTTCTCGGTCCACCGCTCCGGTAATCATATAATCTCTAATCTGTGTAATTCCCTATGCGTGAGCGAGGCGTCTCCCGATATTCGCTCCTGATAGCGCTTCTGTTCAATTCCTTGAGCTTGCGTGTATCGGTGCTCGTTTTCGAGCGTAGGGTTTATGGCAGCCAGAACAAGGAGTTGGCCCATGCGAGTGGCATCTCTCCCATCAAGACTGGCGTCCGCGCTGTTTCTTAGGACGCGGCGGCGCAGTTGAAAGTCACCGCGCCTTGGCACGTTCCCTGGCTGCCCTCTGCACAGTTTCAGGAAAGTTCTTAGCGCAAATCCGCCTGCGCTGCGGCCAGCGTCCTACTCGCGTCATTAGTTCACGTTTTCTTGTAGTCAATGTCGTAGGCGCCTGCTTTGTGCGACACGTCAATGCGACATCGCATGGCTTCAAGACTCTCCCGACGTCGCAACTCGGGATACTCACGCACAGCGACAGGCGGAAGTGGCGGACTTTCTGCTTGGATAGCAGGTGCAGCCGGCGCATGTTTCGAGCGCTTCGCCGCAAATTTTCGGTGGGTATTGGCGGACATGTTCATTCTCCCCGATTGAAGACGGTGAGGTCCTCCGACCGCCAGGCGTTGTCCGGGCTGTGAGCGGCCGCGAATAAACAGCTCCATCGTCACTTGCAGTCGTTAGAACGAAGGCCGGCACGTGAACGTCAACTACACCTTTGCTTTTCATCAGCATTCGCAGTCGTATGTGTAAGTTTCTATCTGGCACAGACAACGGCCCCTCCAACGCGCATCTGCCACCGTCACGTTCCGTCTGCATTCACCGCGAATACTCCCTTCAAACGAGAAGCAGATGGCGCGCGGAAAAACCATTGGCCAGCCGAGGCGGTCCAATGGTTCCGGGGAAGCTAGTGTACTGGCTGGTTACAGCGGCGTGATGTTTGCAGCCTGCTTGCCCTTCGGCCCTTGCTTGACCTCGAAGCTCACCTTCTGATTTTCCTGCAGGGATTTAAAGCCATTTCCCTGGATTTCCGAAAAATGTGCGAACAGGTCTTCGCCGCCGCCGTCCTGCGTGATGAAGCCAAAGCCCTTTGTATCGTTGAACCATTTCACTGTGCCTGTCTGCATTATCTGATTCCAAGGAAGTTAAAAAAGAGTCATTGACCCGCTGTAAAAACTCTAAAAGCGCCTCTGAAGGCGCTGGGCAGGCGTGCGGACGCCCGCCGAAATGGCTACTATCAGTTCCCGCTAAAAACAGTGTCTGGGCTTGGGAAGCGTTATTCGGTTTGCAATCTGCTTCGATGAAACTCGAAGGGCAGGCAGCGGCGCCATCTGCTTGTGCGACGCAAGTCAGCCGTTCCAAGCCTGTGCCCGTCAGATGCCCGCCAGGTGGAGGGAGCAGTCTCAGGCGGTCTCCATCTGACGCCTCGAATCTGCGGGAGCGCTGGCGAGACGGTCGAGCAATCGCTGTAGCCGTTCCCGTTGTCGTTGCAGCAGTCCGGGCGTCGCATACGCCTGAAGAACCCGGGCGCGCCAGTAAGTCTGGGCGAACAAGGAATCGGCGCCTTCTGCGCATAGGACCCGCTTAAGATGCGTAACTGCAGGGTCAAGGTTATGAGGCGTGTAGGGGCTCACCCAAGTGCCTGCTTTGGTGGCAACGTTCACTGTCTTCTCTCTCAGTCGTATGGTTTTCTGACTACCGGCACTCCGCAAGGTCCGTCGGCTTTAGCCCACAACGCCATTAGTAAGATGTTTAGTACGTTTTGCTAAATGTAATGAAAAAGATACAGGAAACATCGCCTCTCGATAAACCGGGTTTACCCCTTGGATGCGTGCACCTTTCGCTGCACGGCATATGCGCAACTTTTATATGATGTATCGAGACTCTACTGTCAGTGAAAAAGAGTCCCACCAATGGGCTTCTGGTTCGCGCCACATTCGACGTCATGCGTCCTCAGGACAGCGCCACAAAAGCGGCACGGCTCATCCGCCAGAGTTGCTTCGGGCACTGTGGAATTCGATGACGAGAGGCGTTCAATGCGAGACAGTTCGTTACCGGAAGGCACGGAACGCAAGATTGATGTGGGCGCAACGATTTCTGTTTTTTTATTTGACAGCGGTTTATTGGTGAACAAATAGTTGTACGTGTAACCATTTGCCAGTCTTGTCACCATAAAGCGCTGCGAGGGTTAACGATGACGTCACGAGGCCGTCATAACGTATACGTAGATTTGACCGGCAGCCGGAGAGCTGTATTGAATTGCACAACATAATATCTGAGAGAAGTTTCATAAGATGAATAGTTACACTAATACTATCGGTCATCTCGAGCGCAGTGCCGAGGATGACCACCTGAGACGCGCCGTGGCCGCACGCCTTGACAGGGCACTCAAACGCAGCAGCATCAGTTCGGCACGCGCAGCCAAGTGGTTGGAAGTGAATGAATACGACGTGGATTATTGGCGAGGCGGAATCACCGTGCCGCCGCTAAACGCCTGTCTGCGTCTCGCCACCCTTCTCAACCTCGACGTTCACTGGCTTTGCACAGGGCAGACCCGGGACGTCTAGTCCGCATCTCATGACGATGGCGGCGCATCGGGTCGGCGTGCCGTTCGCCCGTTTCATTCTTGTATGCCAAGGTCTGACTGGTGCGTGACGGTGCGTTCGCCGGCGTTGATAAGTCGACGCGACAGGCGTTGCTGCAAAACCGGGGTATCGATGTGACGGCAGCTAAACCTAAACGGTCTTCTGATGACGTCCAGCGCCTGGACGGTTGCGAGATGGAATTGGCGCGAGGGTCGTCGCATATTGCGAGCATGCTGTACGAGCAAAGCATTCACGCGGCGGTCAGCGAAACGCTTCTCCAGTTCGAGGCAGGCCATGGAGGCGAGGACCTGCAGGCATTTGCGTACGCACTTCTCGGGAGACTGGAGCAGCGGGGCAAGCCGGAGGCAGTCACGCTGCTTCGCGATTTCATGAAGCATGGTCGCCTGCCAGAGCTGACGGCCGGCACGTCAGCGACATCCGTGTCTGCCCGGAAACGCGTTGTCCCCCCGCGCAGCAAGCAACCCCGTTAATGACGCGTGGGCTGCAACGGCTGAAGCTGTTTGAACGCCGCCGGACGGTGTGGCGGAGAGAAGCTTCGTCCGGCGCGCACGTCGGAAACACAGGTTAGTTCAGGCAAAAGTACGATGGTCCTTCAACCGTAGCAAGAACCGGGGTAGAACATGTCAAAGCGAATCGCTTACGTAACCGGTGGTATGGGGGGAATTGGAACAGCCATATGCCAGCGGCTTTACAAGGACGGCCTAACCGTCGTGGCGGGATGCGGGCCCAACTCGCCGCGGCGGGAAAGGTGGCTGGCCGAGCAGGTCGAGCTTGGATTCTCCTTTGTGGCCTCGGAGGGCAATGTCGGTGACTGGGAAGCGACCGAAGCGGCATTTGCAAAGGTAAAGAAAGAGGTCGGAGAGATTGACGTGCTGGTGAACAATGCCGGCATTACGCGGGACGGCGTGTTTCGCAAAATGTCGAGGGAAAACTGGAACGATGTCATCGACACGAATCTGACGAGCCTCTTCAACGTGACCAAGCAGGTCATTGAGGGCATGATTTCCAGGGAGTGGGGGCGCGTAATCAATATCTCGTCGGTGAACGGACAGAAGGGACAGTTCGGGCAAACCAACTACTCAACTGCCAAGGCGGGCATTCACGGCTTCACGATGTCACTTGCTCAGGAAGTAGCCACAAAGGGCATCACGGTGAATACGGTTTCCCCCGGGTACATCGGGACGGATATGGTTCGCGCCGTACGTCCCGATGTACTGGATGCAATCGTCCAGAGTATTCCGGTACGTCGGCTCGGAGAAGCGACCGAGATTGCCTCCATTGTCTCGTGGCTTGCCAGCGACGAAGCCGCTTTCGCCACTGGTGCTGACTTTTCGTTGAACGGTGGCCTGCACATGGGCTAGCAGCCGCCGACGCCTGAACCGGCGCGAAAGCGGTTGCCCCCGGCGTTCGCGACAGAGCGCCGGAGACGCGGAAGGGCCTCGTACGCGATGTTTTTTTTGCGCTGCAAATATTCCTTGACGGCACGCAGAAGACGCAGAAGCGTACCGCACCGGACGCGCACCCAGGTAGACCTGTTGCACCGGACCTGCCGTCGAGACAGTACGCCGCGAATTTCACCCGCACTCACGGAGACCTACATGCACGATGAGCCATGCATCGAACCAGCTTCAAAACCCGTCGGGTCAACGACACTGCGTTATCTTGAGCGCGATGCCCAGAACCCCGGCACTGCGCTCGTGTATTGGCTGGGGAAAGCGGAGCCGTCAAGCGAGGCGAACTTCTTCGAAGCGACACGGAAATTTGGTTCGCTGATGCAACTTGTTCTTCCCGATGAGCGCCCGGGCGTGTTTGTGAACCGGAGCGCCGTCCATGCCGTTCAGGATTTTGGCGTCGTTAAACGGCTTGTATTCAAGGATAGGTCCTCGCTCGAGGTCCGATACAGCGGGTCTTGCAGTGACCTCCACGACGCGTGACAGTCATATGTCGCGCCGCCCGTCGAAAGCGCCTATTGCTGGTAGCAGATTCATCGTGAAAAGTTGGTGGCTCAATTGGTGAATGCCAGTATTCCTTCGTCTACATGGCGGGATGTCGTGGCACTGGAACGACCGGATAACATCGGACCCGGTAGAGCTGCCGGGGCTCTTTCGCCGCAGACAATAGCAACTTATCTGCGGGTCGAGTGCCCAGATGATGCAAGTGAGGAACAACCCGTCTCAGACCTTCGCTTTGGCGGAGAACCCTCTGGAGGCTCCGCTCGCTGCGAGCAAAATGGATGCGTTCTGAGAACGGTGGGAATTGTCCGCGAGCGTGCGTTGCCGAACGTATGGAAATGCCGCGAAGTTACAGAGTGCAACGTCTACCGGAAGGCTTTAGCACCATATGGACTCCCAGCCATTCAGTTATAAACAGCACGTAATAGTGCCTTTCGCATCAATCTCGAAGCTAGGCTATGCGGCAAGCGTATTTGTCACGCGCCCGACCGGAAAGTGCAGCGCATTCGGAATTCTCGCCTATTTCGTCTCGGAGAATGCCGCGCTCCAGTATGCCGCTGCGTATGCTCAAGCTTACATTGACGGCACAACACTTCCGAAACCGCCGTTCACCCGGATTCGGTCTGTCCAGCGACCATCTGGCAGCCGCACCTGCGTGACCAAAACCTAACAGTAGGCAGGTCATGCAACGTACGTATCAATATCGGGGCTTCGTGGCGACTGTTGAAGTCGAGCTGCTGCCGACCGTTATCGTCGCGGACTCGGTTGTCGCATCGGGAGGTTTCCTGGTAAAGGTTGGCGTGCGTCATCCGCCGTCCGGGCGGGAACTGCCTCCGGCTTTCCTGCCTAACGTGGGCGAGCGGCCTTTTGCCACGGAAGCAGAGGCCCTGATGGCCGGGTTTAGCTTCGCTCAACGGCTGATTGAAAACGCGCTCGAACAACCGTGAGAATTTACCGCTCCGCACCGACGCGAAGGCTTTTGGGCTTCCCTTGACGCAGTTTCGACGGCGTAATTTCGCAAAAAATCTGACCGGGAATAACGAACGGCAGGGCTAATTCCACATCTTGTGTATGCCTGAAAGCACAACCATTCGGTCGGTTTGAGAGAGGCCGATAGACAGTGCCTGCCCGGTTGTCTTCGGCAAGTTCGTGAAACCGCTATCGCACTTCCGCGTTTCGCCGAGCGGCAAAAAATAGCCGCCAACCTGTCCGTCGTAGACGACAAGCTGGACGTCATTGCCCGCCAGATTGAGACCACCCGGACCCTCAAGCGTGGATTGATGCAGACGCTAATCCCCGTTTGTTGACTCTGAATCCATGGCTGGCAAACGCGCCCGGCGGTGTGAACGCTGACTGGATTGCAAACGCACTTCCCGGTGCGACGCTCAAACCAGCCTTACCATTCGGCACAGTTGGCGAACTGTATCGGCCATACGTGTGCGAGCCAAATGGCCGAGGAAATCGCGGAGTCCGCTGTTCTCGAATCGTATGCCTCGCTATAGTTCTGGCGACTTTCTCGTGCGCAGGAGTAACGGATGGCCGACCGGTTGACGGTGCAGCAGTTTCTCGACGCGTTACGCGCACAGAGCATCACGCCGCTTGTCGATACGCCGGCGGTGAGAGCGAGCGTCGACAACCGAGCACGCGTTTTCTGCGTGGGCTATCCAATCCAGGACCGGTGGCCGGTGCTGGACCTTGAGGCCGCCTACGAACAGACGCTCAACGACCTGCCAAACCGCGGCGAAGTAGAACTTGGTCCAGGCGGGGTTCCAACGGTTTTCTTGTCTCTTAAAGCCTGCTGCCCGAATCTCTGAAAAGTGCGCGAACAGGTCCTCGTCACCGTCATCGGGCGTGATGACACCAAAACCCTTTGCGTCCTTGAACCACTTCACAGTACCTGAAGCCGTAGTTTCGAAAACCTGTTGTTTGACGATGTGTCGCCGACGGGTTGACCTCCCAGCCGCTCCCTTCGAATACAGCCTTACGCCAGGCCTTCGAAAATCCCCCGAGTCCGCTCGTCTATGCAGAAAACACCAGCGCAGTCCGAGAGTGCGATTCGAGGCCTTCCCCGGGTCGCAGCCCGCATCGAGCAGCCACCGTGTCATATAAAGCAGCGGGACACGACTAACGCATACCCCGGACCCTCACGCCGCAAGCGTCCAGCGTATCCGGGTTTAATCGGCCGTTTGCGCATTGCCGCTATGCAAACGGTCCGCTCGTTAGCGGCACATCGACGCGACCCAAGCGTGTCGAACTTGCAGGAGAAGTATCATGAAGTATTCACTGAAGCTCGCTCTGGCCTGCTGCACCGTTGCTGGAATGTGTGCGACGGGCGCCGCGTTTGCTGAAGGTGGTGGAAATGGCAATGGTGGGAGTGGCGGAGGCAACGCGCATGGCGCGGCGACGGCCGGCATGACCTACCACGGGGACCCTGTCTCGGGCCCGCTGGCTGCGATACCCGGCAAAGTGGAAAACAGCACATCCGGGTATGGCGGTGTATCCGGAAGCACCATCGCAAGTGGTAGCTTAACCCCCTCCGGATTGTCTACATGTGGTCATTTGCCACGATGCAACGCCGACAGCGGCCACTAAACAGAAGAGTCGAAAACGGTGGGGCATCCGTCGAATCGGCGTGCCTCACCGCGACAGTATGACGGCGTTACATGTGCCAGACTGTCGCAATCCTTAAGCGTTTCTTAAGGATTGCGACCAGTCACATTGCCAAAATCAGTTTCTTGAACTATATCAACCACTGTTTCACCGTATGCGACCTGTTCATGGACGAAAGCGGTCGGCCGGTTTCATCAAGAGCCAGCGATTCGTGGAACGTGCAGACTGCGGTGAATAACACCGAGAGTTATCTGCGGCTCTATCTGCGCTTACAACAAGCACTTTTATAAAGCACGTGACTAAAGGAGGCGTCCCTTAGTACATTCGGCGTCCCTATTCCCTAGAACTTAGGTCATATGCCCTCGAGAAATTTATATGCCTCGTGGCTTGCAAACAACCAGACCCTGCCCTAGGCTTTACCCAGATATTGAAGGTATATCCCTCGCCTCAACGTAAGCATGTTGTGGTGTCCGGGGCGATGTAGTGAATCAAGACGAATTGGCGACTATGGACACTGGCTTCCAGCACGTATTCACGAGACCCCGTCAGTAGCGCGCTGGCGCGCCCTCTCCGGTGTACGCGTGCGCTTGTCTCTGTGACTGATTAACACAGAGCGTGGGCGATTACGTTTGCTCGCTTCTGGTCCATCCGGAGACGGACGTCGCATGGCACGACGGGCGAAGTCCGTCGTCACTCATAAATGCGCCTCAATAGCAGTTTCGCAATTTCTGCGGCCGACTTGTTGAGCCATTGCCGTCCGGCATCGCGTTGGCCGTTGTCCGTCGCTATTCGAACCGACCACGCGATTCTGGCCCACCCGGAAACACGCCAGGGCCCATCGGAGGTCGCATGAAAAACATCGCCTCACTCATCAGGAGAGCAATGCAGGCATCAAGCATCACAGCAGTCGCGAACGCGTTAGCCTGTATAACCTCGCAAGGCAGAAACATAAGCATGCACAGCGCAGTGTTGCTCTCCATCTGCTGCGTGGCACTGCTTGCAGGCCCGGCCGCGCGGTCACAGGCTGCCCAGCGGACGAAGATAGCCTAGGAAGGGCATGAGCATAATTCGAAGTACACCCAGCAACACACACTGGACATTGGCGACTTGCCAGGCCATACGATACGGCTTTCCGAGCTTCATCGAACTTTTCCGGACGACCCGCCTGCCTTTGCTGGTGTGGCAATTAAAGACTACTGGTCTCGCGGCGAAAGTGAGAGCCTGGCTGGCAATGGCCCGGTTTTCACTTACTCAGTCTTCAACATGGCCAATGGGGACAAGATATTTGGCCGGTTTGACGGCGTAGCCCAGGCAACGGCCGGTCAATCGGCCGACAAGAGGACGGTCGTGGGTAACCTCGTGCTCACGGGCGGGACGGGAAAGATACGGGGCATTCGAGGCACGTTGCACGTTTTGACTAACGTCGACCTCTCAAAAAACCTGAATGATACCAGGTACGAAGGCGAATAGTGGATGGGAAAGGAGTGACGCCCTGCGCATCCGTCGCGGGAAGCAACCAACTGTGGAATAGGAGATACATCGTGGCAACCTATATCAGCCTGTGGAACTTCACGGACCAGGGCATCCGTACGGTGAAGGACACCACAAAGCGAGCCGACATAGTGAAAGAGACGGCGCAGAAAGCCGGCGTGACCGTGAAAGACATCTATTGGACTTTGGGAGCCTACGACGGCGTGTCCCTTTTCGAGGCCCCGAACGACGAAGCCATTGCCGCTCTTGGACTGGCGGTTGGAGCGCTGGGCAGCGTTCGCACGCAAATTATGCGTGCTTTCTCTCTTGACGAGATGAATGGTGTCCTTGGCAAACTGCCTTGAGGGCAATATTGGGGCGCGTCGGATGACGGGGCAATGTTGAGACCCGTCGAGAGCTGCGAGAAATAGAACCCCGCATATGCCAAAGACGTAGTGCCTCGTTTTTTTGTCGCTCGGGTTGCCGGGCACAGGAGATGGCCATGCTTCGCACGCACGTAGTAATCCTAACTACCGCCGTCACGGCGCTGTTTCTGAGCGCGCAGCCCGCGTATTCATCTGGTGAATGCTCAGCGTCGACGCTGAAAGGCGCCTACTCATTCAGCGCGCACGGAGAACTACTCGGCATTCTGGACACGTCAGTATCCCCGCCAGCGCTTTCCCCGCTCACCACGCCGATTGTTCTTGACGGTGTCGCCCTTCAGAACTTCGATGGTGCCGGCAGCTTTACCCGAACCGATTTCCTTAATACTAATGGCTCGCCCAGAGGCGGGCAGACTATGTTCAACCCAAACCAGCACGGAACCTACACCGTTAACCCGGACTGCACAGGTACGATGCATATCGTGTACGACAGTGGCGCGGTACTCGACCTTCAGATGGTGATTGCAGACGATGCCCGAACCATAAAAGCCATAATCAGCGCGGAGACGGTGCCCACGTTCCCCACCTCGTCAGGTAAAACGTGTGACGCGACCACCGGACCCTGCTCAATCGGGGTCCAGGTGAGCCTCGAGGGGCAAAGGACACATGACCGGGTCCGGGACCGCGACCACTAGGCCGGTCCCGAATAGTCAGGCTGATTTTGTGTACGCTAAGTGAACCTGGCCGGCAGCAGCATGGGCTGCTCGCGATGGCGGGCTGTGTCGAGGGCGCCGCCCGTCAACAGCCCGTCCGTGAGCCGTTCTCAGACGCCGACGACGTGTTCGCAGAACCACTCGTTGAACGCGTCGAAGTCCTGCACGGTCAGCCCGAGCCGGTGCGCATTCTCGCAGACCCGCACCAGCATCCGGCACGCAGCCCCCTCTAGGTCGGCTTCGAAGTCGGGCGCATTGGTTCTATCGAAGTGCCGCAGCGCGTAGGCTACACAGTTGTCCGCGTCATTGAAGGTCTTCCGGTCCGGCGGCCGGTCGCGCAGGTTCGTGTGCGCCAAGTCGGTCGCATCGAACTTCCAGTCCACGCCCGCCTGCTGTCCCCTGTTCCGCAGCGCTTCGCCCAGTACCCGTTCGGCCGCGCTGGCCGGGGTGATGACCGAGGCGAAGCGGCGGCGCTCTAGTGTTGCCGCCGACGCCAGTTTGACCCGGATGCCGACATTCGGTTGAACCGCCAGAGAAAGCCCAAATCGCTGCTGCTGAAACGTTTTTCTACTTGGAAACAGTGGTCAGTCCGCCGTCGGCATGTGGGTCGATACTGTGTCGGCGTCAACAATGTTCACGGACACAGACACAAAAGCGCATCCAGGAGGTCTCTGCCTACTTCCAGTATCGCTTCCACTCTGCGTTCAGTGCCAATTTCAATGGCGATGCCGGTGTGCAAGCTATGGATTCGAATGTCGTCCGCGGGTCTGAAGCGCTGGTTTCTGATTGGAGCACATGCCAGATGCTTGAGCGCTTCAAGGACCGCCGGAGGGTTCAGCCCATCAATCCGTTTGCGAAGCAGTCAACTTGGCGTCACGGAACGGCTTTCGTTGCATGTGGGCAGGCATAAAAGCAAAAAAGCCCCTCAGACTTCCATCGCGAGGGGCTTCCGTTCCGGCGGTCCGGCTTAGACCGCGGCGTCCTTCAGCTTCTTCAGCGGGCGCACTTTCAGACGTACTGAAGCGGGCTTTGCGGCAAACCATTTTTCTTCGCCCGTGAACGGGTCCTTGCCGAAGCGCTTCTTCTTTGCCGGCACGTCCTGAGCAACAACCTTCAGCAGACCCGGCAGCGTGAACTCCTTCGCACCCTTCTTGTGGACCGATGCGAGCACTGTTTCTTCCAGAGCGGCCATCAATGCCTTCGCCGCTTTCGGCTCGACACCTGCGCGCTCGGCAAGATGGGTAGCAAGCGAAGCCTTCGTGAACGAATCCTTGATGGGCTTCAACGGCGTGGCAGCGACCGCCTTCTTCGTGGCAGGAGTCGCCGCCTTCTTTACCGTCGGCGCCTTCGCCTTTTTCTCGACCGGAGTCGTCACCTTCTTCGGAGCCGGCTTTGCTGCAGCTTTCGTTGCCATAGATTCCTCGTCATTGGTCAAAGGTTGGCCCGGGGTCCTTGCCTTTGCGTAGTCACCGACAATGCGCAAAGGTCCAAATCCTCAAGCTGGCGCTAGGGTAGCAATTCGCATTTGAATCCGCAACGGGCGAGGCCCTAAAACAAGGGGTTTTGTGCAGAAGGAATGCAAAAACGGCGACCTGTACCCGTCCAGAGGAGGCTGCGCTCACGAAAACGGCTACGCGACAGGGTTTGACGCAGGGCGAGAGGGGTAAACCGCTCGCGCGAGTCCAGCGTCGGGTGCCGGAATCGGCAATGAGGCATGCGAGCGCTTAAGGTGATTGGTGTTTGCTGAAGGATGTCTATTTTCCTATGGCTTAAGCGAAGGGGGCACCTTCCGGCAATGCGCCGTGCAAAGCATCGACTTGGATGCATCACAAGTCATAGCGCCTGCGAAACTATCTCGTCTTGTTGGAGACGTTTCGTGCGTCGACCCTTGAAGACAGTTCTGCTATTTGAACCTTCCGCCAATGCTCCTCAAGACGTAATCGACAACAGCTAGCGGACGGTCGATACGCATGGCATAGTGCGGACATCTCAAAGGGAGAGAAAAAATGACAACTTTGGAATCTATGCAGGCAAAAATTAAAAAGCTTGAGCAGCAAGCCGAGGCTCTGATTGCGAAACAGTCATCGGGCGTCATCGAGAAAATTCGCAAGCTGATGGCAGAACACGGCCTGACGGCTGCGGATATTGAGGGGCATGCTGGCGGCAAGGGGCGCGCGAGGAAGGTCGGAGCGAAGACTGTCAGCAAAGGGGGCACTGCCGCGGTCAAATATCGCGACCCGAAGAGTGGCGCGACGTGGACCGGACATGGCCGGGCACCCCAGTGGATTGCAAGCGCAAAAAATCGAGATAAATTCCTTGTTGATGGAGGTAAGGCGACGGCGACGCCAGCACCTGCGAGCAAAGCGAAGGCTGCTGGCAATTACGTCCGCGGTCCGCAGCCTGCGCTTTATCGTGACCCAAAGAGTGGCGCGACTTGGAGCGGGCGTGGGCGGGCGCCGACGTGGATTGCTGAAGCCAAAGACCGAAGCAAATTTTTGATTGCAGGTGGCGCTGAATCGACTGTTGCTGCGACGGCCAGTGCTGTGAGCAAGGCGCAGGCTGTCGGCAAAAAGGCGGCATCGAAGTCAGGCGGTGCGACTGCGGGCAAGGGGCAGCCAAAAGGTCCGCAGCCGGCCAAATATCGCGACCCGAAGTCTGGCGCTACCTGGAGCGGACGCGGTTCGGCGCCGGCGTGGCTTGCTGGTGCCAAAGAACGTTCGAAGTTTTTGATTGATGGCGTTAGCGGAGTTGCGGATTCTGCCGCTGCGAGCAAGCCGAAAGCCGTCGCGAAGAAGCCCGCGACAACGACTGCGGTAACGAAGAAGGCACCGGTGAAAAAATTGGTTGGCGCCAAGAAGGCGGTTACGAAGTTGCCTGTCGCAACCGCGCCAGAAGCTGTGACTGCTCAAGCGACCGCGTAAGCCTGGACACAGAGCTCGCTTTTCGTTGCGTCGGGACGCGCGATTAATGCGGTCTACCGCGAACGGGCCCGCAGCGCGTCCAGACGCGCGGCGCATTTTGCGTTCGAACCACCGCGCTTGTAGGCCTGCGTGGCCTTTGCACTGTCTGGAACGACGTCGCCGGGAGCACTTCTGTCCCAGTGCCCCTCCCAGTACAAACCAAGGTTGTACGCGGCTGAACGGTGTCCAAGCTCCAGGGCCGTGGCATACATGTCCTTGGCCATCTCAAGGTCGGCGTCCATGCCACGACCGAGCCGCGCACTGTCCGCAATAGCCGCTGCCGCCATGCCGCGCAGCGGCTCGCTCGCGGTATCGTCCTTCAGCACGTCGCCCAGAATGACGTGTCCGCCCTCTTAATCCGCAGGCCCACCTGTCTCCGTGACAAGAGACAGTGCAAGCGCGACCCGGAGGGAGGGATGCCGGCCAGGGCCAACCCGCTCAAGCAGTCGCCGGCCGAGATAAGGCGCGCCCGACAACGGGCTTGTGAGCAGGCCATTCGCAATGGCCGCGATAGATTCAAGTGAAAGAAATCCGACCTTGTTTGCTGATACAACGTGCCGGAAGAACCTTTCCACGTCGAGTGACGGGTCGCACTTGCGAAGTTGTGCCCACTCGCGTTCAATTTGGCCCAACCAGCTGGAATCTACCGACATCAGATTTGGCGTCCTGTGGTGAGTGATGAGGGCGATGATACCTCACCGCGCCTCTCGCCTCCGCCCCATCATTGGTTGGCGACGCTCGTCAGGTACTCGAATGTAGGCGCACTCAAGCCGGCTGCGGAGTGCGGGTGTCCCGCTGCTGCATCTTAAACGTATGTGAAGTCGCCGAGTTGGGACTTGAGATAACGCCCGGCACACATGAACATCACGCGCCGGACTATTTCGGCAGTTGAAATTCAAACCGGCGGAGAGGCGTTCCGCATCTTCACGAGCGGCTTCCTCGCCTGCCGGGCGACACCATCGTTAAGCTTTGCACTACATCAGGCCGGAACACCAGGCAGTATGTCGAGCCTCCGTATTGGAAGTATCCCAACTCGCCGCCTTTCGCATCTTGCTGACCAGGAAGCGCCTCAATGACGCACGACGACACATCGCCCATGCCCACAAATATGCAGCCGACGAGGCCAATCTCCGGGTCGCCGCAGTCGATGACGATAACGGCGCGCGCTGCAACCGCGGTCGTGCAACCCTGTGAGTCGTTCAGCCCGCGCGGGTCGCTACCCTCCGATTCAGCATCGGAATAAGAGCTTCCATCGACGTGGTACGCCTTTACTATCCTGCCGCTTACACGACCAGCCCGCCGTTTCGGTGCATGCGTAGTGACGGCGATTGCGGGTCGTCTTGATAGCTGCGGATTGCCGACTCGTATTTCTTGAAGAAGTCAAAACTCACGTGTGTGTTCGTCCGTTTTATTTGTTCAATGTCGCGCCGCTTTGCGTTTTGCATTGCTCCTGGCGCATCTGGTGAATATCCGCATTGATGCCGTGAAATATCGGCAGGCTGTGCGGGGCGAGAGCGAGGATTGTAAGTAAAGCGAATGTCAATATCGAGAGGCATAAAGGTGAAATCGCAGCTGTCTATGCTGAACTTCTCGTGGACCCGACCAGCTTTCGAATATCACACAGATACAATAGTGCCAACAACTAGCTTGAAAGGGTTTTAAGGGAGCAACGGCGGCCAGTTTGACGCATGGACTGAAAAAAGCGTTCTGGATACCTCGGCTTGTCGTTTCAAATGAGGCAGAGGGGCGGTCGCCGGGTTCGAGTCGGGTTGCGCAGCAGTTAGGGCGACAGCATCAGCTCGGTCGAACGACTCGATGTCGACGAGTTCGGCAAAGTGATGGCCGAGTGCTACTTTTTTCGGTTTTTTCGCTTTGATGCCCTAGCTGCTTTCGCACGGTTGAGCCTTGTTCTGAGTTCGCGTTCCCGCCGGAGCCTTTCGACATCGGGTTTCGTATCGACATTTGTGACGAAATTCGGATACTCCGTGGCCCTCACGTGTTTAAGCTCTAGGTCATTGGACAAGATTCCGAGCTCTCGCCGGTAGCGCTCTGCTTCCTCCCGCTCATCATCAGCAAGATGCCCGCAGAGATACACAAACAAATCTTCTGAGGCTCCGCGGTAGTCCTTGTTCGGATGGTCGAGCGCAATGCCGATGAACGTCGAGCCCGCCGGCAGCCGCAACTTCGCGCACTTGCAATAGGCATGTAGCACGGCGACTCGATGTCGGCGGTACTCTTCATAAGTTTCGGCAGGCTCCTTCGGCACCGTTACGAAAACATAGACCAGATGCGGGTCTTGCTCGCTGGTAAATAATCGAGCGATTCGACCTCCCTTTCTGCCTGCCGACTGAAGCAGGCCGCGCAACGCGTCGACCAGCATGCGTCTGCGGAATCGCGACTCTCCGGCAATCAGGCGCAGTGCCTTTTCTGTTTCACCGTTGTCCTGCTCGAACCCGGGCGCGACCAATGCGGGGTCGCCGAGATGGATGAAGTTTTCTACCATGTGGTCCCAGGCATAGCTGGGTTTGTCCATCTTCTTTTTGGCGATGTATTGAGGGTCGGCTAGCAGACCTTCGTAGTAACCTTCTTCTAACACGACGATGTCGTGCTCCTCATGGCGTGCTCGTCGCGGCAAGAAATTTCGACCCAGTTCATCGCCGTGGGTGAGATACGCAGACAGCATTTGCTCTTCGCCTGCGGCCCACACGGCGCGGTTTGGCTTGCAAAGAAAGGCCTGGCGGTCTCGAAGATAGGAAATGAAGTCCGACGCAGTGTCCATCTCTGCAAGGACAAACTCGAGGGAAAACTCGTCGAGAACGTGAACGAACGCCTTATCGGGCGACACTATTCCTATTGTAAAAGGATTGTGGCCGTGGTCGGCGCCGACGACGTCTGTACGGATTTGAAGCGTCCCCAAGCTTCCGGGAAAGTGTTCTGCGCAGGCCTCAAAGCTTCCCCGGGTGACGGCGACCAGGTGGAAGCGTGCGACGTCCGGGCGCGGAATGGAAACGGGTAGTCGCCGCTCGCAGGCGCTGTCGAGAAACACCCGGCCCGGGAACCGCTTCGCCCAGTTCATTGCACCGTGCAACTGTTTCGCGGACTCGTCGACGGCCCGTTTGTACCAACGCTTCCATGCAACGTCGAGTGGCTTATCTCGTTGGAACTCGACGTGCTTGTCGGAGAAGACAATAACGTCGCCGCCAAAAACTACTAAAACGTCGGCAAATTCCTTTGCGCTCCCGCGGCCATTACGCATATCTTGGTCAGTATGCAGGTTTGCGAACGACCAGAGACTAAGAAACGAGCGCCGGCATAGCCTCATGAGCAGGCGCTCCGACGCGTTTACCCCATCCGCATCTGAAATATCAAAGATGCCACTAGGCGCCGCTGCCCGCACTTTTGCTTCGCCCGCAGCAGCGGGGCTGGGCGGGGTGTTCTCGTCTGCTGTCACAGGCGAAATTTCGTCTGACACCCTGAACCTCACAATTTTAAAACCGCAACCTGGCTTGAGTTATTCCTCGCCGTTCCGGAGCCCGACGTTCGAGATTTTGTATTTTTTGGAAACCTTGCTGACGGGTCCGACCAGATTTCGTCTTAGAGTTTCTCGCGTTCGATTTCTTGATGGACATGGGGCATACAGGCCACTTCCTATTCGTGCACAAAGCAGGGGTGCGGAAGGCGCTGCCGGCAAATCAGGCGACATCGGCGACGTAATCGAACACTACCGCATTCTTCGCTTCAAACTCATTTAAAGGCTTCAGGTATCACCGCGAGAGCAGCCAAATAAGCGGCGCCGTCGTCTTTCCCGCTCGTCAGGCGGATTTTAGCAACTGCTTGTAAGGACGCAACTGAGATGCCTTTGCGGTCCAATAACCTGATGTGTTAAGGTGTTGCGTTTAGACACCATTACGGTTCCGGAGGCGTTGAAATGTCGCGACCGAAGCTCAAAACAGAAGCGACGACGGTGAAGATGACGCCGGAGGTCAAGCGGCTTTGGGAGCTGGCATCAGCCCAAGAGCGGCGCACTCTTGCCAACATGTTCGAGGTGATGGTTCGAAAGTACTGCGACGATATGGGCATAATCCCGCCGTCGCGTCTCGATATTCACGAGCAACGCAGCTGAGCCATACTGGCTTAGCGCATTAATAAACGAAATCTGCATTCGGAGATGACGGGTGACCTACGAGAGCTTGAGCACGGAAGAGCTCATTGAAATCCTAAAGCGGCGAGACGATACTGCCTCTTATGGCTTAGTCTGGGAGCGTCAAGGTATTGAGCAAGACAAAAAGGTCAATCGAGACTTTGTCGGCTTGACTACGGAATCGAACCTATCGGTCGGTCCTGCGGACGGCGGAAATTTCATCATCGAAGGCGACAACTTCGACTCGCTTCGCGCACTTGCAACAACACATTCTGGCGCATTTCACCTTATTTACTGCGACGTTCCATATAACACCGGAACGAAAGATTTCGTTTATAACGACCATTTTTTCGATAAGAATAATCGCTATCGCCACTCTACATGGCTGGAGTTTATCTATCAGCGCATGCTGCTCATCAAGCAACTGCTCCGCGAGGACGGGGCTGTCGTTGTCTCCATTGACGATAACGAACTGTTCAATCTCGGTCTTCTGATGAACCAAGTATTCGGCGAAGACAAACGGGTTGCTACTTGCATCTGGCAAAAGCGTTACAGCCGTGAAAACCGTGAAGCCATCGGCGACGCTCACGAGTATTTGCTGGTCTACAGCTTGAATCCGAGCAAGTTCAAGACTCGCCGAGGTCTGATTCGCCTTTCGGGTAAGCAGGCCGCCGTTTACAAGAATCCAGAAAACCCTGACGAGACCGACCCTACCAAGCGCTGGCGCTCCATCCCTATGACGGCACAAGGCACTCGACCGAATCAGATGTATACGGTCGTGTCACCTTCCGGGAAAAAGCACAAGCCCAAAAGCGGGCGCTGCTGGAGCTTGCTGGAGGATGAGTTCCTCGAATTGGACAAAGCGAATAAAATTTGGTGGGGCAAGAACAAGTCTTCCCAGCCAGGTTTGATTCGGTACTTGTCAGAAGTGGACGGCATCGTTCCATGGACGTGGTGGCCTCACGACGAGGTGGGCCACACGGATGAGTCGCGCAAGGAAATAGAGGCCTTCTTTGGGACGCAGACGGCGTTCGATACGCCAAAACCGGTGCGGCTGATGGAGCGATTGATTCAGATTTGCGCCCCAGAGAAGGATGCGTTGGTTCTCGACCCATTTGCCGGGTCGGGCACTACGGCTCAAGCGGTACTTCAGGCAAACAAAATCGACCATGGGATGCGCCGGTTCGTGCTGCTCTCAAGTAGCGAGTCTACCGACGAGAATCCGGACAAGAACCTTTGCCGTGAAGTATGTGCAGTCCGGGTTCGAAAGGTCATCGAGGGATACGATAAATCTGTGCGCAAGAAGACAGGCCCCGCGACTGTTCGCATGGAAGGTACGGGTGGAGGGTTCCGGTACCTGCAAGCTCATCGCATCCCCATGCACCGGCTGGAAGAGGCCTTGACCGATGATATGGTATGGAATTTCGCGTTGATGGCTTGCGGCCACGAACTAACGCCGCTATCGCATCCGTTCTCAATTTCAGTGAGACCGAGCGACCAACACATGGTTGTGTACTGCGCCACTACAAAACAGCACACGCTCATTGACCTGGCAAAAGCCGTCGAGGCTCACGCGGGCAAGGTTGCAATTCTGTCTTGGGCTCCTGAAATCGTCGAGGAGGCGCTTGGTGGCCTGGCGGACCGTGTAAGTCTGGTTCATGTGCCCGACGACCTCAAGCGGGTCTTCAAACAAGGTAATGTTCGCGCATCCAACACCGAAGGAGCAGAGTCGTGAGCCGAGTCGCGCCATTGAAATTTCAAGACAAGCATATCGACGTCTTGACCAAGCGATTCGGAACGCTCAAAGAGCGCTACGACTCGCTCGGCCCATCACGTTCTGGCTCGGCAGTGGAGGTCATTCGAAAGAACAGTGCTTGTGTCTTACTGCAAGCGCCTACCGGTAGTGGCAAGACTCTCATTGGCATTGAGGCCATAGCGAAGTTCTCCGCTACGGAGCGAGTAATTTGGTTTTGGTTCGCGCCATTTGCCGGCGTGGTTTCTCAGACGAAGCTAGCGCTTAAGGCACAAGCTCCCGCGTTAAGCCATCTTGAGATTGGGTCCGACCGCAAGGCGGCGAACCTCACGCAGGGAGCAGTTTTCGTCCTTACTTGGCAGACGGTCGTGTCTACATCCAAAGACGCACGATTGGCTCGACAAACCGGTGACCGTGGGCTTGGCGTGGATGACCTGATTGATACTGCCCGCAAGGAAGGGTTCCGGATTGGTGTGGTGGTAGACGAAGCTCATCACGGCTTCGTGAAGGCATCTGGTGCGAGCAAGTTCTTTGCTGAAGTCTTGAAACCGGACTACGTGCTGCTTATGACGGCCACACCCCGTGACGCGGACGCAGCTGCCTTCTCCAAGCTCACAGGCTATGTCATAGGCGGCCCCTCCGAGTGGGCTTCGGTGACGCGAGAGGAAGGAGTGAAGGCGCAACTCCTTAAGACGAGTATAAAAGCAGCGCGATTCATTGCAAAGAGCCAAGACGACGCCCAGCTTCTGAAGTTCGAGGAAGTGGCGTTGTCCGAGTGTGCAATTATGCATCGACACATCAAGGACCAACTGAAGTCGACTGGCGTCGACTTGGTACCGCTGATGCTTGTCCAGGTGCCAAACGGCGACGATGCAATCGCTGCCGCGCATAAATATTTGACCGACACTTTGAAGTTTTCTCCGGAGTCGGTGAAAAGCCATACAGCGGCAGAGCCGGACCCAAACCTACTCGCGCTTGCACGTGACCCATCTATCGAAGTCATCATCTTCAAGATGGCCATTGCCACTGGCTTCGATGCACCGCGAGCTTTTACGCTCGCCGCCCTGCGCGGGGCTCGCGACAAGGCATTCGGTATCCAGGTCGTTGGACGCATCTTGCGCGTTCATAAGCTCTTGCAAGGCAAGATGGACGTTATTCCTCCGGTCCTGCGGTACGGCTACGTATTTTTGGCCAATAGCGAAGCTCAAGAGGGTCTTCGTACCGCTGCCACGGAAATCAATCAAATGCCCGAGCAGTTGGCTGAGGCGACGCCTTCAACGGTAGTCACGATTGTTGCTGGCCAAGCCCATGTACAGGTGGTTCATGCGGGCCAAACCTTATCTTTGTTGCCGGCCCAGGAAGAGGTCGATGGGGGTGAGGTTTCCCTTGCCGAGGTTGAGGAGAGCACCGACGGAACTGGACAGCCGTGGCGACCCGGAATGCAGACAACGCTCTTTGACACTCTCAACGCGGACGCGGGTGCTGAGAAGAGCCTCGTTGCCGGTCTGGGCTCAACATCCAAACTGGTTGAGGCATTTGAATTAGAGGCTAGCACGGCCCTATATCGTTATGCACGAATCCCGGGGGTACCTAAGGAGCTCGAAACGGAGAAGCTTCCGAAGACCGCCGACGATGTCGAGCAGCAGCTTGCAAACTACATTGACTTCACACCGGTGTTGGCGGACAGAGGGAAGATTCGGACCAAGCTTACAGAGCGAATGTCAGACGTGTTCGCGCCGGACGCGCCTGAGGATAGGGACATCTTCGCAAAGCTCTCACCGGCGGCAATCGCCGAAAAAGCTAGGCAGAGTGCCTTGTCCTTTCCTGACGCAGATAGGCGAGAACTGCTCAAGTCACTCAAAGCTCGTTTGAAAGGATGTTTGCTCGAGGGTGGCTTCGAAGTTCCGGAGTCCGAGGAAGAGCTAACCCAGCAGCTTGAGCTCATTCTCGTACGAAATGAGAGCCTCGTGCGCAACGCCTTCAAGAGGTTACGCGCGGACCAAGTTGTCGTGACAAAGGCGCACTTACCTGAAGCAATCGACAGCATCATCCCGCTTCCGCCAGCGAAGCGGGCCTCATACGGTATTTTTCCGGTCAGCCTGGGCACGGACGAAATCAAATTTGCCGAGATGCTGGACACTGCGGGTTGTGTAGAGTGGTGGCACCGAAACGTGCCAGGTGCGACATCCGCTGAGAGTGTGGGCTTGTACAGTTGGTCCGGCGGTACCGGGTTTTACCCGGATTTTGTCGTGAAGCTCAAAGACCGGAAGGAAGGGGACGGGATTGCGCTCATCGAAATAAAGGGCCGCCACTTGCTTCAGTACGAAAAGGCAAAGGCTGCTGCACGACATCCGTCTTATGGCCGGGTCTTCATGGTCGGCAGAGTGAAGCCCGAGGGTGATTTCCGTTTGTGGAGACTTACTAGCGAAGGTGAGCTTGTAGATGACGGCAAGTTCGAGTTCGTTAGGCTATATCACTCGTAAATGCGCATACCGCCTTCGTCTTAAATAGAAATGCGGGACGCGACGGGGCACTCAATGTTGAATGGTCTGTGAGTTGACTTTCGCAATGTCTGCCCCGCCGCCGCAAAGGTTTAGAAAGCCCTCTCAGCCGGGAACTGCTCTCACTTATGGGGAGACGACTCTGTCTCGTTAAGAGGGGCGCATATCCACGCACGCGCGACACTACGCAATGCCAGCAAGTTCCGCTTCCTCCTCCGTTCCGAAGGTCGCGAGGACTCCAGACACATCGACTACTTTCGTGTCACGCGTGATTGTGCCGCTTCCCGCGAACCGTTCCGGTTGCAGGATGTCTTCCTGCTGCAGGATGGCATCGCCCCACAGCGTGTACCCGCGATATTTCTCAGTTTGCATCTGTTGACCTCTTAAGGTCTCCGTACCCCTTCTGGTCAATGATTGCATCAGCTCGAGCGGCTCGACAAGTATCTACTGCCTGAGGCGCCGGGTATCGATTCCGGCCATCTTCAACGTAGCGTCAATCATTTTCAGTTCCTGACCGAAATCGAGCGCCCATTCTTCGCCGTCGCACCGCACGGTCATGCCGTTGTGCATCGAAATCAGATAACGGGCCTTGTAAAGGGCGTCGACAAGTTTCGATTCGCGTTCGGCCTCCCGAACCCATTCATCTGCTCTCATGATGGACCTCCTCTGAACACGGAAGCAGGATATGAAGCCGAGCGACGAGTGTCGCGCGGCCCCTTTTCCTCAAATAAAAGTGACAGTTCACGGCAACGAATTTGCGTGTACGATACTGTATAAATATACAGGTTTTTCATGATACATGACCAGCGCTACTGTCACGGCCGAAGAGATACACCCGTCCTTGTGGCGTGCGTCCCAGTTCGCGCGTGGCCGTGGGCGGGTCGTTGAGACCGGCTATCCAGCGTTGTCGGCTGAGCTTCCCGGCGGGGGCTGGCCGGTCGGAGCCCTTGTCGACCTGATGGTCCAGCAAGCCGGGGTCGGTGAATTGCGACTGTTGCGCCCGGCGCTCAGTGGCTCGGACAACCGCCCTGTAGCGTTTGTGCAGCCGCCGCACACCCCGGACGGACTTGGACTTAGCTACATCGGACTTTCGATTGAACAGGTGTTGCGCGTGAAAGCGCAGAAGACCGCAGATGCGCTCTGGTCGGCTGAGCAGATTCTGCGGGCAGGCAGCTGCGGTGCGCTCATCTTCTGGGCCCAATACGCGCAGGCCTCATCGCTTCGACGCCTCCATCTGGCTGCGCAGTCATCCGAGACGCTTTTCGTGATGGTCAGGCCTTTGGCTGCCGCGCAGGATTCATCGCCCGCGCTTTTGCGGCTCGCTTTAAGACCATCAGCCGACGGCCTGACCGTCGACATCGTGAAACGACGAGGGCCCGCGCGCGCAGAGCCTCTGTCGATTCCCCTACAACCAACTCCTGTACTGCTTTCCCGACATGCGCGTCTTTCTCGCCGTCCACTTGCCGAAGTTGCCGCTCGAGGTGTTCCGACCGAAGTGGTCATCTGAGCCCGTGCACGGAAGCGCAGTCCTGGAGAAAGACAAAGTGGTCATTACCGACAGCGCGGCTCGTGCAGCCGGCGTACGCCTCGGTATGAAGCGCGGCGGAGTGCTGACACTGTCGCCGGAAACGGAGATGCATGAACGCGATGCCGCGAAGGAGGCAGTGGCGCAGCGGGAGGTGGGTGTCGCCCTGATGCGCTTTTCACCTGAGGTCGCCTTGCTTGACGAAGCGACGGTCGTGGTCGAGGTCGGCGCGAGTCTGCGTCTTTTCGGCGGGCTGCTTGCATTGTGCCGGGAAGCGAAAGCGGTCCTCGGGACGCTCGGACTTACTGCGCGCATCAGCGCTGCACCCACCGGTCAGGGTGGCTGGCTGCTCGCAAAGTTCGGAAACCGGCGCGTGCTCAAGCTGGCATCGCTTGAGCAACGGCTGGCCGGTTTGCCGATGATGTCGGTTCCCGAGGTTCGTCCGTTCGGAGACTGGTTCTCGGGACTCGGCTGCGAAACCATCGCCGATGTAAGACGCCTGCCACGCGCCGGCCTGCAGCGGCGATGCGGTGAACATCTCCTTGATTCGCTCGACCGCGCGTTCGGCACCGCGCCCGAACTATTTGATTGGCTAGAACTGCCGCCGACTTTCTCCGCACGCATCGAAATGCCGGACCGGCTTGAGGATGCGGACGGTGCAGTCTTCGGCGCCCATCGACTCATCGTGCAACTGTGCGGCTGGCTTTGCGCCAAGCAGTTGGCGGTCACAGCTATTAAGCTGCTGCTGGAGCATGAACGTGGGCGCGACGCCATCGAGCCGACAACCATCGACATCGCGTTGGGCGAGCCGACGTGGAAAGAGGAGCATCTTGTCAGGCTGCTCAAGGAGCGTTTGCATCGAATTGAGCTGGCTGCACCGGTCATCGCACTGAAACTCGACGCGTCAAAAGTAGAGTCCGCGGCACCGGCTTCCGACACACTTTTTTTCCCGGAGCCCGGCGGCTCGAAGGAAGACCACGCACGCCTTCTGGAATTGCTCGTTGCGCGACTTGGTGAAGAAAATGTGCTCAGGCCTGCGCCGACGGCCGACCATCGCCCTGAGATTGCAAACCGCTGGGTTCCGGTAACGCAAAAATCAAAGCAAAAAGCTCTTCCGCTAGGTCTTCCGAGACCAACCTGGATGCTGGACAGCCCGGTACGGCTGTTGATGCGTCAGCATCGCCCCTTCTATGGTTCTCCATTGCGGATGGTGTCGCCTGGCGAACGCATCGAGGCCGGCTGGTTTGATGGTGAGCTGGTGACGCGCGACTATTTCGTTGCCCAGGCGGAAGACCAGAGTTGCTACTGGATATATCGTGAGCGTGTCAGCAGCCGCGATGTCGAAGAAGAGCAGCGGTGGTTTCTTCACGGCCTCTTCGGCTGATGCGTCATGGACACCTCCTTCAATGTGCTTCCGGCGTATGCCGAGCTTTTCTGTCTTTCGAACTTCAGCTTCCTGCATGGTGCTTCCCATGCGGAAGAGCTCTCCGAGCGCGCGGCACAGCTTGGCTATTCGGCGCTGGCCGTCACCGACGAATGTTCGCTAGCCGGTGTGGTGCGTGCGCATGTCGCCGCGAAGGAAGCGAAGCTGCCGTTCATCGTCGGCTCCTGGTTCCGATTGGTCAACGCCGATGGCTCGCCAGCATTCGGACTCATCCTGCTCGCCCAGAACCGGGAGGGATATGGCAACCTGTCTGAACTGATTACGCTCGCCCGCACCCGGGCAACCAAGGGCGAATATCGCCTGACGCCACAGGACATCTCGCGTCCAGAGAAAGAATATCGACACCTTCGCGGGATGCCGGACTGCCTCGCCATCCTTGTACCGGATTTCCCGGCCAACGAAGATGTCCTGGCTGCACAGGTCGAGTGGCTGGACGATACATTTACTGGCCGCGCATGGGTAGGGTTGGTGCTTCATCAACGCGCCATGGATGACATTCATCGTGGCTCGGTCGAGTTCATCGCGCGCAGCCTGGATGTACCCGTGGTGGCGCTGGGGCATGTCGTCATGCATGTGCGCTCGCGCAAGCCACTGCAGGACACGATGACCGCCATCCGCGTCGGGAAACCAGTTCACGAATGCGGTTACGACCTTGCGCCGAATGCCGAGCAGCATCTGCGGTCTCGGCTCCGGCTTGCAAACCTTTACCCGACCGAAGCACTCGCGGCGACCGTCGACATCGCGAGTCGCTGCACGTTTTCGCTCGACGAACTGCGCTATGAATATCCGGACGAACTGGTACCTGCGGGCATCACCCCGAAAGCCTATCTTCGGCAGGAGACTTACATTGGTGCACAGCGCCGCTTTCCATCCGGCATCCCGCACAACGTACAGGGGCAGATTGAGCACGAGCTCGAGCTCATTGGCGAACTGGAATACGAACCGTACTTTCTGACTGTGTACGACATCGTTCGCTTCGCGCGCAGCCAGCACATCCTTTGCCAGGGACGCGGCTCCGCCGCTAACTCTGCGGTGTGCTACTGCCTCGGCATTACCGAGGTCGACCCCGCGCGCGGCAACATGCTGTTCGAACGGTTCATCAGCAAGGAGCGCGGTGAACCTCCAGACATCGACGTCGACTTCGAACACCAGCGTCGCGAAGAGATTATCCAGTACATCTATCGCAAGTATGGTCGCGACCGCGCAGCAATCGCCGCCGCTGTTTCAACATACCGGCCTCGAGGCGCGTTGCGTGAAACCGGCAAGGCGCTTGGCGTTGACCCACAGATTGTCGACCTGGTCGCAAAGAGCCATCACTGGTTTGACACGAGCAAGGACCTTCTGATGCGCTTCGCCGAGTCCGGGCTCGACCCGGAAAAGCCGCTTATACAGGCGTGGGCGCGACTCGCATCCCAGCTCCTTGGTTTTCCGCGCCACCTGTCTCAGCACTCTGGAGGCTTCGTTATCAGCCGCGGCAAGCTCACTCGTCTTGTCCCGGTCGAGAACGCGGCGATGGCTGACCGGTCTGTCATCGAATGGGACAAGGACGACCTCGAGGCGCTTGGCCTGTTGAAAATCGATGTGCTTGCGCTCGGCATGCTGTCTGCAATCCGCCGGGCCCTCGACACTGTGTCGGAACAGCGCGGTGAGCGATTTGAAATGCAGGACATTCCGGCTGAGGACTCGCATACGTACGAGATGATTTCTGCTGCGGACACGGTGGGCGTGTTCCAGATTGAGTCGCGAGCGCAGATGAGCATGCTGCCTCGAATGAAGCCGCGTACGTTTTATGATTTGGTCATCGAGGTTGCCATCGTCAGGCCGGGGCCGATTCAAGGTGGTGCTGTTCATCCTTACCTGCAACGTCGTCAAGGCTTCGAACCCGTGACGTACCCGAGTGAGGCGCTCAAGACAGCGCTTGGGCGGACGCTCGGGGTGCCTATTTTTCAGGAGCAGGTCATGCAGGTGGCTATCCTGGCAGCCGGGTTTACTGCCGGCGAGGCTGACCAGTTAAGACGGGCAATGGCCGCCTGGAAGCGGAAAGGTGGCCTCGAAAAATACTACGACCGTATCGTCAACGGGATGCAGGAGCGCGGCTATGACCAGGTTTTCGCGGAAGGCATCTTTGAGCAAATCAAGGGCTTCGGTGAGTACGGCTTCCCGGAAAGCCATGCCGCCAGTTTCGCTCTGCTGGTGTACGCGAGTAGCTGGTTGAAATGTCACGAGCCCGAAGCATTCCTTGCTGCCATGCTCAACAGTCAGCCGATGGGATTCTATTCGCCGTCACAGCTTGTGCAAGACGCACAACGCCACGGCGTAAAGGTGCTGCCTGTTGACGTCACTGTCAGCGGCTGGGACTCTGTCTTGGTGCCGCTGCCCGACAACGACCGCCCAGCGGTCCGACTCGGCATGTCACTGCTGCGCGGCATGAAGGACGGCGCCGCAGAGCGGGTTGAAAATGCCAGGGCCGTGCGTCCATTCGAAACCGTCGCTGACCTTGCGCGTCGAGCGCAGCTAGACCGAAAAGACCTTCACGTTCTAGCGGACGCCAACGCACTCGCTTCGCTGGCTGGCAATCGCCGCGAGGCTCTATGGCAGTCGGTCGCTGCGGTGCCGGATAAGGACATGCTTGCCGCAGCGGCGGTGCAGGATGAGACGCCCGAGTTGGGCGCGCCGACGGAAGCGAACGACATCGTTGCAGACTATAGGGCTGTCGGATTGACGTTAGGGCGGCATCCGCTCGAACTGCTTCGGCCGCAACTGCTCGCAAACCGGCTGATGCCAGCGTCGACGCTGCGCACCTATGGCGATGGGCGGTTAGCAAGAGGCTGCGGGCTTGTGACGGTGCGCCAACGGCCAGGAACTGCGAAGGGTGTCATGTTTGTCACCCTTGAAGACGAGACAGGAAACGTGAATGTCATCGTCTGGCCAAGCCTGTTGGAAAAGCAAAGGAAGGAGGCGCTTGGGGCGTCGTTGCTTGCGGTGTACGGCACGTGGCAATGCCAGGGGGAAGTCCGCCATCTAGTCGCACAGAGGCTTGTCGATATGTCCGATTTGCTTGGTGGGTTGACGAGCACGAGTCGGGATTTCTACTGAGCCGGAGAAAATCTGGATGTGCTAGCTTCTGGATTGTGGCTCCGCTATTACAGGAGGACGGTGATGTGCTACTCGGCTCAAATTCAGGCTGACTACCGGAAATTTGTACGAACCTTCGGCGCCCTGATGGACATCGACGAATTTGCGCGGCTGTTCTTCGAGCGCGCAGAGGGAGTCAGCAAAGCGAAGATACCGAAAGCGATGGAGGACGCCTTTGCCTCGCCGGAGACGGACACTGAACGACAAATCAAAGTCTTCATCGACCGGTTTAATGTCGACCAGACGACAAAGCTCGAACAGGACCTGTTCAAGCAACGAAAGAGGCTAGCTGACGCGGAGCGGTCCCTATTGACAAAGACGACCAAGGCAGCGACCGAAAGCCGGCGAATCGCCACCGACAAAATCACTTGGACACGCGGCAAGCTTGACGACATGCAGCGCACAGAGCCGAAGCCGAGAGACTCGCGCATATTTCCGGGCCACTACGCTCCCGTGCTGGTCATGGAAAACGGTCGCCTCGTGGTCAAACCAATGCGTTATCAATGTCGTATTGCGGGCAAGCCGGCGTCATACGATGTAAAGTACCCTGGGACATATAACGCTCGCCGCGACAATCTTGAAGGGTTCTGGAACCCATGCTTTGGTTACACGCACGGCGTCTTGCTCGTCGATGTCTTCTACGAGAACGTCAGCAAGGCAAAGTTCGAAGGGACCTTAAGAGAGACTCACGAAAAAGACGAAAATATAGTCTTGGAATTCCGTCCTAGCAATGGGCAGTTGATGCTCGTGGCCTGCCTCTGGTCTCGATGGTCCGCTCCAGGCGAGCCGGACCTACTTTCGTTTGCGGCTATCACGGACGAGCCACCGCCAGAAGTCGCGGCGGCAGGACATGACCGGTGCATTATCCCCATTAAATCGGAAAACGTAGACGCGTGGTTGAACCCGGATGCGTCTAACCGTGCGTCTTCATACGCAATACTCGATGATAGAGACAGGCCTTTCTACGAACATCGTCTTGCCGCGTGAATGCCGGGTGGTGGAGTTTGGGTGATTGATGGCCCCGTAATTTCTAGGCATCGGTCGGCGCGAAACGCTTGCGCACCTAATTCGCGTGCGCCGTAGGGCGCACAAGGTTGATATGAGTCTGCCTCGGATAAGCGCGACCGAGAATCGGCGCATTCTCCGGCAGTGCTCACTCGTCGTATGCCGATGGCATCGTTAGAGCCGTTTTACGGCCCGATGAGCCTCAGGTGCGGCCGGACAAGCGCTTGATTAAGCGAATTGCGTATCGAAAAAGCGGCTAATCGTTGCTTATACCAGACGTCTCTATGCAAAAATACCGCTGGATGCCATCATCCGTCCGATTGGCCGGACAAAATGTCCGAAAGTGAATCGCGGTGCGACGCCCACCAAGTCAAAGAATTGCATCGACCGCTGAGCCGGCAACCGATTTATACCGGGAGATGGACGGAATCGTAGGTGCTGTGTCAACTGGCGGCCAAGAGTGGGCAGCGTGTCTAGGGCACGTCATGGCACCCCGACCTCGGCGAATGGACAGCGGTTGGGCGCGGTGCAGGGACGAACCGCAGGCTGTAGGTATCTTATTTCAAGCATTAGACCGGCCGACATAAGATTCCCTGACCGTAGCGACGCAGTGCGACCGAGCGCACGCAGAACGTATATAAGACGAGAGAGATGGATACTAACGAATCTGGGGAAGGCCTCGACAGTCTCCGCGAGAATGACAAAGAACTTGACCTTTACATAGGTCTTGTTCCAGTTCCGGCGTCTAATGACGGAGCACATCATCGCAGTCGGCTACTTTATCTGCGTTTCGAAGAAGATGAGCCGAGGAGCGAGGCGTTCATCGAATTCCTTCTTGATTCAATAATCGCGTATGCCATCCCAAAAAAGAAGCGCTTAGCAGCTATTGCACGGTCGAATCAATCCCGCACTGGCGCGGATACCCGTCCTTTGGCGAGGCTGCAGAGAGAAGCCCGCAGGCTGTTCCTCGAATATGACCCAAACAATACAGGTCGCTTCGGAGAGGTTGGCGAGCTCATCGCCTACTGTGTTGCCGAGCGCCACTTAGGCGCCGCGCAGATTGCCGCGAAGCTGTCGCTCAAAACTAACAGCAACATGCCCGTGCACGGAATCGATGGCATTCACGCCAAGTTCTCGGACGGGGTGATGAGCGTGTTCTGGCTCGAGTCTAAACTCGCACCTAGTGCCAATAATGGTGCGAAAGAGTTCGCGATTTCCACTGCGGCGTTCGCAGAGAATCGTGCGCAATACCTGCGCGAACTTACCATAATTACTGATTTCAGCAACCTTGACGCATTGCCGCAGGACCAGAAAGATGTATTGCTAAGTTACTTCGACATGTACGAATCGGAGTCAGTCTTGCAGAAGCGCGACAGGCACGTGGGCTTCATCTGCTACGACGAGAAGCAGTATGGCAAAGGTATTCCCGTCGACGATTCCAAGCCGCCCTCGATACACGAACAACATTTCATCGCTCACTACGCAAAGCAGCACAAACATCACGACGACGCGCTGTTAAAGCATCTAAATGACAACAACGTGCCGCCGACCAAATCTATGGCCTTCTTCATCGCTGTTCCATCCGTCGACGGTTTGCGCCAGCAATTTGGTGAGGCGTTGAAATGACCACTTTCGCAAAGCAGCTTGCGTCTCGTATATTGGGCCACAGCCAGTTCTGGAGCGACTTAGACTCTGTCAGTTCTCGGGGTCTAATGGGACAAATCCAACCGGTCCCTGACGATGCCGAGAGTGACGACGGTTTGAGTGAAACCACCCAGCGATTGGTGTACTCGGCATCCGTGTTTGCACAAACCGATTCCGACGAGCATCGCTCGCTCGCACAGCGTATAGCTTTATATACGTCCCTAGTAACAACCAGTCCGTTGGTATTGGAAGCATCAACTCGTATCTTGGCGAGCATCGGCAATTTTCCGGGAGTTACGCAGCTGGAGCGTCGGCCGGGAGGCACGCGGCCTTCGTTGAGTACGTCGCTGACGAACAGTTTGCTTCGGGAAATTAACTCTGAGCAAATCGGAGGTGTGCGGGTCCCGCTAACCGATTTTCAGCGCTCGGTTTGGGAGCTATTGCCCACGAGGCAAAACATTGCCGTCAGTGCCCCAACTTCCGCTGGGAAATCGTTTGTCGTGCTAGCTCAACTTTGTGAGCGAGCGGAATTGGAGCCGGGTTTTCGCGGTGTATATATAGCGCCCACGAGAGCACTACTCGCCGAGGTAAACGAAAAACTGACCACTCGCCTCGCGAAAGTTTCAGACAAGGTACGCGTTTCGACCATCCCGACGCTCGACAGTGAAGAACGTTCTGGCCAAGTTTTTGTGCTTACACAAGAGCGACTCATGGTGCTGCTGAGCGTCACGTCGATTCGGTTTGACATGGTCATTGTTGACGAGGCGCAATCAATCGGCGATGACATTCGCGGAATGATTTTGCAAGACTGTCTTGAACAATGTCGAACTCGCAATCCGGCAGCACAATTCGTCTTCCTCGCTCCGGGCGCAACCGGATTTTCGACGATGGGCAATTCCATTGGTGTTGACGAAATTCTGGTAAGAAAAACGGGGCTGTCGCCGGTATTGCAGAATAGGATTGTCGTCACTCCGGACGCGGCAAACCCGAAGCATCTCAGGCTGAATCTCCTGGATGCGGAAAAGACGGTGGAAATTGGTCGAATCGTCGGCAAGCGGGGTTTTCTCAATGCAAAGACGGTATTGGCCGCTGTCGCTCTCGAGCTTGGAAGCAAAGGCGCCTCGCTGGTGTACGGTACAGGACCCTCGCAAACTGAGAAAATCGCGTCGCAACTCTCGACCGACCTTCCACGAAGGTCGACACCTGCCTTGCTTGAGTTGTCAAAGTTTATCAAGGACCATGTTCATCCGAAGTACAGCTTGGCAGAACGTGTGATGCACGGTGTTGCGTTTCACTATGGAAAGATGCCCAGTCTGCTTCGAGAGGGCATCGAGCTTGCCTTCAAAAACGATGACATCAAATATCTTGTTTGCACGACTACGCTGTTTCAAGGTATCAATCTTCCGGCTCGGAACGTATTCATTGATACGCCAACACGCGGGCGAGATGGAAAGCTCGATGCGGCCGCCCTATGGAATTTTGCTGGGAGAGCGGGTCGTCTCAACCACGACATCGTCGGCAACGTGTTTCTGGTCAACTATGACAATTGGACGGAAAAGCCTCTAAGCAGTGCGCAGCCGTTCACGTTGCGCCCGGCGTTCGGGGTTGCGGTCGCCGAGAAGTACACTGAAGTCTTGCAGGTGTTAGAAAGCGAATTGAACAGCGACCTCTCGAAGGTCCCAGCGGACGCAAAAGCTGCCGCCGGATTAATGATGTCTCGAGCCGCGAAGGGTTCTCTGTCGAAGTTTTTCGGTCGCCTCGAAACCAGTCTCGACAGTGGGGCGCGGGAGGTTTTAATTGAGGCGGCGGAAAAGACAGTGGAGAAACTGAAGCTTCCTGCAGAGGTCTTGGAAAACAATTGGACGGTGAACCCTTTCGGGCAAGCTCGGCTGCTCGCACGTTTCCGAGAGCTGATTGCTGCCGGCCATGGGATGGAGCTTGTCCCGCAGCATCCTTCAGGCGACGTCTTCGACAACTATGTACAAGTCTTCGCGCGTATTAACAAGTACATCCTAGGTTTTAGCTTTTCCGGCTTTAACGCCAAGCTCGCAACCATGGGCCTAGCTTGGATGCGAGGAACACCGCTGCCCGTTCTTATTGGGAAAAGCATTGAACTAGCCCAGACAAATAAGAAGACTAGCCGCCCGGTGAATGTAGATAGGCACGTGAGAAGTACGTTCGAGTTCGTCGAGGACAAGTTGCGTTTCGAGTATGTCCAGCTTGGCAAAGCCTACGTGGACCTCCTTCGATTTGCGTTGAGGGAGCATAAGTTCGAGGTCGAGGCAAACTCTGTCTTTGATTTTCCCCTAGCCTTGGAGTTAGGAGTGTCTTCTGTCGCCGGTCAAGCCTTTATCGAACTAGGGTTGTCGAGGGTGACGGCTTCTTTGCTGCAAGACTTGATACCAGATTCGAATCCGACGCTCGCACGAGCCAAGTCATGGCTTGCCTCATTGAATACGGAAAGCTTGCAGATTTCAAAGGTCATCGCGCAGGAGCTGGTGCAGAAAGGTTTGGTGAAGGCGTCCGGTGAAGAAAACCCATGACAAGCGATGAACAGATGACCAGTGAAATCATAGCGAAGAGGACAAGCAGGATAGAGCCGGGAATGCTCGCTTTCCGCAGGCCGGGTTCTGAGCGTTGGCTGCCGCTCGACGAGCGCGCGCTCAAATCAGCTACGGGTAGGGAAGGTGACGACTTAACGGGAGAGGACAGGGAAGCTCTAACGACAAATCGCACACTTCTCGTCGATGCGCTTACGAACGGACTTCAGATGCCGAATCCGCTAGTCCTCGCGGGAAGCGGAACTTCACTGAAGGGCGGTGTGAACGGCCCCAGCATGGGGGACCTTTGGGCGGCCACAATGTGTGTTCCTGGTGGCCCTCAAAACATGCTCAGCGAAGAAGCCGACGCCATTTGCCACAAGGTCGGATTCACCCCCGGAGAGGCAAACATCGAGCACTTCCTTTCTCGATGCGACGCCTATCTCAGCTTGTACAACGACGCAAATCTCGTTGATTTCGTTGTTCGCTGCAAAAAGACCATACTCCGGTTGTGCTCTGATTTCATCGAAAACGCAAAGCTAAGTAGCCACGAGCTATTCCTGCGCAAGGTAGCTCGCCGAAGAACGAGAGATGCGCGACTCAAGGTTTACACAACTAACTATGACCTATGTTTCGAGGTTGCCGCGTCAAACTTGGGTATGGTTGTAGTTGATGGTTTTTCCTATGGACGTCATCGTCGATTTGACCCGAGCTATTTTCAATATGACTTTGTTCGTCGTAAGGACGACTCGCAGGAGTTCTTGGAAGGTGTTATCCATCTGGCGAAATTACATGGCTCTGTTAGTTGGGAGCGAGACGCGAATGGACGAATTTACGAGAGTTCCGCGCCGGACCCAGCGCGTGCCTGCCTGATATATCCGACCAAAGGCAAGTATCAACAGGCCTTCGTGCAACCACACCTCGAACTTCTTTCCCGTTTCCTCGACGACCTGAGACGGCCGAATACGTGTGTTGTAGTTTCCGGATTTGGGTTCAACGATGACCATTTGTCTGAGCCGCTCGTATCATCAATAAAGAGCAACTCTAGTTTGACGGTGTTTATTGCGGACTTTTGCGCAGTAGACCACACGGACAGCGATTACATGGGGGAGAACTACTGGCATCAACTGTCCGACCTCTCAAAAAAGGGCTTGCCGGTCTACTTCGTGAACGCTTCGTTTCAAGATTTTGTGACACTTATACCTGACCTAAAGGCCCTTACGCCAGCTGAGCAGATGGCAAACGCAATCGGTCGAGCGCGGGGTACTGTATGACGGTAGCCTACGAGCAGCTATGCGCCTCGGGTCTATTATGGCCAGATTTGCACCTCGGCGTCGTGGTGTCGGTCGCGGCTCAAAGCGTTACGCTGAATCTCAGCAACGCCGGCGATACGAGTGGTGCATATTTCAGCGCTGCCCGGTATGGACGAGGAGAAGTTGGGGAACTGGTGCTCATCGAGGGGCAGCAAAGAATACTTCTAGGGCGGATGATGGAGGTGAGACTCCCGGAGAGGGACCGCGCTGAAGTTACACAAGATTACGCAGGGAGTCGGGAACTGGACGCAGTTGGACGCTTGCAGCTTCTTGGTTCAATACGGCCTCACGACCTCAAAATTGAAGCAGGGGTTGATGCTTATCCAAGGTTAGGCGACCGCGCTTATTCCGCTCCTGCGGAACTAATAGCGTTGATGCCGGAGTTGACCAGCAAGAAGCCCGGTACACAGAGCCGTGTCCTCCTTCAGTTAGGCACGTCGACGACAGACGGGGAGCATGCGATTCGAGTTACGCCAGAAGTGTTGTTCGGGCGTCATTGTGCAATCTTGGGCGCAACGGGAGGCGGCAAAAGCTGGACCACTGCACGGCTGCTTGAAGAGTGCCTACGGCATCAATCGAAAGTAATTCTGCTGGATGCTACGGGTGAATACAGAGACATCGTCGACGCGAACGCCACTCATATCCATCTCGGCAACCCGAAGCTGACGAGCGCCACTTCCTCTGCTGTTTGGCTGCCAGCCGAAAATTTTACAGAATCCGACTTCATTGCTTTGTTCGAACCCTCAGGAAAGGTTCAAGGCCCTAAACTTCGAGAGGCTTTGAGAAGTCTTCGGTTGGCTAAGCTAGCACCTCGGTCCTTTCCGAAAGGATTTGTCGAGAAAATTGGTCAATCAAAGGCTGCCTATGAAGCTGCCTTGGGGATTGGTAGTAACGCTGACAAGGTTGATAACCCTCGTCAGGCTTTTGATGTGCGCCTCCTTCCAGAGCAACTCGAACAGGAATGCGTCTATCCCGACGGGTTCGGAGCGGCGCGAGGTTCCAAAGACCCGACGAAGTGGGGCGGAGAAAGTGGTGAGTTTTCTTTCTGTGTTTCTTTGGCGACACGCATACGTGCGGTTGTCAGTTCACCCTCGATGCGTTGTGTTTTTCATCCTCAAGCCGCTACCTCCTCCGTACTTGACGAGATACAAACGTTCCTGCAAGGCTCAGCGCGGCTTTTGCGAATTGATTTGAGCGATGTGGGGTTTGAGTTTTACGCTCGAGAAATCGTTGCGAATGCAATTGGGCGTCAGTTGCTCGACCTCGCGCGCAAGGGCTCCTTCTATGGCAAGCCTGCTGTCGTCTTCGTTGACGAAGCCCACAACTTCCTCGGCAAGCGAGTTGGTTCGGATGAGTTCGCATCTCGCCTTGACGCCTTTGAGCTTGTCGCGAAAGAGGGACGAAAATATGGCCTGAGCATTTGCCTTGCAACACAGCGACCGCGGGACATCACAGAGGGGGTTCTCAGTCAAATGGGGACGCTCATAGTCCATCGGCTGACGAATGACCGGGACCGTGATGTGGTAGAACGCGCATGTGGCGAAATAGACAAGTCATCGGCTGCATTCTTGCCAAGCCTGAAACAAGGTGAAGCAGCTCTGATTGGGGTGGACTTTCCAATACCGTTAACCATTCAAGTCAGTCCACCCACCGTAAAACCTGCCTCTGACGGTGCCCGATTTCAAAACAACTGGTGACAGCTTCATCAAACAATTCCGAGGCGCAGCAGTTGCTGATGTAATCCTTCGATATGCTGAAGCGTTTCCACACTAAACAGCTCGTCTCGGGTTCCAAGTTTCCGTCGAACTCGCTTGCCATCGTTGATTAGGCCTACGTCCGCCAATCTTTCATTGTCGGACAGTATCCGCATGAGATTGCCAAGTGCAGATACCTGCAAATGCGAGAAATGTGGACTTTCTGATTGAGTCGGGCTTGCTTGACCGTTGATGACCACGTCAAGGTCAGCCCCTGGTTGCAACGTCTTCAAAACCAGCTTCGCCCGCGCAAGTTGTTTCTCCGTAACCATCAGGCGGTCGTAAAGGTCGCGCATGTTCGCGCGTACGTCCATGTCGTCGATTCCCTCAATGTCTGACAACGTTGACGATTTTGATTGCCTGATATTCGAGTTTTGGTTGACGGACGTCACCAACTGTTGTTCTCGGTCGCGAGCGAGGACATAGTGATACATTCCGAGTTTGCGCTGCTTTTCGTTCGAAATTGACTGCGCTTTCGGGCCGGCATCCTTGCCGAAATTATCCTCAACGTAGTGCTGAATATTGGATAGGTGGAGAGCTAGACCTCTTTCACAAAGGTCGTCGCATGCTTTTTTCAATCGCTTCAGTGTTGCCTCGCGGCGGGGATTGCGTACCTCCGCAAGAAGGGCTTGGAAGATGAGTTCTGAGGCATCGACTTTGCCAACTTCAGGAACGCTCATTTCGTATCCTCCGTCAACAGTGAAGGCTCAACGCTAAAATTTTCGGCGGCTCCGTCAAAAGTCAGAGCTCGCGTTCGAATGTCTGAAATTACTGATGCGACCACAGGATAGTTATCCAATGCGTCAGACGTGAGACGCAAATTCTCGTGCTGGTCAGACGGCACCAAAGAAGCCAACGTCCGCCCAAGTAGTAGAGCGGCTTTGTCTCGCAGTTCCCCTCGAAGTTTTAGGAGGAACGGGTCAAGACCGGAGGCCGTGAGAACCTCGTTAAGGAACTCGCGATGTTCACTGATTGCGGCAGTTGGCTTGAATCCGGGCCACAAATTCGCTCCTTCAACCAGCGACTGAAGCAGTCCCAGCTCGGAATTGTGGACAATCTGACTCTCGACGGCTTTCTTCGCGAGACCGGTCACGATAACAGGCTGCTCGCCTTGCGAGTCGCGCTCTTCATCAAGATAGCGGTCAACCATCTTCTCGACCGTGTGAATATATTGGACTTCGGCCGCCCACTCTGTCGCGACAATGTCAGTTTCTCTGTAGAGCGCCTCAATTCGAGCTTTTACCGCATGAGTTGGCTTGTGCGCATCCTCAAGGCGGGCTCGTTCTTCATTAGCAGCAGCGATTTCTTTACCTTTTGTACGCAACTCATGCATCAGTCGATTTGCGTTGAGAACTAAACCGACGAGGAACATGGGTCCCGTCAATCGATACCTACACAGCGGGCAGGCCAAGGGCCTAGGTACTGGACCATAACCGACAGCCTGGTTTTGAAATTCCCCGCCAGTGGCGCATTCTCCAGCTGGGCAAATACCGTGTGTGAACACTTCAATCGTACCGTCTCCATGGCCCATGCGCTCGGTCAATAGCGACAACCCTATTGCGTCTTCCTCAGAACGGCTATTCGTTAAGAAGCTGGCAAGCTGCTCAAAGTCTGCCTCGTTGAGCCCATCGATGTTGTCGAGGTCGGAACTTAGTTTGTCCAGCGCGCGCGAGAACGTCTCGTTCAGCTTCCACGCCTTTATCTTGTTGTAGTAGAGGGTCATGACCAAGGTCGCATGGCCAGCGACCTGTTGCACGAGGTCAGGCGGCATCCCTGCCTCAATCAGCGCACTGATGCCGCTGACGCGCAGCGTGTGGACGTCGTAGATTGCCAGTCGCTTAACGACGGGCTTCTTGTTGGGCCCCTTCGAAACTTCCTTGGCTTCAGTTAGCCGAATGTCCCGGCCTGCAGACGCAAGCTCGTCTTCGACAGCAGCAAGAAGGCTGCTCCAATAATCAAAGAGTCTGTCTCGACTGATTGGCCATCCGGCCGGGTCAGCGGGGTCGCGAAACATGGAAAAGGTTGTCTTTAAAGAGTCGATGACCTCCGGATTTTTTGTTATCTCAAACTCATGCTTTTCCATGCACGGAATCGGCCGGGCGACCGGATTGTTTTCAACTTGCCAGCTCCTTAGCAAGCTAAGACTGTCGCGCAACTCATCTGAACACCAAGCTATTTCATATCCAGTCTCCCTATCGACTGAGGTTTTGTTGGTGTTAATGTAAAGGCCGAGCGAAGGAGTTCCATCCGCTAACTCAAATATATAGAACAACGATTCGTTTCTTTTCTTGACTGATGTCGAGAGAGTATTAGGTACTGCTCGGATACTTTTTTTATCAAAAACGACGACTTCCTCATCGCCCTCCCCAGTATCAAGGTACCTCGCTTGGAAGCTGCGCAAAGGAAGTTCTAAGAGTAGGTCTATAAGCACAGCAAGGCCGGGAAACCAGACGTTTTCATACTGGCCATTTGCATTTAGTGCTTGTCTATAGTGAGATTCGAAACCTTTGGAAAAAGAATAATCGTTCCGCCGATTGAAATCCTTCAGATACGTGAGTAGTTCCCGTCCGAGGGGCCGTCGGGGAGTTTTGCCGCGTGCAAATGCAACCTTAAACGAATCGAATCGAACCGAGAAAGGGTTTGCTATTTGCAAACTGTCTTCTTCGATAATTGACTCCATTGCCCAAGTAAGGCGGAGGATATGGCCATTCGCGCTTTCAGGTGTAATTTCTAGTCGCGCAAGGAATGCTCGGAAGCATCTACTTTCTTTAATATTTGAATTGTCATTGATGTGTTCCCGCCGAAGTTCGCCGGGATGTGAGATTTTTCTTTCACTTTCAGCTAGCCAGCACAAAAATGTCTGTAACGACGATACTACATTCCCTGTGCTTTTTATTTGCAGTCGTACCAAATATTTAGTGAATCGGTCAGCCCACACGATTATATCGGGCCGCGGCTGGTAAGAGGATTTTAGATTGCGGGGGAATGTGCTCCTTGGATGGCCGTCGATTGAGAGTTTCGTCCAATCGAATGGGCTTTCAAGTGGCGGATTGCTCTTTCTAACCGGTCTGAAAGTCGGCAGTTCACGCTGATTCAAACTGTCTCGCAGAGGACGATATATTTTCGATAATTTGTCTGCCACCGCGGGAGCAAAGGTGTCGTCAATAATCTCATAGATTTTTTCGAAGAACTCTAGGCTGAGGTCGTCGCTTGTTCGAAACGTGGACGACGCTATAACTATTTCATAACAAAATTCGAGCCGCTCGCGCCACTCTTTGGTGTATTTCTCAGTAGTTTTTTCATATGCGACAAGGATAGTTTTTAAGGTTTGTGAAGCAACTGAGGAAGTAAGATGTAATTTAAGGCCTATGTTTTCACCAATAAACATTGGTTTTACGATGGGGCAAAGAACAATTCCTTTCTGTGATAGCCAGAATAGAAATAAACTGGCCATCGGATTCAGTAAAAAGTTTCTGCCTTCACGAGGTCGCTCACGTTCGAATGCAGCTCGTTCAATTAAGGAGGAAAGAAACTTTTCTGGATTGTCAATGTTTTCATTCGCTTGATATAGCCATGGGTAGATTAGCCGGTCTTTATATTCTTCTCTCAAAACGACCGCGATTGATTCAATGTTTGCTCCAATTGCGGCCTCGACGAAAATCCTTTTGTCCGAGTCGGACGCATTAAATAGCTTAGTGGCTATGGTGCCGTTTTCAAGTGGCGGTACATGGTCGAGCGTAGCCCACGCATCAGCCGGAAGTTTCTCGATTGATAATCTCGTCAAAGTGGCTGACCAACGTTCGCCGGTGTCACTTTTGGTTCGAATTTTAACGGCGCCTGCCCCGAAAATATCATTTGAATCTCCCGCAGGACTTAAGAGATAACGACGTAGCCAGAGAAGGTGAAGGCTTTTAAATTCTTCTACAAGCTTGTTTAACGTGAGTCGGTTCGGTATGTGCAGAATTTGATGTCTATTGGATGGGTTTAGCCGAACGACACCGCCGCTGAAACTTTCAAATTCGAGAATCGAACTCATGTGTTATCCTGATTGTGTGCAAGAATTAGGCGTTCATTCAATCGAGCAGCCGAGCGGCCATAGTCCTCTTGCGTCACAGCTGATACATGATGCATCGCGATACGGATTTCCTCCGGGCTCAATCCAAGCTTATTGAGCATCGCTTTGTAAGCATGACGGAGACCGTGAATGCCCTCTTTAAAACGGCTAGCATCCACGCCAATGCGACCACAGGCGCGAGCAAACGCTTTGCGGATGTTCGACATTTTCAACGGCTGACCAAACTCTGCTCGAGACAAGCTGTCATTAATGTAGAGATATGGATGCGAGTTTCTAATATGGGCGGGAAGGTTCGAAATGACGGTTGCCCGCAATTCTTGAAATAGCTGATAATAGATTAATGCCCATGCTTTGTTTGCCCAAAATATCTGTGAAATAAGCAAGGCATCGTTGTCGTAGAGCATTCCCTTCCAACCCGACCTCAAGGAATCTGCGTCTAACAGATTCCGGGGTGCGAGATTATAGTCTTGTGAAAGATGTTGGAGTCTATCTACCGAGCTAGGCCTAATTCCTCCAACGTAACGGGATTGCGAGGGATGAGCGATGACCAGTAATGGAACATCACTGGGCTTGTCATCGGGAAATAGGTGCGGCCTGTAAGAGCCCGGTAGCACATCACATCGCCACATATTAAGGATTTCACTTATCCGCGGTCCACCGAATGACGCTTGTATAAAGACCATCTTTTGCACAACGCTGGGCGTGGAGGATATGAGGTCCTCTATCATGGGCAACGACAAAAATGTCCCTCTGCTCGTCCGCCGATAGATTCTGCGTTCTGGAAGATTTACTTCGGTGGAGGGCTGCCGGCGCTTTTGTTGCTGGCGGAACTGGAGATGTGCTAGAAGTCGAGTTTTGTTTCTAGCTAAGCTCCGCATTACATCCTTGAAGCTGGTGCCATTTTGGCCGAAAGCATCCTTGGTGCCCGTCGTGATAAGAGGGAAGTAGCCATACTGCAGGGAGCAAAATTCTGAAAACTCGCGTAAATAAATTCTGTCCCTGTCGACTGTTTCTCTTTTTACCGGTGTCCAGTCTAAACCGTCGTCGCTAGAACTACCATTCCTTCTTTTCCGAAGAAAATCGGAGATAATGTTTGGCAGTTCAGAATGTAAAAGCAGCGGGTAATGTAAAGACAGAGCGAAATACTCGTGAAGAAAGGCGAGTGTAACTGCAATGCCGCGCATCTTTGAAAACGACGCCCCGGTAGATGAGAGGTTTCTCATTAGCGCCGTGACTTCTGGGACGATTTTGGGGGCACCGTCGCTGTCATCCACCACGAGAATTGGGATTTTGCCGCCATCGCGGGTCCGTAATGGAAAGACGGATGCTGTCTTTAGTACGACCTGAGCCGGGGCTTCCATTTTCATCCTCGTGCCTCACATGTGAATGAGTATAGGTATCCTTAGGGGCAAACACAAACAGGCCCTAAATATTTTTGAATAGAAACTTAGAAGTGGCGCGGAGAATTAGTAGCTAGACGCTGGGGGCAAGAATCAACAAGGTTTCGAGCGCCATCCATCTGCGTTTCGAGGTGCGCGCGTCGTCATTGCCCGAAGTGCTCAAGATGCGCCTGCTCGCGCTGTCCGATCGCCGGCTCACGCGCGACGGCGTCGTGATCATCAAGGCGCAGGAGCATCGCACTCAGGAGATGAACCGCGCGGCAGCGCTCGCGCGGCTCGACGAACTGATCGAAAGCGTTAGCGTGACGCGCAAGCAGCGCGTCGCGACGCGGCCGACGCGTGCGTCCAACCGACGGCGTCTCGAGAGCAAGTCCAAACGCAGTGAGATCAAATCCGGTCGTGGCCGGGTGGACGACTAGCTATCAGGAGCCGCCAACCGCCAACCGCCGACTACCGGTTCGGGACCCGCGACCCGCGCTCAGCGTTTGCTCCCCTGGCCGGCAGCACGCCCGTCCGTATTCGACGCGGCCGGCACGAAGTCGACGCACAGCACATGCGTGCCGTCACGCTCGAAGGCGATGGCCGCGGTGTAGCAGTCCTGACCATCGGCGAGCGAATAATGCGGGCCCATCATCGCGACGCGTCCGGGCGCGGCGAGCGCATGCTTGAAATAAGCGCGCCGCGACCAGTTGCTGCGCGCCTCCGAGTAGAGCGGCGCGAGCCGCAGAGGAGGCGGCGGCACCGACGCTGCCGTCACCGATGCCTGGGACTGCTCGCCATGACCGTCGGTGATGAACACCCGGCGCGCTTCGCGCAGATGCCACATTTTTTGTGCGGCCTGACGCAGGTCGCCAGTGGCCTTGAAGGTGTCGGCGGCGCTTAGCACCGCCTCCGCGAATCCTTCGAAACCGAGCGGCTGATGGCCGGCGTGCACGCGTTCGTAATCGGCGAACCTGGTCCAGATCGACGCGATCCGCGCCGGCACCTTGGCGCACGCCGCCTGCACAGAACCTTTCGGCTGGCCGAGCCAGAAACCCTGCACGAAATCGACGTCGGCCTGCATCAGGATCATCAGTTCCTCATCGGTCTCGACCCCCTCGGCCAGCACCAGCGTGCCGGACTGATGAAGCATCGCGATCAGGTGGCCGATCATCGAATCGTCGCCCTCGCGCTTGCCCGCGCGCGCGACCAGCGAACGGTCGAGCTTGACGATGTCGGGGCGGAATCGCCATACCCGGTCGAAGTTCGAAAAGCCGGTGCCGAAGTCGTCGATCGCGATCAGGAAATCGCGCGGCTGCGACGCGGCGAGCATGCTGGCGACAGCCGACTCGTCGTCGGCGGGCTGCTCCAGCACCTCGATCACGATGCGCTCCTGCGGCAGTCCGAAATGCGCGGACAACTCGTCGATGAAAGCGCGTTGCGGCCAGTCGGTTTCGAACACCTGCGGGCGCGTGTTCAGAAATAGCCAGCCGGTGGTGATGCCTTGCTCCATGAAGTTCGCCACATGCAGGCAGCGCGCGATACGGTCGAGTTCGCGCGCATCGGCGGCCGAGCGGGTGCCGGAAAAGAGCACTTCGGGCGACACCGGCAGACCGACCGGATCGAACGCGCGTAGCAGCCCCTCGTAGCCGACCACGCATTGATGCGTGACCGACACGACGGGCTGGAACACGCTGTACAAAGTCAGGGCGCGCCAGGTTGCGCTCCAGCCTGCTTCGCCGCGCACCAGATGCGGAAGGAGGCCGCTAAGGGTCAATTCGCTGACGGATGGCATGGAAGCAGGGAGGAAAGTAGACATCGGGACGTCCCGGCTGGCGGACGACGAGGCGCGCATCTCGATTCGACGCCCAAGGGATGCACAGCGCGCGCGTGGACACGGCGAGTGCCGGGAAGTCCAGGAACGCGGAGAGCGATGCCAGCCATGCTGGACTCCGGCGGAACGAGTCAATAAGTCTGAATCAGTCTAACAGTTTGCAATTCGCATGAATGTGCGGGTAATCACAGACTTCGGACCGGGAACTGGCCAGGCGAACGGGTCGCCGAGCGCCGGTCGGAAACGGCGTCGCGCTGCTTGCATCCCCTCGCGGACTTGGCGTGCGATCGCCCTTGAGTGAGACGGATTCTCAATCTCAGTCAGTTGCCGGCCTGAAAGCGAGGGTAGCAGGGCGTCAAGCGCCCGCCCGCCAAACTCCAGGCGCCGACGGTGCGCGCACCTTACGCACCTTTCAATGTTTCGCCATGTGTTGCCATGAGCACATTCGCGCTCGACAGCGGGCTGGCTGCAGCGCGGGTATGCTGCTGTTTTTCGTGAACGGGAGGGCAGACATGGCGGAAATCGCAGTGGTGGCAATCTCGGTGGCAAAGCCGGGCTTTGAGGAGCAGTTGCGTCAGGCGCTCGAAGGTATTGTCGGGCCGACGCGCAAGGAAGCTGGCGTACTCCAGTACGACCTGCATCGCGACGTGCAGGAGCCGCGCCGATTCGTGTTCGTCGAGCGGTGGGAGAGTCAGGAGGCGCTCGCCGCGCACGCGAAATCCGCGCACATTGCGGCGTACAGGAAGGCAGTGGCGGACTGGGTGGAGCACGCGGAGATTCGCGTCGTGTCGAAGATCGCCTGAGTGTTCGGAGTGGGACCGGGAGTCGGAGTCGAATTCGCGCGACTCGCGTAGCGGCCAGCGACGTGCAAGGCCGGTGCCGGCCCCGCTCGTCGCCATTGTCGCTAGTGGGTGGCCTGCGGGACGTCGAGGATCAGGATGATGGTCCAGTCGGCTTCGCCGTCGTGATGGTACTGGCGCTCGGCGACGATAAACGGTTGTTGCTTGCCATCGGGGCCGAGAAACAACACGTCGCCTTCCATCGGCAGACACTCGACGGGCGGCAGCGCGAGGAACGCTTCCTGACCGCCGCGCGGCATCAGTTTTTCAATTTTGCGAGAGGCTGCTTCGGTCCATTCGATGTCTAGCTGGATGTTGCTCATGCTGTCCTCCGCACCAGGGTGCGCACGGGTTAGGGATTGCGGCGGGGTGCCGGTTGGTGCGCGACTTTAGCATACCGATAGCCGCGCACTGAACGCCTCCCGCGCGGCGGCCGGCGACGCCCACACAGCCCTTGCCGGTCTGCCGCAAGCGCTTTGCAGCACGTCGCGCCGCTTCTTCCGTCAGTCCCCTAGTCCATTAAACAGCAAAAAGCCGAAGCCGGCAGTACCGGCTTCGGCTTTGCGCGCTCAAGGCGACCGCGCCCGAAATTGGGCCTACGAACTGGAAGCGTCCGCCTTTTTATGGTGATGCGGAGTCATTTTGTGATGTTTCTGGGGCATCGCTGGCGCACTGGGCATGGCATCTTGGCGATTTTGCAATTCCTGCGCACGCTGTTCCACGTCGGCGGCCTTGGCCGGATCGGTGCTTGTCATGATGCCGTTATCCTGTGCGTACGCCGCGCCGGCGACGGCAGAGAGGGACATCAGGATTGCCACGGACACTTTTTTCATCGTTACCTCCGCAGTTGGTTGTGGACCCGACTATGTGCCTGTCCAGTCGAAAGACAATGCATTCTAGCGAGCAACTTCCGCTCAAACCGACCCTTTTGTGACTGTCTTTACGATTTGTTACAAGTCGTTGTATTTGCGTTTGCGCCGAGCGCGGCATGCGCAACTTCAGATGCGTCGAGCCATGAGCTTACCCGAGCAACGATTCCTGAGCGCGGCGCGTGGCTAGTCAGAACCATCCAATGGCGCGGTACACATGGAATTGCGCGATCCCGAGCAATTCATGTAGCGCTATTTCTGCGTTGAGCAGATTGATATAGCGCGGCAGTAGGCCCAGATGTGCGTGGCGCGCGCCCGAAACGAGCGGCTGCGGCGCAACGCCGAAACAGGCAAAGTCGAGCAACGCGCGCCGCATCTGATAGGCGGAAGTGACGAGTATCAGCGCGTCGTAATGCGATTGCGCGAGGATGGCAGAGACGTTGCGCGCGTTTTCATAGGTCGTGCGGCTGCGCTTTTCGAGCACGATGTCCGTGCGCGGCACGCGCTGGCGTAACAGGTAGGGCAGATAAGTGTCAGCCTCGGTCGCCTCGTGCCGCTGCGGATTGCCGCCGCTCACGATCACGTGGCACGTGGCCGCCGTTCGTTTGCAAGCGGCGTAGTTGTCCGCGCTCACCTTGATGCGCACGAGGACATCACGTGGCGGGACGAGCACTTTGTCATGGTCATAAACGGTGCCGCCGCCCAGCAGGATGATCGCGGTGCGCGGCGCAAACGCGGGGGACCCTGGGCCCGCCTCGCGCGGCTGGGCGAGCTCCAGTAGCGGTGCGGTCAGCCAGCCGGCAGCCAGCAGCCAGAACAGGAGGACCGTGAACAGGATCAGCGGGCGGCGGGACCGCTTCCATCGCACGATTGCTGCAAAAAAAAGCGCTAATAAAGTGAATAGAATCAATTTAAATGGGGTAACGTATGTCTTTCGGGACAAATCCAAGGGCCTGCTATCGCGCCGCAGCGGTTGCATCGTCGGCTCGTGGACAGAACGCTATCATGCCGTTCAACGGGGGTTTCCGAAATCAGACCAGGCAGCACCTGGCGGAATCGGCTTTATGAAGTGCAGCCTGTTTCCAGCCATGGGCGGGTGCTACGCGCGTCACAGGTGGCGCGGTGACGCGTTGGGCATAGATGTGTCATAGCTGCACTTTAAGAAAGAAGTGAGATGACCACGTATTCCAACGAAGCGGTACTAGAAGCGCTGCGGCGAGCGCAATATCGTCAGGTCCCGTGGGCCAGAAGGCCGGGCGTTTTCCAATATCTTCGCGCGCTCGGCCTGATGGACACCGTTCGCCAGCGCACCGTCGCTCCGGCACCGGGCTTTCACGCGCCTGTGGACATCGCCGTGCTCACGGAGCGCGGAAAAGCCGAGTTTGCGCGGCTCGAACACAGCGAACGGCTCCTCAGCTGGACTGCTCAGCGGACGAACGACTATGTCGTGACCCCCTTGGAACCGAGTTCCAGCGCCGCCTTGGAAGTCCGGTCCTAGACCCTTGCCGGCGGGTGCCGTCGGTGCCCTGCTGTCTCGCGGCAGTGGTTTTTCTCGCTGTTTGCGTTCAGGTAAGTGGGCCTGCCTACGCCCACGAGCGTGCTCACCAAAAAAAAGCCCGTATCGCGAGGATACGGGCGTACCGGAATTACTACTGCCACGCTGTGCTAATGGCGTTAAATGAGACTGGTCTGGCGCCGGGTGGTTCCCTGAGTATTCAACCTGGTTGCATCCGGGTCAGCTAGCGGTCTGCCAGTTGTGCTGATCCCAGGCAACCCTAACGGTTGTCGACATAAGGGGCGACTGGGCTACCGCGGAGGCGGGCAGTCAGACCACCGCTTCTAACGGTGGTGCGCCCCACCTTCCCGGGGCACATCGGGCCGTGCCCGCACATTACTGGCGATATCGCCGCGCAAGTCTCCGCGCGGCGCCGCAGGCGTGATATCGCGGTTGCGTGTTTCGCTCTGTTGCCAGGCTTCGAGGGCCGCCGCACGATCCGGCCGCCAGCTCCCCGCTTGCGGGCGCTGTTGTGCAAGCGCCGGTGCGGCCATTGATGAAATCACAATGCCGCACAGAAGCAGTGACATTGGTTTCATGCGAAGCTCCCATCAAGCCCATCGAGTCAAGGCCTGTTTTGCATACATATAAAGGTATGCGGGGGCGCGAAAGCACGCTGTAAGTAATAGTAAATGGTTGTTTCATCGCGGGCGCCCGCTCAGTGCGCTCGGACGGAATTGCGATGGCGATCAGCGAGGATTCGGGGACAGACGACAGGCTCGGACATGCCGAGCCGCCCGTAGTGAGTCAACGGAATTGGCACGCGCCCGGGCGGTCCAGATCGAAGCCGGGCGCCCGCAGGTGAAATAGCGGTGCTGGCCTCAGGCCATTTTGACCGGCGCGCGCCACGACTCCGGGTTGGTCCAGAACGCGCCGCGCAGGCGGTCACGGCTCGGCGGTGCAGGCGGTTTGGCAGCGGTCGCCCCAATCCGGCCGCGCAGCGAAATTTCGCGGCCGCTCGTACCGAGTCGCTTAACTATTTCGGCGAGCGTACCATCGGCTTGCCATTCGTCGAAGCGGCGGCGGCAAGTCGGCGGCGATGGGTAACGGCCCGGCAGTTTCGACCAGCCTTCGCCGGTCGACAGCACCCAAAGCACGGCGTTGACCACTGCGCGCGCTTCTACGCGGGGCCGGCCGCGCCGCTCGCTCCGTGCCGGTTCAGCACAGAACAGAGCCTCGACCAGCGCCCACTCGTTGTCTCTCAAATCGTCGAACAGCGTCATGTTTTCACCTCAGCGAAGCTAACTCCGGTGCGCTGCCCCGCGCCGCGCACTCTCCATGCACTCGATAGGCGAGTGCCAAGGGGTCGGACTTGCCACAATCTGCTATTCAGGCAGAAGTCATGGCGCCGACCTGTATGCATGTAAATGCAGAAAGCGTGCCAAGTTCATTCCGACTGCCTCGAAGCCTGTGGCGGCGGGCCAGCGCGGGCGCTAGCTAGGGGCGTATGAGAATCTAAAAAACCCATCTCGCAAATCGGGACAATCACCAATCTTGTGCACCGAGGCCCGGCAGACGTGCGTTTGCGCCGCATTGCTGCGCCGCAGCGGAAGAGGTCGTAAACGGTCTGGCCCGTTTTTGATCGTATAATCCGCATCAAATCGCGTTATTAATGAGGACGATAAATGAATGTGACGCTCCGACAGCTCAGAGTTTTCATCGCCGTTGCCCGGCTGCAAAGCTTCAGCAGAGCCGGCGATGAAATCGGCCTGACGCAGTCGGCGGTGAGCCGCTGCGTGCGCGAACTGGAGGGCGAAATTGGCCTGAAGCTGATCGATCGCACGACGCGCGACGTCCAGCTAACGGATGTCGGCGGCAATCTGGTGTCGAGCGTGTCGCGGCTTTTGACGGACCTCGACGACGCACTGCGTGAAATTCGCGAGATCGGCGAGCAGCGCCGTGGACGCGTCGTAGTGGCCGCCAGTCCGACGGTCGCGTGCCGGCTGATGCCGCGCGTGGTGGCGTCGTGCGGGCGGGAGTTCCCGTACATCGCACTCGGCTTGCGCGACGACGTGCAGAGCGACGTGCTGCGCAAGGTCAAGTCCGGCGAAGTTGATTTCGGCGTGATCATCGGCCCGTTTTTCGCCGATGACCTGCTGAGCGACCCGCTCATGACGGATTCTTTCTGCCTCGTCGCACGCAATGACCACCCGCTGGCGGCGCGCGAGGAGGTGGCTTGGACCGATCTCGAAGGCGAGCGGCTCGTTCTGCTCGATTACGCGTCCGGCAGCCGGCCGATCATCGACGCCGCGATGCAGGAATATGCGGTGAACGCCACGGTCGTGCAGGAGCTGGGGCATTCAGCGACTGTGTTTGGGCTCGTCGAGGCGGGCGTAGGCGTCAGCGTGCTGCCGTGGCTGGCGTTGCCACTGCCGGCTGGCGCGTCGATGGTAGCCCGTCCGCTCGTGCCGCGTGCGGAGCGCACCGTCGAACTCGTGCGGCGGCGCGACCGCTCCCTATCGCCCGCGGCTGAAGCGGTATGGGGCTTGATCCGGCGATTGCCCGCGCGGGCGGAGGAACTCGGTTAGCTTCGGCGGCGCGGCGAAGCGCGTTTTCCAGCTCTGAGCGGTTCTGCGTTTAAAAAACGAGGCGAAGGCCGCCGAATACGCCCACGCATCCAAGGCATCCTCGGACCAGTACGCGGGCCGGCTGCGGGTTTCGCTGCTTTCAGAACCGGCGGCGCGCTAAACTGTCGCCTTCCTGAGCATCAGCCAATTTTTTCCGTCCGGGAGCCCTCGATGAGCGAATTGGATTCGTCTGTCCCATTCATCCCGAATGCGCGTGATGCCGTGCGCGCGCTGCGTTCATCCCAAATTCGCGAAGTCGCCAACGCCGGGTTCGGCGTCGAGAACGTGCTGCCGTTCTGGTTCGGCGAATCCGACCGTGTGACGCCAGCCTTCATTCGCGACGCCGCGAGTTCCGCGCTGGGCGTCGGCGCGACCTTCTATACGCATAACCTGGGCATGGCGCCATTGCGCGCGGCGCTCGCCAACTACGTCAGCAACTTGCACGGTGCGACTTCCCCTGACCAGGTCGCCGTCACGAGCGCCGGCGTCAATGCGCTGATGCTGGCCTCGCAACTGGTCGTCGGTGCCGGTGATCGCGTCGTCGCCGTGACCCCGCTGTGGCCGAATCTGGTCGAGATCCCGAAGATTCTCGGTGCGCATGTCGAGACGGTCGCGCTCGGCTATGGCGAGCGCGGCTGGCAGCTCGATGTCGGGCAGTTGCTCGCCGCTTTGACGCCAGACACGAAAATGCTGCTGATCAACTCGCCTAACAACCCGACCGGCTGGGTGATGAGCCGCGAAGAACAGCGTACCGTGCTCGCGCATTGCCGGCGTCATGGCATCTGGATCGTCGCCGACGAGGTGTACGAGCGTCTTTACTATGGGGACGCCGATCATGGGGACGCCGATTCAGCCAACGCCCTGACGGGCGGCGCGCGGGCGCCTGCCGCACCGTCGTTCCTCGATCTCGCCGCGCGCGACGAGCGGGTGATCTGCGTGAATTCGTTTTCCAAGACGTGGCTCATGACCGGCTGGCGGCTTGGCTGGATCGTTGCGCCATCCGGATTGATGGACGATCTGGCCAAGCTGGTGGAGTACAACACTTCGTGCGCGCCGTCGTTTGTTCAGCGGGCGGGCATCGCGGCCGTCGAGCAGGGAGAGTGCTTCACCGCCGAACTGGTGCGCGATCTGAAGGCGTCGCGCGACCACCTGGTGCGCGCACTTCGGGCAGTGCCGGGTGTCGACGTCAAAGCGCCGCCAGGTGCGATGTATCTGTTTTTCGCGATGCCGGGCGCATCTCGCAGCCTCGAACTATGCAAGGCGCTCGTGCGCGAAGTGGGGCTGGGCGTGGCGCCCGGCAGTGCGTTTGGTCCGCAGGGCGAGGGTTTCGTACGATGGTGCTACGCGTGCGACACGGCCCGGCTCGACGACGGGGTCGAGCGTCTACAGCGGTTCCTGGCGAAGCATCGAACCGTTTAATGCATATGGCGGAGAACAACGGCGCTGCAACTGAATAAGCCTATAAAAGCGCGGAATGTTTGCCGGGGTTCCTCCCTTTTTTCACCGCGATTCGCTGGCTGGAGCGGGGGAAGACAATGCGCAGGGGATTTCGTCTTTACGCAAAGAGGCTTTTTGCGTAATATGGCGTTCAGTCACGCGGTTCCTTTTCAGGAATATCGCTGCTCCGTCCGGCTGGGTTTGGCTCGAAGTCTGTTTCGCCTCCCCCCGGTGCGTGCTCCCATCAATATGACCGATCAGAATCGGGCGAGCGCGTCTTCAGTTCCACATCGTCTGTTTGATCCGGTTCTTTGACCACAGGGTCTGACCTAGCTGCATGAATACCCAAGAGGCGAAGATCGTCCTCGAGACTGCCTTGATCTGCGCGCAGGAGCCGTTAAAGCTCGGCGAGTTGCGCAAGCTCTTTGCCGACGGTGTGTCGGCAGACACCGTTCGGACCTTGCTCGAGGACCTCAAGCAGGATTGGTCCGGACGCGGTGTGGAGCTGGTCGGGCTGGCGTCGGGCTGGCGGTTTCAAAGCAAGCCCGCGATGCGTTCGTATCTGGATCGTTTGCATCCTGAAAAGCCGCCGAAATATTCGCGTGCGGTGCTCGAAACGCTCGCGATCATTGCCTACCGGCAACCTGTGACACGTGGCGACATCGAAGAGATTCGCGGTGTCACGGTGAATACGCAGGTCGTCAAGCAGCTCGAAGATCGCGGCTGGATCGAAGTGATCGGTCATCGCGATGTCCCCGGCCGTCCGGCGTTGTACGCGACCACGCGGCAATTCCTCGACGACCTGGGACTGACTGCGCTCGACGAATTGCCGCCGCTCGCCGATCCGTCGGCGCAGCTGAACGCGGACCTGCTTGGTCAGCACGCAATCGAGTTTACCGATGTCGACGCTGGCGAGACGGTGCATGAGCCGGCGGTGGGCGAACAAGGCGAAGCGGTGCTGAACGGGTACGCGCAAGCTGTCCAGTCGGCCCAAGCGTCAGTGGCAAGTGCAGCGGGGCCAGAAGCGGAAGCAGCCGCGGAAGCAGCCGGCAACGCGGCGGCAGCTGGAGCAGCCGGCAACGCCACCGAAGCGCAAGCAGGCGGCAGCGCCGTTCAAGCGGAAGCGGCCGACAACGCAGTCCAAGCCGAAGCAGCGGGCAACGGCACCGAAACGCAAGCCGCCGGCAACGCCGTCGAAGCCAACGCAGGCGGCAACGCCACCGAAGCCGGAGGCGCCGCCAAGGCCAAAGAAGCAGAATCCGGAGTAGCTGCCGAAGCGGCGCCTGCGCCGCGGTCGCAGACGGACGTTCTTGGGACGCCGGCCGCCCCGCAGCATACCGATACAGCACATGCCTCATCGCGGGCCGGCGTCGCCGGCTCCGCACAGAACCATGATCCGGTCTCCCTGGCCGATCCTGCAATACCCGCGCACGACTCGGGCGCACTCCGCGATACGGAGCGCGCCGTCGAGCCGAACCCGACCACGGCGGCGCACGGCGATCCGGAAGATCGTCGCGATGCCGCGCAGGACGCAGGCGTGCTGACCGACGACGAAGCCGAGCCGCGCAGCGCCTGACGTAACCGAACTTTCTGCCACGCCCGCAACGGGCGTGCGCGACCTGACATTTTGAGGTTGTTTTGACACATACCCACGACACCGATTCGTCCGAATCCGAGCGCGCCGTGCCGTCGGCGCGGGCCGACGAAGCGCGCACCCCGCAAGCGCCGGCAGGCGAGGGCGAGCGCCCGGCACAGAGCGCCGAAGCGGACGGCGAAGACCGTCCGCGCCGCGGTCTGCGTCGCGGACCGCGCAGCCTGATCGCGCGACGTCGCGCCGGGGCGAAGGCGAAGGTCGCCGAAGGGGTGCCCACGCAAGGCGGCCCGGTCGTCACCGACGCGCCGCCGGACGGCGAGGTGGTCGCCCAGGTGCGCATGCCGCGCAAGGAGGGCGGTGCCAAGGGCCAGGGCTCGCGGCGCAACGCCCAGGCGGGCGGCGCGAGGCGCGACGGTGGTCAGCGGGACGGCGCGCCGCGCGAAGTTCAGACGCAAGGGCAGCGGGAAGGCCAGCGCGAGCGTCAGCCGCGCCAGGGCGCTCAGCGCCAGAATCGCCGCAGCGGCGAAGTGGCGGCAACCCCCGAAGCTAGTCAGGACGACCTGTTTTCGTACGTGAGCTCCCCCGCGTTCGACGCGGACAACAGCACCAGCGGCGGCGTACGCGCGCCGATGCTGCGTGGTGGCAAGGCGGCCGCGCCGAAGCGCGTGCTCGCCGCGGACGACGACGCGCCCAAGTTGCACAAGGTGCTGGCGGAAGCGGGCATGGGTTCGCGCCGTGACATGGAAGAGCTGATCGTCGCCGGACGGGTTTCGGTGAACGGCGAGCCGGCTCACATCGGCCAGCGCATCATGCCGACCGACCAGGTTCGCATCAACGGCAAGCCAGTGAAGCGCAAGCTGGCCAACAAGCCGCCGCGTGTGCTGCTGTACCACAAACCGACCGGCGAAATCGTCAGCCATGCGGACCCGGAGGGCCGTCCGTCGGTGTTCGACAATCTGCCGCCGATGAAAACCGCCAAATGGCTCGCGGTCGGTCGCCTCGACTTCAACACCGAAGGACTGTTGATGCTGACGACCTCCGGCGATCTGGCGAACCGCTTTATGCACCCACGCTACAGCGTCGAGCGCGAATATGCGGTGCGCGTGGTCGGCGAGCTGGCCGAAGGCATGCGTCAGAAGTTGCTGCACGGTGTCGAACTGGACGACGGTCCGGCGAACTTCCTGCGCATCCGCGACGGGGGTGGTGAAGGCACCAATCACTGGTATCACGTTGCGCTCGCCGAAGGGCGTAACCGTGAAGTGCGTCGCATGTTCGAGGCAGCCGGTCTGATGGTCAGCCGGCTGATCCGCACGCGTCACGGCCCGATCTCGCTGCCCAAGGGCCTCAAGCGCGGCCGTTGGGAAGAACTCGAAGATAACCAGGTGCGCGCGCTGCTGGCGTCGGTCGGTCTCAAGGCGCCGGCGGAAGAGCGCGGCGGCCGGAGTTCGGCGCCGGAGCGCAAGCAGCCCGACCCGATGCAAACCTCGATGGGCTTCATCGGCCGCGAACCGGTGTTGATGTCGCATAGCCGCTTCGAGCAGCAGCCACGCGGTCAGGGCCGGCGCGGCGCGACGGGCGGTGGCTTCGGCGGTGGCGCGGGCGCCGGTTTGGGCGGCGGCTACGGCAATCGTGGTACTGGCCGCGGCGCCGGCGGTTTTGGCAGCGCGCTGGGCGGCGGTACGGGCGGCCAGCGGGGCGGTCGCGAAGTCGACGGCAATCGTGCGCCGCCCGCAACGGGCAATCGAGCCGGCGGTGGCAAGCGGGCCGGTGCCAGTGGTGCAAATCCGGGCAACAACCGGGGTCCCGGCGGCAACCGCGGGGGCAATGCCAATCGCACGGGCGGCGGTAACGCCAACCCGGGCGGCGCCAATCGCGGCGGCGGCGGGCCGCGCGGCCGTTCGCGCGGTCGTTAAGGCGCAAGTTCCGCGTCGCATAACCGGGGCCGCGAATCGTCCTTTAACGATCCAGCGCTCGCCGTCGGATTCGATCGACGCTTGCCGCGCGCGTAGTCAACCTTGGTCGACCAATCGACCAGGGTCGATTGCGGCGGCGCCAGCTCATCTTGAAAGCGCCTTCAGCGCCTCCATATCCTCATCAGATTTCCACCGAATCAGGCGGAAATGCGCTTAGGATGGCGTTCTGCAGATTGCGTTTGTCCCGGAAAATGACTACAATCGCGAAGTCGCTGGGCGTGCGGCTTTTCACGTGCGGCTCAGGTGCGACCACCGGTAATAAGATGATGGGCGTTTAGCCCATTTTTTTTTGCCGCTCAGTTCATCGTGGTTTGGCATCTCGGGTTCGCACTAACGTGCGCCGGCTTGGCGCGCGGCCCGCATTGGTTGTTTGCAAAACAGGCGGCAGGCTCGCTGCGCGAACATCTAAGAGGGCACTGTGCAACTGACGGAACTGATTGAAACCACGGTCGTGGGACTCGGCTACGAGCTCGTCGATCTCGAGCGCACCGGGCGCGGCATGCTGTGTATTTATATCGACCAGCCGGCCGGCATCGCGATCGAAGATTGCGAGAAAGTCACGCGTCAGCTCCAGCACGTTTTGACGGTCGAAAATATCGATTACGAGCGGCTTGAAGTGTCGTCTCCCGGTCTCGACCGCCCGCTGAAAAAACTGGCGGATTTCGAACGCTTCGCAGGCAGCGAAGTGGTGATCACATTGAAAAAGCCATTGGACGGACGGAAATCGTACCGGGGCATCCTGCATGCTCCGCAAGGCGAAACGATCGGTCTGGAATTTGAAGGGAAGGAAGGCGCCGCGATGCTCGATTTCACGCTCGCGGACATGGACAAAGCACGCCTCGTTCCGAAAGTTGATTTTAGGAGCCGCAAACAATGAGTCGCGAAGTGTTGATGCTGGTGGATGCGCTGGCACGCGAGAAGAACGTCGACAAAGACGTGGTATTTGCCGCGCTCGAAGCGGCTCTCGCTTCGGCCTCCAAGAAACTCTTCGAAGAAGACGCGGACATCCGCGTCCAGATCGACCGTGAAAGCGGCGAGCACGAAACGTTTCGCCGCTGGAAAGTGGTGCCGGACGAAGCCGGCCTGCAGGAGCCGGATCAGGAAATCCTGCTGTTCGAAGCACGTGAACAGAAGCCCGAGATCCAGCTCGACGAGTACATCGAAGAGCCGGTGCCGTCGATCGAATTCGGCCGTATCGGCGCGCAGGCCGCCAAGCAGGTGATCCTGCAGAAGGTGCGAGACGCGGAGCGCGAGCAGATCCTGAACGACTTCCTCGAGCGCGGCGAGCACATCATGACCGGCTCGGTGAAGCGTCTGGATAAGGGCAACTTCATCGTCGAAACCGGCCGTGTGGAAGCGCTGCTGCGCCGCGACCAGCTGATTCCGAAGGAAAACTTGCGCGTGGGCGACCGCGTGCGTGCCTATATCGCCAAGGTCGATCGCACTGCGCGCGGTCCGCAGATCGAACTGTCGCGTACGGCGCCCGAATTTCTGATGAAGCTCTTCGAGATGGAAGTGCCGGAAATCGAACAGGGCTTGCTGGAAATCAAGGCGGCCGCCCGTGATCCGGGCGTGCGCGCGAAGATCGGTGTGGTCGCATACGACAAGCGCATCGATCCGATCGGCACCTGCGTCGGCATTCGCGGCTCGCGCGTGCAGGCGGTGCGCAACGAGCTCGGTGGCGAAAACGTCGACATCGTGCTATGGTCGGAAGATCCCGCTCAGTTCGTGATCGGCGCGCTCGCGCCGGCAGCCGTTCAGTCGATCGTCGTCGATGAAGAAAAGCACTCGATGGACGTCGTCGTGGACGAAAACGAACTGGCGGTCGCGATCGGCCGCAGCGGCCAGAACGTGCGTCTTGCCAGCGAACTCACCGGCTGGCAGATCAACATCATGACGCCGGACGAATCTGCGCAAAAACAGAATCAGGAGCGCGGTGTACTGCGTGACCTGTTCATGGCGCGTCTCGATGTCGACGAAGAAGTCGCCGACATCCTGATCGACGAAGGCTTCACGAGCCTGGAAGAGATCGCTTATGTGCCGCTCAACGAAATGCTCGAGATTGAAGCATTCGACGAAGACACCGTTCACGAACTGCGTAATCGCTCGCGCGACGCGCTGTTGACGTTGGCGATTGCGAATGAAGAAAAGGTCGAAAATGTAGCGCTCGACCTGAAGAGCCTGGACGGCATGGACGCCGACCTGCTCGCCAAGCTGGCCGAACACAAGATCCAGACGCGCGACGAACTCGCCGAGCTGGCTGTGGATGAACTGGTTGAGATGACCGGTATGGAAGAGGATGCCGCTAAGGCGTTGATCATGAAAGCACGTGAACACTGGTTCCAGTGAGAAATGACCATGGCGCACTAAATTGAACGCGGCCGTCAGGCCGCATGAGTCGATGCTAACCGCAAGGAATCGGTCCTTGCATTAAGAGGAATGAATGGCGAGTAACAACGTAGCCCAATTTGCCGCGGAACTGAAAATGCCTGCAGGCGTGCTGCTCGAGCAGCTGCAGGCGGCGGGCGTGCAGAAAGCGAGCGAAGACGACAACCTGTCCGAGGCGGACAAGGCGCGTCTGCTCGACCACTTGCGCAAGTCGCATGGCTCGAACGATGCCGACAAGCGCAAGATCACGCTGACGCGCCGGCATACGTCGGAAATCAAGCAGTCCGATGCGACGGGCAAAGCTCGCACCATTCAGGTCGAAGTGCGCAAGAAGCGCACTTTCGTCCGCCGCGACGAAACCTCCGCAGACGGCGGGGATGCATCGAATCATGTAGCTGAAGGCGCCGAGGTCGACGACCTCGAGTTGCAACGCCGCGAAGAAGAAGCACGTCACGAAGCGGAACTGCTCGAGAAGCAGGCTCAGGAGCTGAAGGCGCGCCAGGAACAGCTCGAACGCGAAGAAGCCGAGCGTCAGGCGCGCGAGCAGGCTGCCGAAGCCGAGCGCCGTCGGGCGGAAGAAGAAGCGGCGAAGAAGCGCGCAGCGGCTGCGGCCGAGGCGGCAACCCGCGAGACGGTACAGCAGACGGCGCAAGCTGCGCAAACGGTGACCGCAAAGGCCGAGCCGGCGCCTGCCAAGGCTGCGCAGCCGGTGATCGCCAAGGAAAGCGAGCAGGACGACGAACGCGCGGCCGCGGAACGCGCTGCGCAGCGCGAAGCCGCGAAGAAGGCAGAAGATGCAGCGCGTCAGGCTGCCGAGAAAGCGCGTGCCGAGCAGGAGGAAATCGCGAAGCGCCGTGCGGCCGCGGAAGCCGAAGCACGTGCCATTCGCGAAATGATGAATACGCCGCGCAAGGCGCAGGTGAAGGCGCCGGAACCCGCGCCGAAGCCGGCCGAGCCGGCCAAGCCCGTAGAAGCCAAGGGCACCCTGCACAAGCCGGCACGTCCGGCTGGCGAAGCAGCAGCGCGGCCGGCAGCACGCAAGCCCGCTGCTGCGGCTCCCGCTGCAACGACCACGCCGTCCACCGGCGACAAGAAGAAACCCGGCGGCAAGGGCGGCTGGCAGGACGACGCAGCAAAGCGCCGTGGCATCAAGACGCGTGGCGATACGAGCGGCGGTGTGGATCGCGGCTGGCGCGGTGGCCCGAAGGGTCGCGGCAAGCATCAGGACCAGAACACCACCTTCCAGGCGCCGACCGAACCGATCGTGCGTGAAGTGCACGTGCCGGAAACCATCACCGTCGCCGATCTCGCGCACAAGATGGCGGTGAAGGCTTCGGAAGTCATCAAGTCGATGATGAAGCTCGGCCAGATGGTCACGATCAACCAGATGCTGGACCAGGAAACGGCGATGATCATCGTCGAGGAACTGGGCCATCACGCGGTAGCGGCGAAGCTGGACGATCCGGAGGCCATGCTGGTCGAAGGCGAAACGTCGGATGCGGAAGCACTGCCGCGTCCGCCGGTCGTCACGGTCATGGGTCACGTCGACCACGGCAAGACCTCGCTGCTCGACTACATCCGCCGCGCGAAGGTTGCAGCAGGCGAAGCGGGCGGGATTACGCAGCATATCGGCGCTTACCACGTCGAAACGCCGCGTGGCGTGATCACGTTCCTCGACACGCCGGGTCACGAAGCCTTTACGGCCATGCGGGCCCGTGGTGCGAAGGCCACGGACATCGTGATTCTGGTGGTCGCCGCTGACGACGGCGTGATGCCGCAGACGAAGGAAGCGATTGCCCACGCGAAGGCAGGCGGCGTGCCGCTCGTCGTCGCGATCAACAAGATCGACAAGCCGGATGCGAATCCGGACCGCGTAAAGCAGGAACTCGTGGCCGAAGGCGTCGTGCCGGAAGAGTACGGTGGCGATTCGCCGTTCGTCTCGGTGTCGGCGAAAACCGGCGCGGGCATCGACGATCTGCTCGAAAACGTGTTGCTGCAGGCCGAAGTGCTGGAGCTCAAGGCACCGATCGACGCCCCGGCCAAGGGTCTCGTCATTGAAGCGAAGCTCGACAAGGGTAAGGGTCCGGTCGCAACCATCCTGGTGCAATCGGGCACGCTCAACCGCGGCGACGTTGTGCTGGCCGGCAGCGCGTACGGTCGCGTGCGAGCCATGCTCGACGAAACGGGCAAGCCGGCCAAGTCGGCCGGTCCGTCTATCCCGGTCGAAATCCAGGGTCTCTCGGAAGTTCCGCAAGCCGGCGAAGAAGTCATCGTGATGCCGGACGAGCGCAAGGCGCGCGAAGTCGCACTGTTTCGTCAAGGCAAGTTCCGCGACGTCAAGCTGGCCAAGCAACAGGCCGCGAAGCTCGAAAACATGCTGGAACAGATGGGCGAGGGCGAAGTGCAATACATGCCGCTCATCGTCAAGGCCGACGTGCAAGGTTCGCAGGAAGCTTTGGTGCAGTCGCTGCTCAAGCTGTCGACCGACGAAGTGCGCGTGCAGATCGTGCATGGCGCCGTGGGCGGCATCAGCGAGTCCGACGTCAACCTGGCAACGGCTTCGAAGGCGGTCATCATCGGTTTCAACACGCGTGCCGATGCGCAAGCTCGCAAGCTGGCGGAAGCCAACGGCGTCGATATCCGCTACTACAACATCATCTACGACGCAGTGGATGACGTGAAGGCGGCGATGTCGGGCATGCTGGCGCCGGAGAAGCGCGAAGTCGTCACGGGTACGGTCGAAGTGCGCCAGGTCTTCAAGGTGCCGAAGATCGGCGCGGTGGCCGGCTGTATGGTCACGGACGGTTTCGTCAAGCGCTCGTCGTCGGTGCGCGTACTGCGCAACAACGTTGTCATCTTCACGGGCGAACTGGATTCGCTCAAGCGCTTCAAGGACGACGTGAAGGAAGTCCGTCAGGGCTTCGAGTGCGGTATGTCGATCAAGAACTTCAACGATATCGTCGAAGGCGATCAGTTCGAAGTGTTCGAAGTCACGGAAGTCGCGCGTTCGCTGTAAGTCGCGCGGCATGGCTCAACGGGCGGAGCGGGCTTGAACGCCCGCTCCGCCCGTTGTTTTTGCGCCAGCCGGTTTGCGGCCACTGTTCGATGACCACGGTGTGATTCGCGCAGCAGTTCCGCCATGCGGTTGCGATCGATCGCGCCGCGGCCAGGACGCTCGTATGATCAGCCGCGGCCGCGCGAACAACTTTTTGCATCCGTTAAACACGGATCACACAACACCATGCCTAAGAAACGTTCTTCTCCCAATCGCAACGTGCAGATCGCCGATCAAATCCAGCGCGATCTGTCCGAGCTGCTGCGTGAGGTCAAAGACCCGCGTATCGGCCTCGTCACGATCCAGAGCGTCGAGCTGACGCCGGACTACGCGCACGCGAAAGTCTATTTCACGACGCTGACGGGCGACCCTCAACTAACGCTCGATGCGCTCTCGCACGCAGCGGGTCATCTGCACAATCAGCTGTTCAAGCGGCTGCATATCCATACGGTGCCGACGCTGCATTTTCACTACGACAAAACGATCGAGCGGGCTGTCGAAATGTCGCGTCTGATCGACGAGGCGAATGCCAACCGCGCGAAAGAAGACTGAGCGTGCCTTGAGCCGGGCTGCTTGCCGCGCTTCCCCGGTTGCGCCGCGTCCCGGGCTGTTTCCGTATTCATCGACGTCTCCCGCCTCTCTGACATGATCGCACCTCAACGCCCCCGCGTGCCGCGTCGCGCGCTCGACGGCGTGCTGCTGCTCGACAAGCCGCTCGGACTGTCGAGCAACGACGCGCTGATTCGCGCGAAGCGTCTCTATCTGGCCAGGAAAGCGGGCCATACCGGCACGCTCGATCCGCTCGCGACCGGCCTGCTGCCGCTGTGTTTCGGCGAAGCCACGAAATTTTCGCAAGATCTGCTGGAGGCCGACAAAACCTACGAGGCCACTATGCGCCTCGGCATTCGCACGACCACCGGCGACGCCGAAGGCGAAGCGCTAGACACGCGCGAGGTGAGGTGCGACGCGGCGGCGGTGCACGCCGCCGTGCCGCAGTTTCTCGGTGCGATCGTCCAGGTTCCGCCGATGTATTCGGCACTCAAGCGCGACGGCAAGCCGTTGTACGAGTACGCGCGCGCGGGCCAGACAATCGAGCGGGAAGGCCGCCAGGTGACGATTCATGCGCTCGAAGTGCTTGCTTGCGCGCTGCCCGACGTAACGTTTCGTGTGACGTGCAGCAAGGGCACGTATGTGCGCACGCTGGCCGAGGATATCGGCGAGGCGCTGGGTTGCGGCGCGCATCTGGTGGCGCTGCGGCGCACCGGCGTCGGCGCTTTGACGCTGGCGAATTCGGTGACGCTGGACGCGTTGTCCGACGCCGATGAGACCGAGCGCGATGCGTGGCTGCAACCAGTGGACGCGTTGCTGTCGACGTTTCCGTTGGTACGGTTGAACGAAGAGCAGACGCGCCGCTTTCTGCATGGCCAGCGTCTGAAGCTCTCCGAACTGGACCTTGCAGGCGGCGCTGTCGATGCGCCACGCGTCAGAGTGTATGCGGAGCAGGGACGCCTGCTGGGTGTCGCGAAACAAGGCGACGGCGTGCTCGCGCCCGAGCGGCTGGTGGTGACGACGGCGACCTAGGTCGCCCGGAACGGCGTAAAGGCGGCCACGCGTTAGCCGACGCGCCGCCAAACGTTGACAGTCGGACGAAAAAAGGCGGGACCGCTATCGGGCGGTCCCGCCTTTTTCATACGGTCCCTGGCTTCGTCCGAACGAAGCGCTGCCTCAATGCGCGGCCGCAGCGGCCGCACCCGCATCGCCACCGGCGCGTTCCGGCCGCGTAATCCAGATCAGCGCGATGAGTGCGACGAAGATGCCGGCAGAGACAAAGAACAGATCGTTCACGCCCAACTGCGCGGCCTGTTGCGTGGCCATGGAATTGAACAGACCGTACGCCTGCGGTTGACTAAACCCCGCCGCGCCCATCTGGCGAATCGATTGCTCGAACACCGGGTTATACGCATTCGCCTGCTCCGCCAACTGCGCGTGATGCATGATCGAGCGGTGATCCCATGCGGTCTGGAAAATGGAAGTCCCGATGCCGCCGCACATGATCCGCACGAAATTCGACAGCCCCGACGCCGCGGGGATCCGGTTGCCCGGCAAGCCCGACAGCGTGATCGATACGAGCGGGATGAAAAACCCGGCCATGCCGATCCCCTGAATCAACGTGGGCAGCAGCAGCGAGTACGTGTCGACGCCGGTCGTATAACGTGAGCGCATCCAGAAACACAGCGCGAACACGAGGAACGACAGGGTCGCGATGTAACGCGGGTCGGTGCGCGGCAAAACCTTGCCCGTGATCGGTGACAGCAGCACGGCGAACAGGCCGACCGGGGCCATCACCAGACCGGCTTGGGTCGCGGTGTAGCCGATATCGGTCTGCAGCCACAATGGCAGCAACACGAGATTGCCGAAGTAGAGCCCGTAGCCGACCGACAGCGCAATCGTGCCGCCCGTGAAATTGCGCCGGCTAAACAGCGACAGGTCCACCACCGGATGCTCGGCCGTCAATTCCCACACTACGAAGAACGCGAGCGCGATCACGGCGACCAGCGCCAGCACGACGATGGTCGTCGATGAGAACCAGTCGAGGTCCTTGCCCTTGTCGAGCATCACCTGCAACGAGCCGACCCAGACGATCAGCAGGCCGAGGCCGACGCCGTCGATCGGGGCTTTTCTGATGACCGAATCGCGATGGCGGAAGATCGACCAGGTCGCGGCGGCGGCGATTGCCCCGACGGGGATGTTGACGTAAAAGATCCACGGCCACGAGATGTTGTCGGAGATCCAGCCGCCCAGAATCGGACCGGCCACAGGCGCGATCAGCGTCGTCATCGCCCACATCGACAAGGCCATCGGCGCCTTCGCGCGGGGATAGCTGGCGAGCAGCAGCGTTTGCGACAGCGGAATCATTGGACCGGCCACCGCGCCTTGCAGCACGCGCGAAGCCAGCAGGAAGGGCAGCGTCGGCGCGAGGCCGCACAGCCATGACGAGATCACGAACAGCACGATCGACGCCATGAACAGGCGCACCTGGCCGATGCGCTCGGTGAGCCAGCCGGTCAGCGGCACGGAGATCGCGTTCGCCACCGCGAACGAGGTGATCACCCATGTGCCCTGGTCGGCCGACACGCCGAGGTCGCCGGAAATCGACGGGATCGACACGTTCGCGATCGACGTGTCGAGCACGTTCATGAACACGGCGAGCGACACCGCGATGGTGCCGATCACCAGTTGCGCGCCCTCGAGCGGCGGATGAGGGACTTGCGCCTGAGCCTGAGCCATTAAAGAAGCCTTCTATGAATCGTCGTTCGGCTCGATCAGCTTTTCGCGCCGGCCCGGGTCCCGCCGCCGCTCTGCACCGACCTTTGCGAGCCGCCGTTCGGGCCGGCGTTTTCCGCGATGATGCGGGCAATCTCCGCGTCGGCTTCGTCGCCGTATTTGTCGAAGACGTTGGTCTGGTAGGCGGTGTTCGGCGCCTGGCCGAGCTGTCCGCCGCTGTCGTCCTTGATGCTCACGTCGGCCTGCATCGACAGCCCGATGCGCAGCGGGTGCTTGTCGAGCTCCTGCGGATCCAGCGCAATACGTACCGGCAGGCGCTGCACCACCTTGATCCAGTTGCCGGTCGCGTTTTGCGCGGGCAGCAGCGAGAACGCCGAACCCGTGCCGGCCGAGAAACCGACCACTTTGCCGTGGTAAGGCACGGACGAACCGTAGACGTCGGCCGTCAGTTCCACCGGCTGGCCGATGCGCATGTGCTTGAGTTGCACTTCCTTGAAATTGGCGTCCACCCACACGTCGTGAAGCGGCACGATCGCCATCAGCGGGGTGCCCGGCGACACGCGCTGACCGACCTGCACCGAGCGCTTGGCGACGTAGCCGGTCACGGGCGCGGGCAGCACGTTGCGTGCGTGGTTCAGGTACGCGTCGCGGACCTTCGCGGCCGCGGCCTGCACGTTCGGATGATTCGCGATCGTGGTGTTGGCCGTCAGCGCGCGGTTCGACGCCAGTTGCTGTTTGGCGGCGTCGACGGCGGCCTGCGCGCTTTTCACGGCGTCGCGAGCGTGCGAGATTTCTTCCTGCGATACAGCGCCGGTTTGCGCGACAGTCAACCGGCGCTTCAGGTCATCCTGAGCGCGCGACAGATCGGCCTGACGCAATTCGACTTGCGCCTGGTACTGATTGTCGTCGGCGAACAGGCCGCGCACCTGGCGCACCGTTTGCGCCAGATTCGCCTCGGCCTGTTCGAGCGCGACGCGCGCGTCGGCCGGATCGAGCACGACGAGCGGATCGCCGGCCTTGACGACTTGCGTGTCGTCCGCGTTCACCGCGATCACGGTTCCTGTGACTTGCGGCGTGATCTGCACGACGTTGCCGCTCACGTAGGCGTCGTCCGTGTCTTCATGAAAGCGCGCGACGAGGAAGTAGTACAGGCCGTAGGCGAGCGCCGCGATCAGGATCACGATGACGAGCAGCGTCATCATGCGCTTGCGTTTGCCGTTGTTCGCCGGTTGCGACGGCTGTGGATTCGCCGCGGGCTGTTGGGGGGTGCTCATTGATGTGCTCCGGATTCTCTTGAACGTCGTCGTTTATTCAGATGTCGATGCGTTGGCGTGGGCGGTCGGGCGGGCAGCGCTGGGCAGCGGTCGGTTTGCAGCGGCGGTTGCGGCGACGGCCGAGGTCGGGGCGTCGGTCGGCACCAGGAGGCCGGTCTGCGTTGCGTCGAAACCGCCGCCTAGCGCCTTGACGAGGCCGATCTGCAGGTCGCGGCGGCGCATCTTGAGCCCGGTCACCGTCTGTTCGGCGGCGAGGCGGTTCTGGTCGGCGGTGAGCACCTGCAGTTGCGGCGACAAGCCGGCCTTGTAGCGGATCACTGCCAGCTGATAGGCCTTACTCGACGCGTCGAGCGCGCGCTGTGCGTCGCCCGATTGCCGGTCGATCGAGCGGATTTGCGAGACTTGCGTCGCCACGTCCTGCAACGCGTTGATCAGCGTCTGGTTGTAGTTGGCGACGTCGAGATCGAAGTCGGCGTAGCGGCCCTTCAATTGCGAGCGCAGGGCGCCGGCGTCGAAGATCGGCAAGTGGATCGCCGGGCCGAACTGGATCTGACGGCTCGATGCCGTGAGGAAGCGACCCCAGCCGAACGCATCGAAACCGGCCGCCGCCGCGAGGTTGACGTCCGGAAAGAATTCCGCTTTGGCTTCCTTGACGTCGTGCATCGCGGCTTCGACTTGCCAGCGCGCGGCAACGATATCGGCGCGGCGCGCGACGAGGTCGGCCGGAATATTGCTCGGCAGCGCCACCGCGTCGCCGCCGGTCAGCGTCGGTTTGGCGATTTCCATGCCACGGTCCGGACCCTTGCCCAGAAGCGCGCCTAACTGATAGCGCACGACGGTGATCTGGCCGTCGAGGTCCGACAGGTTCGCCTGACTGGTGGCGATATTGCCGGCCGCCGTTTGCCGCTCGACATTGGTGTCGAGGCCGGCCGCCACGCGGCCGTTGGTGATGCGGCCGATATCCTGGCGGTTGTCGATTTCGCGCTGCGCGATGTCGCGAAACGCATACAGCTGTGCCAGCTGGTTGTAGGTGCTTGCCACCGACGCGGCTAGCGTCACGCGCGCCTGCTGCATGTCGGCTTGCGCGGCTTTTTCCTGGGAAATCGCCTGGCCGAGGCGCTGGCGGTTCTTGCCCCACAGGTCGAGATCCCACGAAGCGCTCGCGAGCACTTTATTCTCGTTGTACCAGGTGCCGCCAAACGGAGGCGGGTACAGCCCATTCTCCGAGAAGATTTCGCGGGTCCACGAATAGCTGGCGTCGACTTGGGGAAACAGCGACGCACGCGAGGATTCGATATACGACGACGCCTTTGCGAGCCGCGCCTGCGCCTGGGCGATCGAGGGGCTGCCGTCGAGCGCTTCGGCGATCAGCCTGGGCAGTTGCGGGTCGCCGAACTGGCTGGCCCAGTCGAGCGACGGCCACTGGCCGCCTTCCCCGGGCAGGCTGTGCGCGGCTTCGTACTGCGTCGGCGACGATATCTGCTTGTCGCTCTTCACGCCGAAGTAGTTCGCGCATCCCGCGAGGGCAAGCGCTGTCGCCGCGGCGGCGACAGCGCCGCGGCTCGAAAGCGCGGGCGCGGACAGAAAAAGGGATTTCATCGCTCGACTCTTTGAGTGGAATGTAGTGATGGACGCAGCAAGCGATGTCTTACGATTTGCCGTCGAGGTTGCTTGCTGCATCACGGGTGAGTCCCGTTTGTTCGCCGGCATTGACGAGCACGCGGCGCAGCATGTTCTTCAGGAAGCCCACTTCTTCGGCGGTGAAACCGCCCAGCAGGCTGTCCAGCACGCCGGTGAAAATGGCCGGCATTCTGGCTGCGATCGCTTCGCCTTCCGGTGTCAGCGCGAGGCGCACCACGCGCCGGTCTTCATTGCTGCGCACCCGGGTCAGCAGACCGCGCTTTTCGAGCCGATCGATCAGGCGCGTGACCGCGCTCGCGTCGATTCCGTATTCGCGCGCCAGTTCGGCGGCCAGCAGACACTTTCCGCTTGCCACCATGAACAGGATGCTGCCCTGCTGGCTGGTGATGCCCAGTTCGGCCATGCTGCGCTGTGTGACCAGGTTCGAAAGCGTCGATTTCACGCGCGAGATCAGGTAGCCGACGCTCTCACCTAACTGATACTCGCGGGGATCCGACGGGGGGGTAGGGGACGGCTCCGGCATGATTCTCGTGCGAATGCAATGGTTGACTAGGCACAATTATAGGGTGCGGTCGTTGACGCGGCAAGCATCATTGCAGCTTAGGCAAGGATCTGTCCGCTTTCGGCAGGCAATGGGCCGCGATGTTACGTAGGCCCCACTTCGTGAAGTGGCGCTTCGAACGTGGGCGTGGGTACGCGAGCCGTGCGGTCCATCGGGGAATACCCAGAACCCTTCATTGCAGCGTGCTACAATATTGGGTTCCCAAAAGTGCGCTTTGGCCTTGTCGTGGTTGGTACCATCAAGTAACCGGCATAAGCAAGCGGTAAGCAAGCGGCGCACTCCAACTGTCTTCAGGTTTCCTATGACTCGCGCCCTACGCAATATCGCCATCATTGCCCACGTCGACCACGGCAAGACTACGCTCGTCGACCAGCTCCTCCGCCAGACCGCCACCTTCCGCGACAACCAGCAGATCGCCGAGCGCGTGATGGACTCGAACGACATCGAAAAGGAACGTGGCATCACGATCCTTTCGAAGAACTGCGCGGTCGAGTACGAAGGCACTCACATCAACATCGTCGACACGCCGGGCCACGCTGACTTCGGCGGTGAAGTGGAGCGCGTGCTGTCGATGGTCGACTCCGTATTGCTGTTGGTCGACGCGGTCGAAGGCCCGATGCCGCAAACGCGCTTCGTCACCAAGAAAGCGCTGGCGCTCGGCCTGAAGCCAATCGTCGTGATCAACAAGGTGGACCGTCCGGGCGCGCGTATCGACTGGGTGATCAACCAGACGTTCGACCTGTTCGACAAGCTCGGCGCAACCGAGGAGCAGCTGGATTTCCCGATCGTCTACGCGTCCGGCCTGAACGGGTACGCCGGGCTGAGTCCCGACGTGCGCGAAGGCGACATGCGCCCGCTGTTCGAGGCCGTGCTCCAGCACGTGCCGGTTCGTCCGGCCGATCCCGATGCGCCGCTGCAGTTGCAGATCACTTCGCTCGACTACTCGTCGTACGTCGGCCGCATCGGCGTGGGCCGCATTACCCGCGGCCGCATCAAGCCGGGCATGGCGGTCGCCGTGCGTTCGGGTCCGGACGGCGCGATCCTGAACCGCAAGATCAACCAGGTGCTGTCGTTCAAGGGCCTCGAACGCGTGCAGGTCGACTCCGCTGAAGCCGGCGACATCGTACTGATCAACGGCATCGAAGAAATCGGCATCGGCGTGACCATTTGCGCACCCGAACAGCCCGACGCGCTGCCGATGATCACCGTCGACGAGCCGACGCTGACGATGAACTTCCTCGTCAATTCGTCGCCGCTGGCTGGCCGCGAAGGCAAGTTCGTCACCAGCCGTCAGATTCGCGACCGCCTGATGAAGGAACTGAACCACAACGTCGCGCTGCGGGTGAAGGAGACCGGCGACGAAACCACGTTCGAAGTGGCGGGCCGCGGCGAACTGCACCTGACCATTCTCGTCGAAAACATGCGCCGCGAGGGCTACGAACTGGCCGTGTCGCGTCCGCGCGTGGTCATGACCGAAGTCGACGGCGTCAAGCATGAGCCGTACGAGAACCTGACCGTCGACATGGAAGACGCTCACCAGGGCGGCGTAATGGAAGAGCTCGGTCGCCGCAAGGGCGAAATGCTCGACATGGCGTCGGACGGCCGTGGCCGCACGCGTCTGGAGTACCGCATCTCGGCGCGTGGCCTGATCGGTTTCCAGTCGGAATTCCTGACGCTCACGCGCGGCACGGGCCTGATGAGCCACACGTTCGACTCGTACCAGCCGGTCAAGGAAGGCGCGGTCGGCGAGCGTCGTAACGGCGTGCTCATTTCACAGGACGACGGCGCGGCGGTTGCGTACGCATTATGGAAGCTGCAGGATCGCGGCCGCATGTTCGTGTCGCCGGGTGAGCCGCTGTATGAAGGCATGATCATCGGCATCCACAGTCGCGACAACGACCTGGTCGTGAACCCGATCAAGGGCAAGCAGCTGACCAACGTGCGTTCGTCCGGTACCGACGAAGCCGTGCGGCTCGTGCCGCCCATCCAGATGTCGCTCGAATACGCGGTCGAGTTCATCGACGACGACGAGCTGGTCGAAGTTACGCCGCAGTCGATCCGTCTGCGCAAGCGCTACCTGAAGGAACACGAGCGCCGTAGTGCCAGCCGCAAGGGCGCGGTGGACTGAGCAGGCCGCGGCCTGACATACTTCGGGGCCATCTGCCGTAGCGCATTACCAACGCAGAGTCGCGCAAAAGCCACCTTCGGGTGGCTTTTGCCGTTTTGGGGGCGGTGCGAATGGTGGGCGCCGTTGCCCGCGCTTGGTCTTTCGTCGGTTCACGTTTTTTGACAGAAGTGTGTTGCGAGCCCTGCGAAGCGCGGCAAAAGCCCGTCGCGACGGGCTCGCGCGGCGATTCGCCTGCTATCTGCCCCATGGGTTCTGTGCTATGCTCCCCGGGTGCAAAGTTTTAGGTCCTTCCAAGCAAGACTTGATTCGCGCAATCCGCTAAACGGTCAGGCCGTGTCGCGGAAGGTTCTGTAACCCGCTATTTCTCGAGAAACTCGAAGAAAGGTGAGCGTAAAAATGATGAAGCAATTCCAGTCGAACTCTTATCTGTTCGGCGGCAATGCTCCGTACGTAGAAGAAATGTACGAAGCATATCTCGACAATCCGGCGTCAGTGCCCGAGAACTGGCGCAGCTATTTCGACGCGTTGCAGAACGTTCCTGCATCCGACGGCAGCAATGCCAACGACGTGGCCCATGGCCCGATCGTCGAATCGTTTGCTCAACGGGCCAAGGCGAATGCCTTCATCCCGCGCACGGTTACCGGCGGCGAAGATCTCGCTACCGCCCGCAAGCAGGTGTATGTCCAGTCCCTCATCGGCGCATATCGCTTCCTCGGCTCGCAATGGGCCAATCTCGATCCCCTGAAGCGCCGCGAACGTCCCGCCATTCCCGAACTCGAACCCGCGTTCTACGACTTCACCGAAGCCGACATGGACGAGGAGTTCAGCGCAACGAATCTGTACTTCGGATTCGAGCGTGCTTCGCTGCGCGAGATCGTCAAGGCACTGCGCGATACGTACTGCGGCACGATCGGCGCCGAGTACATGTACATCAGCGATCCGGAACAGAAGCGCTGGTGGAAGGAACGGCTCGAATCGATCCGCTCCACGCCGAATTTCAGCAACGACAAAAAGAAGCACATCCTGAACCGCCTGACGGCGGCTGAAGGCCTCGAGCGCTTCCTGCACACCAAGTACGTCGGCCAGAAACGCTTTTCGCTCGAAGGCGGCGAAAGCTTCATCGCGTCGATGGACGAAGTCGTGCGTCACGGCGGCGCCCGCGGCGTTCAGGAAATCGTCATCGCCATGGCTCACCGCGGCCGCCTGAACGTGCTGGTCAATACGCTCGGCAAGATGCCGGCCGACCTGTTCGCCGAATTCGAAGGCAAGCACGTCGACGATCTGCCGGCGGGCGACGTGAAGTACCACAAGGGTTTCTCGTCGGACGTCTCGACCGACGGCGGCCCGGTTCACCTGTCGCTCGCCTTCAACCCGTCGCACCTCGAAATCGTCAACCCGGTCGTTGAGGGTTCGGCGAAGGCCCGTATGGACCGTCGCGGCGACGACAGCGGCCTGCAAGTGCTGCCGGTGCAGATCCACGGCGATGCGGCCTTCGCGGGCCAGGGCGTCGTGATGGAGACGCTGAATCTCGCGCAAACGCGCGGCTACGGCACGCACGGCACGCTGCACATCGTCATCAACAACCAGATCGGCTTCACGACGTCGGACCCGCGCGACTCGCGCTCCACGTTGTACTGCTCGGACGTCGTCAAGATGATCGAAGCGCCGGTGCTGCACGTGAACGGTGACGATCCCGAAGCAGTCGTATTGGCTACGCAGATGGCGATCGACTTCCGGATGCAGTTTCACAAGGACGTCGTCGTGGACATCGTCTGCTTCCGCAAGCTGGGCCACAACGAGCAGGACACGCCGGCTGTCACTCAGCCGCTGATGTACAAGACGATTGCGAAGCACCCGGGCACGCGCGCGCTGTACGCCGAAAAGCTGGTGCAACAAGGCGTGATCGGAGCCGACGAGGCTGACGAGTACGTGAAGGCGTACCGCAAGGCGATGGACGAAGGCCATCACACGGTCGACCCGGTGCTCTCGAACTACAAGAGCAAGTACGCGGTGGACTGGGTGCCGTTCCTCAACCGCAAGTGGACCGATGCAGCTGACACGGCCGTGCCGCTCGCGGAACTCAAGCGCCTGGCCGAGCGCATCACCACGATTCCGGAAAACTTCAAGGTTCACCCGCTCGTCGAGCGCGTCATCAACGACCGTCGCGCGATGGGCCGCGGCGAAGCGAAGCTCGACTGGGGCATGGGCGAACACCTGGCGTTCGCGTCGCTGGTCGCCTCCGGCTATGCCGTGCGCCTGACCGGCCAGGATTCAGGCCGCGGCACGTTCACGCACCGCCACGCGGTGCTGCACGATCAGAATCGCGAACGCTGGAACGACGGCACCTACGTGCCGCTGCAAAACGTCGCCGATGGTCAGGCGAAGTTCACGGTGATCGACTCGGTGCTGTCCGAAGAAGCGGTGCTGGGCTTCGAATACGGTTACTCCACCGCTGAACCGAATACGTTCGTCGCATGGGAAGCGCAGTTCGGCGACTTCGTCAATGGCGCGCAAGTCGTGATCGACCAGTTCATCTCGTCGGGCGAAGTGAAGTGGGGCCGCGTGTCGGGTCTGACGATGCTGCTGCCGCATGGCTACGAAGGCCAGGGCCCTGAGCACTCGTCCGCGCGTATCGAGCGGTTCCTGCAACTGTGCGCGGATCACAACATGCAGGTCGTTCAGCCAACCACGCCGGCGCAGATCTTCCACCTGTTGCGCCGCCAGATGATCCGTCTGTTCCGCAAGCCGCTGATCGTCGCGACGCCGAAGTCGCTGCTGCGTCACAAGGAAGCCGTGTCGGATCTGTCGGAACTCGCGAAGGGCGCGTTCCAGCCGATCATCGGCGAAGTGGACCCGGCGATCGACGCGAAGAAGGTCAAGCGCGTGGTGGCCTGCTCGGGCCGCGTGTACTACGACCTGGTTGCGCACCGTCGCGAAACCAAGGCGAACGACGTCGCGATCATCCGTATCGAACAGCTCTACCCGTTCGCGCACAAGCAGTTCGAAGCGGAAATGAAAAAGTACGACAACGCGACCGAACTGGTCTGGGCGCAGGACGAGCCGCAGAATCAGGGCCCGTGGTTCTACATCGAGCACCACCTGAAGGAAGGCATGAAGGAAGGGCAGAAGCTCGCCTATAGCGGCCGTCCGGCTTCGGCCTCGCCGGCAGTCGGCTACTACGCGAAGCACTACGAGCAGCAGAAGGCGCTCGTCGAAGGCGCTTTCGGCCGGCTCAAGAGCGCGTCGATCGCTAAATAAAGAAAACGCGAACCGGGAGAGCGCGAGGCGCTTTCCCGGGCCGCATCCGGTGATCCTGTAAAGGTTCATCCCGCGGTCATGGTTCGCAGGCGGTCGTCGTTCACCGCGCCGTCACCCGATACGTATTCAGGATATTCATAATGGCTATTGTTGAAGTCAAGGTTCCCCAGCTGTCCGAGTCGGTCTCGGAAGCCACGATGCTGCAGTGGAAGAAGAAGCCCGGCGAGTCCGTCGCTGTCGACGAAATTCTCATCGAAGTCGAGACCGACAAGGTCGTTCTCGAAGTGCCGGCACCCTCGGCCGGCGTGCTGGTTCAGGTCATCGCGAACGACGGCGACACCGTCGTTGCCGACCAGGTGATCGCAAAGATCGACACCGAGGGCACGGCCAGCGCCGCCGCCGTCGAAGCCGAAGTCAAGCCGGCACCGGCTGCCACGCCGGCTCCGGCAGCCGCTCCGGCCGCCCAGGCCGCTGCTGCGACGGGCGCGAACACAGCGGCTTCGCCGGCTGCCGGCAAGCTGATGGCCGAGAAGGGCCTCTCCTCGGGCGACGTCGCCGGCACGGGCCGCGACGGCCGCATCACCAAGGGCGATGTGCTGACTGCGGGTCAAGCGGCTCCGGCCGCTGCCAAGGCCGCGCCGGCGCCGGCTGCCGCACCGAAGGCGGCCAAGCCGTCGCTGCCCGACGTCAAGCCGCCTGCTTCGGCCGAACAGTGGCTGAAAGACCGCCCGGAACAGCGCGTGCCGATGTCGCGTTTGCGTGCGCGTATCGCCGAGCGTCTGCTCGAGTCGCAGCAAACCAACGCCATCCTGACCACGTTCAATGAAGTAAACATGGCACCGGTGATGGACCTGCGCAACAAGTACAAGGACAAGTTCGAGAAGGAACATGGCGTGAAGCTCGGCTTCATGTCGTTCTTCGTCAAGGCGGCGGTCCACGCGCTGAAGAAGTTCCCGCTGGTGAACGCGTCGATCGACGGTAACGACATCGTCTATCACGGCTATTTCGACATCGGTATCGCCGTCGGTTCGCCGCGTGGTCTGGTGGTGCCGATCCTGCGCAATGCGGATCAGCTCAGTCTCGCCGACATCGAGAAGAAAATTGCCGAATTCGGCCAGAAGGCGAAAGACGGCAAGCTGTCGATCGAAGAAATGACCGGCGGCACCTTCTCGATCTCGAACGGTGGTGTGTTCGGTTCGATGCTGTCGACCCCGATCATCAACCCGCCGCAATCCGCCATCCTGGGCGTACACGCCACCAAGGAACGCGCTGTGGTCGAAAATGGCCAGATCGTGATCCGCCCGATGAACTATCTGGCGCTGTCGTACGACCACCGCATCATCGACGGCCGCGAAGCGGTGCTGTCGCTGGTCGCGATGAAGGACGCGCTGGAAGACCCGGCTCGCCTGCTGCTCGACCTGTAATCGCCATCCCGGCGTCGTCGGCTTGTTCCCCGTTGATTTTGGGCAAGCCGGCGCCACCTGAGCACCACGTCTTTAGCATTCCGCAGTAAAAGGCAGGGCGCGCGCCACGAAAGGTGGCGGCGCGCCGTTCCGCTATCAAAAGGATTGTCATGTCCAAAGAATTTGACGTCGTCGTGATCGGCGCGGGCCCTGGCGGTTATATCGCCGCCATTCGCGCAGCGCAGCTCGGCAAGACCGTCGCATGTATCGAAAAATGGAAGAACCCGGCCGGTGCGTTGAAGCTCGGCGGCACGTGCCTGAACGTGGGCTGCATTCCTTCGAAGGCGTTGCTCGCGTCGTCGGAAGAATTCGAAAACGCATCGCATCACCTCGCGGACCACGGCATTTCGGTGGACAACGTGCGGGTGGACCTCGCGAAGATGATGGCCCGCAAAGACGGCATCGTCGAGAAGATGACCAGGGGTATCGAATTTCTGTTCCGCAAGAACAAGATCACCTGGCTCAAGGGGCACGGCAAGTTCACCGGCAAGACGGACGCCGGCGTGCAGATCGAAGTGAGCGGCGAAGGTGCCGACGGTACAGGCAGCGAAGTCGTGACGGCGAAGAACGTGATCATCGCCACCGGCTCCAAAGCGCGCCATCTGCCGAACATCCCTGTCGACAACAAGATCGTCGCGGACAACGAAGGCGCGCTGAGCTTCGACACCGCACCGAAGAAGCTGGCCGTGATCGGCGCCGGCGTGATCGGTCTCGAACTCGGTTCGGTGTGGCGCCGTCTCGGTGCGGAAGTGACCGTGCTCGAAGCGCTGCCGGAATTTCTCGGCGCGGCTGACCAGGCGCTCGCGAAAGAAGCGGCCAAGCAGTTCAAGAAGCAGGGCCTGGACATTCAGGTCGGCGTGCAGGTCGGCAAAGTCACGACCACGGACAACAGCGTGTCGATCGCGTACACGGACAAGGACGGCAACGCGAAGACGCTGGAAGCGGACCGGCTGATCGTGTCGATCGGCCGCGTGCCGAACACCGACAACCTCGGGCTGGAAGCGATCGGCCTGAAAGCCAACGAGCGCGGCTTCATCGACGTCGATGAGCACTGCGCGACTGCCGTGGCGAACGTGTATGCGATCGGCGACGTGGTGCGTGGTCCGATGCTCGCGCACAAGGCCGAGGACGAAGGCGTGCTGGTCGCCGAAATCATCGACGGTCAGAAGCCGCATATCGACTACAACTGCATTCCGTGGGTGATCTACACGGAACCGGAAATCGCGTGGGTGGGCAAGACGGAACAGCAGCTGAAGGCCGAAGGCCGCGAGGTCAAGACGGGCCAGTTCCCGTTCATGGCGAACGGCCGCGCGCTCGGCATCAACAAGGCGGACGGTTTCGTCAAGATGATCGCCGACGCGAAGACCGACGAACTGCTCGGCGTGCACATCATCTCGGCAAACGCATCGGACCTGATCGCCGAAGCCGTGGTGGCGATGGAATTCAAGGCGGCCTCGGAAGACCTGGGCCGCATTTGCCATCCGCACCCGTCGCTGTCGGAAGTCATGCGCGAAGCGGCACTCGCCGTGGACAAGCGCGCGCTGAACATGTGATCACGCGCACGCCTGACTGAGCACAACTTTGGCATCACCATCAAGGCGGGCGGGTTCACTCCCTCCCGCCTTTCTTTTTGCAGCAACACCATGAACGTCACCGAATACTACGAAAAAGAACTGCAGACGCGCGGTTATCAATCGGACCCCGCTCAACGCGCGGCGGTCGACCGGCTGCAGCGGTGCTACGAAGAGTGGGTCGAATACAAGGCGCGCCGCTCGAACGCGTTCAAGAAGCTGATCAATCATCCGGATTTGCCGCGCGGCGTGTACATGTGGGGCGGCGTAGGGCGGGGCAAGAGCTTCCTGATGGACAGCTTCTACATGATCGTGCCGGTGCAGCGCAAAACGCGGCTGCATTTTCACGAGTTCATGCGCGAAGTGCATCGCGAACTGGAGGAGCTGAAAGGCCAGGCCGATCCGCTCGACGAACTCGCGCGCCGCATCGCGAAACGCTACCGCCTGATCTGCTTCGACGAATTCCACGTGTCGGACATTGCCGACGCGATGATCCTGTACCGGCTGCTCGACAAGATGTTCGAGAACGGCGTGCAGTTCGTGATGACCTCCAACTACGACCCGGACACACTCTATCCGGACGGGTTGCACCGCGACCGCATGCTGCCGGCCATCGAGCTGATCAAGGACAAGCTCGACGTGGTCAACGTCGACGCGGGCATCGACTACCGGCAGCGCACGCTTGCTCAGGTGGAGGTGTATCACACGCCGCTCGGCGCGGCCGCCGACAAGGCGTTGCGCGACGCATTCGCGCGTCTGGCCGCGGTCCCCGACGAGAGCCCGATCCTGCATATCGAGAAGCGCGAGCTGAAGGCGCTGCGCCGCGCGGACGGCGTCGTGTGGTTCGATTTCGCGACGCTGTGCGGCGGCCCGCGCTCGCAGAACGACTACCTGGAACTGGCAAGCCGTTTTCATGCAGTGATTCTGTCGAGCGTGCCGCAGATGTCGGTGCGCATGGCCTCGGAAGCGCGTCGCTTCACGTGGCTGATCGACGTCTTCTACGATCACAAGGTCAAGCTGTTGATGTCCGCCGCCGTGCCGCCCGACCAACTGTACCTGGACGGGCCGATGGCCAATGAATTCACGCGCACGGCATCGCGGATTGCCGAGATGCAGTCGAAGGAGTATCTGGACGCACCGCGGCGGATCGTCGACACGTCGCTGACGTGAGCGACTTCTAAGGACCGCAGCCGGCCCCCGTATCGAGTTCCTGCCGGCGCTTGGAAAGTGATACCGCGGCCGTTACCTATGCCGCAGGTCATGTGTGGTTGCGGCACTGATTAGCCCAGGCTGGCACATTTTCAAGATTCAGATTGGTCTTATGTCCCGGGCGCGCACGAGGGGCTATCTTTTATCGAGGTTCAGATAAAGGAGAAGCTATGAATCCGCACCGTGATATCACTGACGAAGAATGGCAGCGCGTCGCTCCGTTGCTTCCTGAACTGCGCCCGCGCTCCGAACTGCGTGGCCGGCCGCTTGCCAATACCCGTTCGGTACTTAACGGCGTGCTGTGGGTCATGTATAGCGGAGCAACGTGGTCCGCAATGCCGCGCAGATACCCGTCGTATCAAACTTGTCATCGCCGCTTCAAGGGCTGAAAACCGTAGCGCCCCGCGCCAGTTCAGGCTTCAAAGCATCATCCCTGCCGAGGGAGGAGGTTGGATTGTCCCAGCGTTGTCCCAGCGACGCAAGCACACGCCCTGTCCGGCAATTGGTACGATGAGTGACCGCCTTCGACCTCCGATGACATGGACCTCAAAAACGCTACTCACGACGGGCACGCCGTGCTGTATCACTACCAGTCGTTCAATGCCTGTTATCTGGAGCGGACGCTCCGCGACCGGACGATTCACATGGCGAAGCCTTCGGAGTTCAACGACCCGTGGGACTGTAGGCCGTGGTTTGATGCGACCGATCTGGACGATCCCGATGAACGGGAGAAAATCCTGCAATGGATTTGCCGCACTGATCCGCTGGAAGACATTGAAGAACTGCGCAGAGATACCGAGCAACTGCGGGCTATGGTGACTGTCACGCACCTGTTTCACGTTAAGACCGTCTCCGATGTGTACCGCGTGTACTGCCTGACTCCCGATCCATTGCACCCGCTGATGTGGTCGCACTACGGCGGTGGGCACAAGGGAATTGCGCTGGAGTTCGATGCTACGACTCCCCAGATGCAATACGCGTTCGGTGTCTCTTACCGAGAGACGTATCCGCCAATCCGCATGTACGAGGAAGGCGGTAGCACTGACCTCGTGCCGATCTACACGAAGTCCGACGTGTGGGAGTACGAGCACGAATACCGGCTGGTCGGAGAGGAGCGCACCTCAGCCCTCTCGGACAAGCCGCCGCACGGCGTTCCAATGGTGTTCGAGTCGAACCTTCGCCTAATGCCCGGGGTACTTACCGGCGTTGTGCTCGGATGTCGGTGCGATGAACCGCTCGCAATGGAACTGATCGACGCGTATGGCCCTGATCTGAGAGTGCATCCACGCAACGCAAGCCCGGATAGATGGTAAGAAACACCTTGCATTGGGTTTCTATCCATGAGACGATTCTATCCACGTTTTCTAACCGGGGCCAAGCATGTCACGAACATTCCTCTACAGCCGAGTATCGACACAGGATCAGGACACCACGAACCAACAGCTTGCAGCAGAGCGGGCAGGCTATGCCGTCGAAGCGCGCCGCGTCCACGCTGAGACGATCAGCGGCACGGTGCCCGCGATGGACCGCCCAGTGTTTCGCAAGCTAGTGGAGAAGCTGGAGGCTGGGGATACGCTGGTAGTGGCGAAGCTGGACCGACTGGGCCGGAATGCTTCCGACGTGGATAGCACGGTGCAGGCGCTGCGCGCAGCGGGCGTCCGGGTGGTGGTGCTGGACTTGCCGGTGCAGGAGGTGACGAGCGCGGCAGGGGATTTGATTCTGCGGATGTTCGCTGCGTTCGCTCAGTTCGAGCGTGACCTGATTGTTGAGCGGACCCATTCGGGGCTGGAGCGGGCACGGTCACAAGGCCGGGTCGGTGGTAGGCCCGAGCGGTTCACACCCGAGCAGAAGCTGGAGATTCGGGCGAGGCTGAAAGGAGGCGCTACGGCGCGGGGCTTGGCCAAGGAGTACGGCACCACGCACGTGACCATCATTAAGGCAGCACAGGACGCAGCAGCGCAGTAGGACGGACGAGCAACACAGCGCGTCACGCTTTGCGTGGCCGCTTCATCCGAGAGGCCCGCCACCGAGCGGGCTTCGTCGTTTCTGGCGGGATCAATTTCGGTCGATACACAGACAAGGATTCTATTTCGGTTGACTTGAGAGACACAGAGACGCCGTGTGCGCTGGTTCCGATTTCGGGACACATACAGACAGGGATCTCGATTTCAGTCGACATACAGACAGAGAACCGCTTGACGTCTCGAAGCCACCGCAAGGGTGCGCGCAGTCCCGCCTATCTCGGAGGGCATTAAGCCCGTCGATCGTTCCCGGTTAGTTCCTCTCGTATAAGTCAGCCGATGACTGACTTTCTGAGCCCGCTTTCACTGCGTATTCAATGACTTACAGAGGTTTCCCCTTATTCAATAACAGCGTGCTCTGCGCGTTCACCCATCCCGGAGGAAAACATGACAGTAACCATCACCATTACCCGGCACTCACAAGTAAGTGAACGCCACAAACAGCCTATGAATGCCGAGTGCTGGGTAGTCCACAAGGTGCGGCAGGTATGGCGACGCCTCTCGAAGCCGGTGACGCTGGGGAAGACAACCCTCAGCCGGTACAAGTCCGTCGAGGCTATTGAATGGATCGACCTGACCACAGGCGAGATTCTGACAGCGGAGCAGGCTAAGGCGCATGGCCTCGGAAGCGGGGTACATGCCGGTGAGATGACATTGCAGCGGGCGCAGGCTGTGGCCGGATTGCGGACTGAGCCGCAGGCATTCGCCCGTTTCCTTCTTCAGTTCAGGAATCAGCGCCGAGGTATCGCGCCGAGTGTCACACAGGTGCGCCGCTGGTATGCAGAGATGACCGGCCAGCGCATGAGCAACACAGCGCCGGTGCATGCTGTAGTGGTCAACTAATTTCGGACAGGTAGACAGGTTCTTTCGCTGTCGGATTCGCCTCGTAGGCGGCGGGCGACAGATAGCCCAACGTGGAGTGCAGGCGCACCGGATTGTAGAAAGCAAC